>DASSGJ010000177.1:0-7813 GCA_035693545.1 Candidatus Acidiferrum sp.
TGCGCGCAGTTGCTCCCTCCAAAACAATTTCGTCGTAGCCGAGGCGCGGAATGCGGAGGCGCCCTACCGGGTGGGTGTCCGCCCACGGCCATGGCGGGCGGGAGTCGCCCGAGCGTGCTGTTACCTGCCAAGCGCGGCGGATGAGGACGCCGGCTAGCTCGGCCTTCGCGTGCAGATATAAGGCGCGACCCGTAAGGGCCACGCCTGCAACGAGAATGACTGCGACAATGTAGCGCGGAAGGTGGCGCAGGGGTCTCACGCGAGAGTTCCTACCTTGCGAACGAGGCACAAAAGCACGAGGCCGAGGAGAAGCAGCGTAACGCCGAGGGTCTCCAGAAAAGTATCGGCGGTTCCGGTGGCCGGCGCGCCGAAGACTTTTTCCATTTGCATACCTGCGGGCAACTCCGCGGCGACGGGCACGGTCGTGGAAGCGCCGGTGGCGTTGGCGACGATTTCCTCGACGGCGACAAGGGAAGTGAAACGTGTGACCAGCCGGTAACGGATAGCGTGGGCGATCAGCGCAGCACGAATTCCGTCGCGGGCATCTTCATCGCAGACGCGCCACTGGTCGGTGAGATCCTCGACGCGCTGGCGAGCCCATAGCGTGGTGATGCCGGGATGAAATGAGGCCGTGGAAGTGTCGAAAGCAAAGGTCGCTTCGTAAGGCTGACCGCCCGCGCGAGCTGTGAGACGCACACGGCCGGACTGGCCGTGGGAGATGCGGCCGTAAAGGAGAAGGGGTTGGCGGAGGAAAAGATCGGGGGGACGCTGCGGGTAAACATCGGCGACTTCGATGCCTTCGAACGCCAGCTTTACATCGGTGAGGACGGGACTCTCGATTGTTGCGAGGAGGCGGCCCATCTGCTCGCGAATTTCGGCGACATCGGCGATCTGCGTGAAGGTGCCGCGGCCGAATTGGGCCATTTTCGTGGCGAGGAAGAAGTTGGGGGAGCTGCCGATAGCGACCGTATACAGGCGCGCGCCGCCAAGGTTGGCGCGCAGAGCGTCGAAGATTTGTTCTTCGTTGCCCAGGTCGCCGTCGGTAAGAAGAATGATGTGGCGCAGGTAGCCCGGCGTTTCGGGCTTCCGCATGACGTGGAGGAGGGCGGGAAGCATTTCCGTGCCGCCGCCTGTCTGAAGATTTTGGACGAAATGACGCGCAGCAGTGATATTTTCCGAGCTGGCAGTCAGTGGCTCGGAAGCAAATTCAAAATAAGCATGGTTGAAAGCGAGGATGCCGAAGCGGTCGCCGGGGCTGAGGCGGTCGAGGGCCTGGAGCAGCGCTTCGCGGGCCTGAGTGATGGAAGTGCCACCCATGGAGCCGGACACGTCGATCATGTAGAGCATTTCCATGGGGACGCGCTTGACGGGTTGGACAGTGGGAGGAAAGACAGAGAGTTGGAAATGGGTTTCGCCTGAGGTTGGATCGGAAGAAAGGAAAAGAGCGGATTTTGGTTGCGTACTTTCGGCTTGTTGGATTTCGAGGACAAAGTCTTTGTTTGGAATGGTGGCGCCGGAGGCGAGTTCCACGTGGCGGCGGCCGTCGGGCAGGCGACGAACGGTGATGGCGTGAGAGATCGAGTTGACGGAGCCAAACTCGAAGCCGGAGTCGAGATCAACGGACAGAGAGATGTCGTGGCCGGGGCGGCTGTCTGGATTGCGGACAATGGGAGTGATGCGAGAAGCGTCGGGTACGGCGTCGGTATCAGCACCCCAGCCTGTGCCGGTGTGGGAGACGGCTTGCGTGCCGGGGATATAGCGCGGGCCCACGACCATGGGAAAAACCAGGCGGACGCGCCCGTCTTCCGAGTTCAGGGGCCAGCCCAGTGGCTGAACGTAGCGAAGGCGGACATCAATGCGGTCGCCGGGCATGATATTCGCGACCGAGGTGGTGAAGATGTTGGGGCGCTCCTCTTCGACGAGAGCGGCGCGCTTGCCTTCGGACTTGGCGGTGTCGTAGACGCGTTTAGCCTCTCCGCGCTCGCGGATGGTGCTGCGAATCAGGCGATTGCCGATGCGGATTTCCAAGTCGTAGACCGCACTGTCGTGAGGAAGAGGAAAAACATAGACGGCCTCGATGGGGTCTGTGCCGGAGTTCTGGAATTGCTGCGTGACGGTGGCTGCGGCTGCCAGACCGCGAACGTCGAGGGTGACGTCGGTGTGAATCAGGGGGACGGACTCGTAGCGGCCGGAGACGGGTGAGCGGTAGAGAAGGGAGCCTTCACAGACGCGAGACGGGGCATTGTCAGTCGGGGCATTGTCGGGCTGCCCGCCCTGACCGGCGGAAACCCATCCGGCAAAGGCAATCATTGCGAGAAGCGCGAGTGCAAAGCGCACGCACGCTTTGCGGTGGGGAAAGTTTTTCGGGAACCGTGGCATCGTATCCTCCCTAGACTCGATCTGTTGCGCTTGTCGGCATGCAAGAAGGGCGCCATGAGGAATCGCCGCGAAAAGAATCGCGCAAGCCTTAGACGACTCAGTCGTTTAGCGTGAATAGCGAGGCGGAAGCGGATTGGGGTGGGTGTGTTGCCGCGCCCACGGCTGTGTGAGCCCAAGGACGGCGAAGCACATCGTTCTACGTAATTCTCGGGTTGCAGCCAGCAGGTAACGCTAACCCTTCGCTAGCACAACACAGTAAAATACCGGGCAATGCCGTCGGCGCATGGGCTTGTGGATGAATCGCGGCGATGGAACCGAGGGGGTGGGTATGTCCGTTTCGCGTAGAAAACTGCTTCGACAGATTGGGGTTGGCGCGGTGGTGGGCGCAGCGGTGCCGGGGCTTCGAGGTTTTTCAGTGGCTGCTGCCGCGGAAGCGACGCGGGAGAGTTTTGTGCGCGGGGATGAGGCGGTTCGCGTGGCGACAGCCGCCGATCCGGTGCTGCTGTATCGCAACGAGAATCCGTACGGAGCATCGGAGAAGACTCTGGCGGTGCTGCGCGAATCGGTGGCGAGCGGCAATCGGTATCCGCGGACGGAGTACGACACGCTGGTCGCGAAACTGGCCGCGATGCATAAGGTGAAGCCGGAGCAGATTGTGCTGGCGTGCGGATCGGGCGAGATTCTGGCCATGGCGGCGCTGGCGTACCTGAAGCCCGGCAAAAAGCTGGTGCAGGCTGTGCCGACGTTCCCCTCGCTGGGAAAACTGGCGGAGGCGGCGGGAGTGGAAGTTACGAGCGTGCCTCTGAACAAAAGGTACGAGCACGATCTCGGCGCGATGCTGGAAGCGGCGCGGAGTTCGACGGGGCTGGTTTACATTGTGAATCCGAATAACCCCACCGGGACGATCACGCCGCGCAGCGACATTGAAGCGTTCCTCAAGAAGCTGCCAGCGGATGTGACGGTGCTGATTGACGAGGCTTACCATCACTTTGTGACACCCAATACGCAGTACGAATCGTTTCTGGAGCGGCATTACGACGATCCACGGATCATCGTCTCGCGCACTTTTTCGAAGATATATGGACTGGCGGGGATGCGGATTGGGTACGCCGTCGCTTCGCCGGAGATGGCGAAGCGGCTGCCGGCAGGCTTTCCCAACTGGAGCGTGAGCGTGGTTTCCGCTCGTGCCGCTTCGGCCGCGCTGGACGATGTGGAGTATGTGCGGCTGGGCATCAAACGCAACACGGATGACCGGCAGGAGTTCATGAACCAGGTGAATGCGCGGATGCTGCGAGCGATTGATTCGCAGACGAATTTTGTGATGGTGAATCCGATGCGCCCACCGGACGAAGTGATCGAGCACCTGAAGAAGAATCACATCCTGATCGGCCCGAAGTATCCGGTGCTGGATAAATATATCCGTGTGTCGCTGGGGACGCCCGCGGAGATGCAGGCGTTCTGGCGGGCGTGGGACCTGATGCCGGCCACCGGCAAAATGGCGATGTAAAATACCCTGGGCCAGGTGAATGCGGCGATTGCGCTGCGAATAGTGAATTGGTGTGGTTCGATTTCGAGTTAAACCTGTTCGCGCTTCCAAATCACAAGAGCAACAACGCGGCTGTAGTTTGTTCACTCCGAGCGCCACGGATAGCGACCCCCGTTGCTCTGGTGGGTGATGTCGAAATAGTGGCGCGCATGACTTCCTGGTGCTCGAAAAAAAATCGAAAACTATTTGAATCCTTTGCGGCGCTGCTGCATCGAAATCGTCGTTGAGCGAAACACGGCATGCCGGAAAGGCTGGCATGGCAGGTAGAGGTAGGACCCGGGGGCACCATGCAATACGCAATTGATTCTCCCTTCCGTAAGTTTTCTTCCCCAAACACCAGAATCGAAAAATTGACCGCTTCGGAGAATTCCCCACGGCGACGGCTCGATTTGCGCGGGGCGGGGCGAAGAGTTTTGCTGACGTTACTTTTGGCGGCTTTCGTTTTTGCACTGGCCTTTGTACGGACTGGTTCCGCACAGGAGCAGAGCGTCTCGCTGTTTGGGCTGCCGGAGCGGCAGCACCTTCTGGGTGATTGGGGAGGAGAGAGGACGGCGCTGGCGGAGAAGGGCCTGACGTTCGACTTTTTCTACATCACCGATTTGGAGGCGAATCCCTCGGGTGGCCTGGAGCAAGCGCAGGCCGGGTGGATGAGAATTCGCGGAACGATGGACCTGAGTTTCGACCATCTGATCGCGTGGCAGGGACTGAGTATTCACGCGACGGCGCTGTGGCAGTCGGGCGCCAACCTGGGGGCGAAGATTGGGACGCTGGCCAATCCGAGCGATCTGGTCAGCGCGCACACCACGCGGCTGGATTCTTTCTGGGTGCAGCAACTTTTCTTCGACAAAAAACTGCGAATCCGGGCGGGGCAACTGGCTGGCCTGGATTTTTACGGCAATCAGGATTATGGCGGTTCCTGGTTGATCGAGCCGATGGGCTACGCGTTCGGAAACCTTTTCCCTTCGATTTTCGAATCGTTCGATCCGGCGGGCACGCCTGGAGTGGAGGTGCGGTTCGCACCGAGGCGGAGTATCTATGTGAAGTCGTCGGTGATGTCCGGAAACCGGGATCCGTACCATCAGGATCCCACTGGAACGAATTTCGAGATCAAAAATTCGGCGACTTTTCTATTTGAGGCGGGCTACCTGCTGCATCCGCCGGATGACGGCACGCCGTCCGGAGCTGCAACCACGAAGGTGTATCCGGGCAGCTACAAGTTCGGCGGAATCTATAACGGCGGGAAATTCCCAGACGCCGCGGGGGTCATGAGCAGCGGCAACTATCTGATTTACGGAATGGCGAGCCAGGCGGTATTCCGGACGGACGCGGGTTCGAACAGGGGATTGGACCTTACGGCCGGCTTTGATTACAGTCCCGACGACGTGGCGCGCGAAAACGTGCAAGTGACGGTGGGCGGGCGATTCAATGCGCCGTTTGCCAGCCGGCCGAAGGATCGGGTGGGAGTGGCGCTGGTATACAGCAAGATCAGCGATTCGTTTTCGAATTTCGGCGTGCTGCTGGGCGGGCCGCCACTGGGCTCGGAAAAAGCGGTGGAGTTGAACTACTCGCTGCAAGTGACGCCTTACTGGTACATACAACCCGTGTTTCAATACTACGTCGACGTGGGCGCGAACGGAGCTTTGCCGAACGCGCCGGTGTTGGGATTCCGCACGAAAGTCAATTTCTGATAAGGCAGGAGAGCCATGAAAGCCAGAGCCGATGAACTGAAAAACATCGCGGGACAGAAGTTCGACCTGTGCGTGATTGGCGGCGGGGCTACCGGAGCCGCTTGCGCGCTGGATGCACAACTGCGCGGGATCCGCACCGTGCTGGTGGAAGCGGGGGATTTTGCGGGAGCAACCTCCAGCGCGGCGACGAAGATTATTCACGGCGGCGTGCGTTATCTGGAAGAGGCGATCAAGGGCGCGGACCTGCAGGAGTATCACGTTCTGGTGCGTGCGCTGCATGAGCGCGTGCGGATGATGGAAAACGCGCCGCACCTGACGCGGGTGCTGGAGTTCCTCGTGCCGAGCTACCGGTGGATTGACGTCGCATACCTGGATATCGGGCTGAAGATTTACGACTGGCTGGCGGGCGAGGGGCGGATTTCGCCAAGCAAGTTTCTTTCGCTCGAAGAGACGCTGAAGCGGATGCCGGAGTTGAATCAAAAAGGGCTGGTTGGCGGGGTGGCGTACGCGGACGGGCAGTTTGACGACGCGCGCTACAACATGATGCTGGTGCAGAGCTTCACGGTGGCCGGCGGAAATGCGCTGAATCACGCGCGGGTGACGGATTTCCGGCGCGATGCGAACAAGAAGCTTTCCGGCGTGGTGGTGAAGGAGCAATTTACCGGTCAGACGTTCAACGTGGATGCGAAAGTGATCGTCAACGCCACCGGGCCGTTTGCGGATAGTATCCGGCAGATGGCGACGCCGAGCGTGGGGAAGCGGATGCGGCCGAGCAAGGGCGCGCACATTCTGCTGCCGCTGGAAGTTTTCCCGACGAAGGACGCTTTGCTGGTTCCGAAGACGGAAGACGGCCGGGTGCTGTTTGCGGTGCCCTGGAATGACCGGCTGCTGGTGGGAACCACGGATGAAGAGGTGGCCGTGGATGCGGAATTGGTGGTTACCAAGGCCGATGTGGAGTACATGCTGCGGCAACTGAATCAATATCTGGCGCGGCCGGTCACTCCGGATGAGATCGTCAGCGGCTTTGCCGGCGCACGGCCACTGGTGGGTTCGGAAGGCGACGTGGACACAAAGAAGTTGGCGCGAGACGACGTGATCGAAGTGGATGCCGCGAGCGGGCTGGTCAGCATCATGGGCGGAAAATGGACAACGCACCGGGCGATGGCGGAGGACACGATTCACCAGGTGCAGAAATCCCTGGGCGTGACACCGACGGAATCGCAGACGCGCAATCACGTGCTGTTTGGCGGCGAAGGATTCACGGAAGACTATCGCGACAAGCTGGCGCACCAGCACGGGCTTTCGGCGGAGACGGCGCGGCATCTGACGGCGAAATTCGGAACGGCGGCGGAAAAGGTTCTTGCAGTGGCCAAGGAAAATCCGGCGCTGCTGAAGCCGCTGATCCCCGGTTTTCCGGCGATGGGGGCGGAAGTGGTGTACGCGATCCGGAATGAGATGGCGGCGACGATTGAGGACGTGATGGCGCGGCGCATCGGGATGCAGTTGCATGCCTGGCGCGACGCGATCGAAGCTGCGCCGGCAGTCGGCTCCCTGATGGCCGCGGAATTGAAATGGGACGCCGCAACGGAGAAGGCCGCCGTTCAGCAGTACGTGGAAAAGATCAATCACTTTCTGGACTCGGCAGGACTTTCGCATAACCGGCCTTCGGCGAAGGCGGGCGCTTCGGTATGAGCTCCAGCACGGGTTCCACGGCCCGATGAAAGCATGGAACGAATCGGAATGTCAGGAGGAGTGCGGTGGCTAACTATATTGGTGCGATTGATCAGGGAACGACGAGCACGCGATTCATCGTGTTTGACAGGGGCGGGCGCGTGGTTTCCGTTGCGCAGAAGGAACACGAGCAGATTTATCCGAACCCCGGATGGGTGGAGCACAACCCGACCGAGGTCTGGCAACGCACGCGCGAAGTGATTGCGGAGGCGATGGCGAACGGGAAGCTGCAGCCGCAGGACCTGGCGGCGATCGGCATCACCAACCAACGCGAGACGACCGTGGTGTGGAACCGCAAGACCGGGGCGGCGCTGGCGAACGCGCTGGTGTGGCAGGACACGCGGGTGGCGGATTATGTAAGCGAGTTGGCGAAATCGGGCGGGCAGGATCGGTTCCGGGCAAAGACCGGGCTGCCGCTTACTACGTATTTCAGCGGACTGAAGATCCGGTGGATTCTGGAAAACGTGAA
>DASSGJ010000178.1:0-4874 GCA_035693545.1 Candidatus Acidiferrum sp.
CATCAAGGAACTCGACCTGATCACCAAGGAACGCTTCGAGCAGGCTTTCGCCGCCATCAATACCAACTTCACCACCGCTTTCCACACCATTTTCGGCGGCGGCACCGCGGAAATGCGCCTCACCGAAGCCGACAGCTCCGGCGATGCAGGCATAGACATCGTGGCTTCTCCGCCAGGCAAGCGCCTGCAGAACGTGCTGCTGCTCTCCGGCGGCGAAAAAGCCATGACCGCCCTGGCGTTGCTGATCGCCATTTTCAAATATCAGCCTAGCCCGTTCTGTATTCTCGACGAAGTTGACGCGCCGCTCGACGAAGCCAACGTGGGCCGCTTCACGAAACTCATCGCCGACATGAGCGCGCAAACCCAATTCATCGTCGTCACGCACAACCGGAAAACCATGGAGACCGGCAGCGTCCTTTATGGCGTGACCATGCAGGAACCCGGTGTTTCGAAACTCGTTAGCGTCCGCTGGGAAGGCGACGCCGAACCCACACCAAAACGCAGGGCCGCGACCGCCGCGTAACCCCGAAACGTCGAGGCGCCGCTATCTGCGGCTCGAATCCTTGGCGCCTCCGCGAGGTCTCCAAGCCCCTCCGTCGCCCCTCTGTGCTATAGTACCGCCCGCAATACGTGAGGATTTGACGATGGACAATGAAGAGGCGGCTCGCGGCAGCGGTGCGGCGAAGGGAAAAACGAAATTTGACTCCCGTTTGTGGATCTACATTATTGCTACGTTTGGTTTCGCTGTTCTTCCCATTGTAGTTCACGTACTTCAACGCGGCGCCCTGTCGGGAGACATTACCTTTTCCGACTTGTTCCCCTCTCCGGATTGGTTCGTTTATTGCATCGCAATCTGGGCGGCGACCTTAGCGGAACTCGGCCATGAACAAAAAATCGGAGCAATCCATCTGCTCATCGCCATATCTGCTACCATTGTAGTGGTGCTGGCTTCCTACCAGTACGCACTGCTTTCGTCGATGCTGGAGGCACTGCGCCTTGGTAAGAGCGGCTCCGGCGAACTGGCGTCCGGTTCCGCCAGATGGTTCTCCGGCTGGAATATCGGCCTCTCCATTCTGAGCACTGTGTTCGCCATCGGTGTTAAGCTAACGGAAAAACGCCGCTTGGATTGAGCGACGGAAATTTGGACCAGGAGGATCGCCATGGGTCTCATCCCGGAAATCGTTCAGATCTTTCTCGCCGTTGTTGCGTTCCTCGCCGGCGCGATCGGAATAGCAAAACGGGCTGGCGAGAATCGGAACCAACCCCACCCACGAAGCAAATAGCCCGGAAGTCCGTCTCACCTATCACGGGCAGTTTCTTCCGCGTTGCGCAGTTCCCTCCCCTGATTCGATCAAGCCGTGAATCAACTTTTCTTATATCGTTTGTCTTTCAAGTCACATTGACATCGCCGAACGGTGGGTTAGAATGCTGAACACTTTGTCAGGGGCTACATGGTCGTGAACGCAAGTCCTGCTGCAAAAGTCATTCGAGAAACAAATTTTCCGGGCATCGCGCCGCTGGCGCGGGGCAAGGTGCGCGACATCTATGATTTGGGCGATCGCCTGCTCATCGTAGCCACCGACCGCCTTTCCGCGTTCGACGTGGTCATGCCGACGCCCATTCCCGATAAGGGCCGCGTCCTCACGCAACTTTCTCTTTTCTGGTTCGATCTCTTGAAAGATGTCATTCCGAATCACGTCATCAGCTCAACGGACTTCCCCGCACCGTTCCATCAGTTCCGCGACGAATTGGCCGGCCGCTCCATGGTGGTGAAAAAGACTACGCCGCTGCCCATTGAATGCGTCGCCCGCGGATATCTTTCCGGCTCTGGCTGGAAGGAATACCAAGCCTCAGGAGCAGTTTGCGGTATTGCTCTTCCCCCAGGCCTCCGTGAGTCCGACAAGCTCCCTGAAGTGATCTTCACTCCTGCCACCAAGGCCACCACAGGCCACGATGAAAATATCGCCTTCGCCCGTGCCGCGGAAATGCTCGGCAAAGATCTGGCGGAAAAAGTCCGCGATACCACGCTGAAAATCTACCGGCGCGCCGCCGCCTACGCCGAACCTCGCGGCATTCTCCTCGCGGACACCAAGTTTGAATTTGGGCTTCTGAACGGCGAGATGATCTGGATTGACGAAGCGCTGACGCCCGACTCCTCGCGCTTCTGGCCAGCCGCCGAATACAAGCCCGGCGGGCCCCAGCCTTCTTTCGACAAGCAGTACGTGCGCGACTACCTCGAACGGATCCGGTGGCCGAAAACGCCTCCGGGACCTGTCCTGTCCCCCGACGTGGTTGCCGCAACGCGCGCCAAGTACCGGGAAGCCTATCGCATCCTGGTCGGGCGCGAGTTGGACGCGTAAGCCGGCCCCCTTAAGAAAATTCGCAGGCACGGGAGAGTGCGGACGTGAGAGATCAACTGGAAGGCCTTGTGGGACAGATGGTGGAGCGCGGAATTCTGTTCGACGAAGCGGTTGGGGAATTCGAAAAACGCTTCATCAAGCGGGTTCTGGAGCGAACCAACGGCAATCAGTGCCGCGCTGCCGAGCTTTTGGGAATTCACCGCAACACTCTGAGCAGGAAAATGACCGAGTACAAGCTGGACCACCGGAGACGGAAGGGGCGCTAGGCGGGAGAGCCGGCATGTCGCGGCTAAATTTGGTTTGAATGTTGCGATCGTAAAAGCGGCAGCGAAGGCTGCCGCACTCCAAGAAAAGAACGGCCCCGAATGATGAGTTCGGGGCCGTTCTTTTTTCTCAATCCGGAAAAACTAGTTCCCTGGTTTCTTTGGCGCCGGCTTCCTGGGCGCCGGCTTTTTCGCCGGACCCGCCTTCGGCAAGTCTTCCGCGTTCACTTTGGCCTTGTCCCAGTGCAGCATGAACGCCGGATCGGGATCATAGGTTTCCAGCGTGGCCGTGAAACGAACGGGATTGCCCTTCTCCAGTTTGGCCGCTTCCGGCTGATCGGTTTTCTTGATGATCACATTCATGTTCGGCGTGGTGGCTGCTTCAAATTCCGCGTCGCTTGTGAACAACGCGGTCTTGAGCTCAACCGTATCCGTTCCGACGATGACTTCAAGCAACTTCCCCGGAACGTCGGGGAATTCCAGGCCGCAAGCCGCTGTCCATGCGAGTTTCCCCTTGTCACCGCCGGCTTTTAAATCCGTAACAACCGTGGCGATGGTCATGTCTTTGCGCGCAGCGTCCAGGTCGGCGGAGCTGAAAAGTTTGTAGCTCGCCGGGCGATCCACGGAATTCGGCGCAAGCTGCAGCAACTCGTTCATCTCCGCGTCTGTCAGCGAATCGCACACGGTTCCGCCCTGATAGTTCGCAATTACCTTGCGGATGTAGGCCTTCACCGACTTTGACTGCTGCTCGTTGGCGCTCTTGGAAGTGGCAGCGCGCGAAAAGTACCAGAGCGCGTCAAGGGGCTGCGGCGGGGCGATGGCCATGTACGCCTGGCCCAGCTTGTAGTTGGAGACCAGATCATCCGGAGCGAGTGCCAGCACCGCCTTATAAGATTCGATGGCCCCCGCGTAGTCCTTCGCAGCCATTCCCGCCGTCGCCGCCGTCCCGTTGAACACGATCAGCGACTGCTTCTTCTGGTCGGCAAACGTCTTATCGTCCACTCCGTCCGGCTTCGGAAGCTGGTCGAGAACTTTCAGACCGGCCAGGGCAGCGGCGCGCGCAGTCTTGGCGGATTCCGGATCGGGATTCTGAATTGCGTTGAAGGCATAGGCGCGGACGTAGTGCGCATCATAGCGCTCCGCCGGGCTGATCTTGTCGCCCATCGCGAGCATTTTGTCCGCGTATTCGATGGCCTTCGGGTAATTCTTCTGCCCGTAGTAGTTCTTGTAGTACAGCGGGTAAATGTAATTGAGGAGCGCGGAGGCCGGATACTTGGCGACAAAATCATCGAGCAGTTTGATCTGGGCGGCGGGATTTTTCTCAGCGTTGGCGGCCTGATAGGAGTTGTACTCCGCCATCGTATATTTCGGCTGGGCTCCGCCCGCGGCCGCGGCATCCTGGGCCGGCGCAGATGGAGTACAGCTCAGGCTCAGCGCCGTAAGAAGCAGAAGGCTTGCCATCCAACGAATTGCTCTCATTCCTAATCTCCTCGCTCCATACATGAAAGTAAAATTGCATAAATCGCCAGAGGCCATGCCGCTGACGGAACTGCTGTCATTCCCTGCGGACCAGAAGTGCTCTATCGGAAACGTTGGAATTATAGGTGCAGCCACTCTCCGACCGCAAGCCGGGATCTGCACCTTAAAACCCGGAGAGCTGGTGTCTTGCGCGGAACGAACCGAAGACCCGGGCCCCGGGAACTCTCCGAGGCATTCTCATTGGGGTGGCATCCTAACGAGATAAGATGAGTTTCGCATAAAAAGAGTGGCTTAGGCGAGGAGGAATGCAAATGGGCAACATAAGCGCGGCAAATAGTGTGAACGTATTAGGTACCCCGTTGCGAGACGCCGTGGCGCTGGTCACCGGCGGCAGCCGCGGCATCGGTAAAGCCATCGCCCTGCGATTGGCCGCGCTGGGGGCGGCTGTTAGCATCTGCAGTAGAGATAAAGAAAAATTAATAATTTCGTCGCGCGAATTGGAGGCCGCCGGAGCAAGGGTTCTGGCGCGGGCGGCGGACGTAACCAAGGAGGCCGAGATCCGCGCTCTGGTGGATGCCACGGAAAAACAATTTGGCGGAATCACCATCCTCGTCAACAACGCGGGAACGGGAGGCGGCGGCTTCGGAGCCATCCAGGAAAAAAGTGGAGAAGAATGGGACCAGGTAATGAACACCAACCTGAAGAGCGTGTTTTTCGTTTCGCGCGCGGTGATTCCGGGAATGATCCAGCGGCGCGGCGGCGACATCATCAA
>DASSGJ010000179.1:0-5405 GCA_035693545.1 Candidatus Acidiferrum sp.
CTACTACGAAATCGAGCTCACAGGACCCGCGCGCGATCTCCATTCCGGAGTGTACGGAGGCGCGGTGCCCAATCCGCTTACGGTGCTGACGGAATTATTCGCCAGGCTCCACGACAAGAATTTCCGGGTCACCGTTCCCGGTTTTTATGATGACGTCGCTGCCGTTCCCGCTGCGGAACGCAAAGCGCTGAACGCGCTGCCTTGGAAAGAGAAAGATTTCAAGCACGCCGTGGGAGCGCCCGCTTACGATGGGGAAAAGGGTTTCACCACGGTCGAACGGCTCTGGATTCGCCCTACGTTTGAACTCAACGGGATTTGGGGTGGCTACCAGGGTGAAGGCGCGAAGACTGTCATTCCTTCAAAAGCCTACGCGAAATTTTCCACGCGCCTGGTACCCGATCAAAATCCGCAGAAAATCGCCAAGCTGGTCGAAAAGCACATTCGCAAGCTACTTCCGAAAGGCGTGCACTGCCGCTTCGACGTGTTGAGCACCGGCAAGCCCTGGGCAGCTGCCTACAAGGCGCCTATTTTCCAGGTAGCCCAGTCCGCGTTGCAAAAAGGGTTTGGCAAGAAGGCAGTTTTTATTCGAGAAGGCGGTTCCATCCCGTTCGTCACACAAATGCACGACACTTTTAAGGTGCCCTGTGTCCTCATCGGTTTCGGTCTCCCCGACGAAAACGCCCACGCCCCCGACGAGCATCTCGCCCTCGAAAACTATTACGGGGGAATCAAGGCCATCGCCCATCTTTACGAAGATCTCGCCGGACTCTAATCCCCAGTTGCAAAATGTAGGGGCGGCTTTACGCCGCCCTCTTGCTTTTGTAGCGGCCGCCTTCTGAGGCGGCCGCTTTTCTTAATTGCGTTCCAGCCGAAACAAAAAGCAACCCGCTTCCGTGCTCCGTACATTTACGTACCGAACCTTCGTCTCACCGAACAACTCTTCCGCGGCGCGTTCCTCCGCGCCATCCCGCACGCGGATTTCTTTCACGAGCGCACGGTCATCCCCGTATCCCTCCAGCGTCAGCAGCCTTCCGCGATAATCTTCCGGGATTACGTCATTTTCCGGATGTCGCGGGCATTCCGCGGCATGGATATAAACGGGCCCCGGAAGAGGCGGCTCACCCAATTCCCGGAAAGGGTCGTAGGTAAACAACAACAGCTCTTCTTCGTCTTTTCGGATTAACTTCAGGCAGTGCCGGCACGGCGCGCGCCCCGCTGCTATCTCTCGATGTGCCGGGAAACCGTAGTTAGGGGATTTCCCCGTGTTTCGCACCTGCTCGGCAACTTCGCTCGGAATCGCCACGACCCGGAAGGAACTCATGATTCACCTCGCTGTTCTTTCTTGCGAGACTAATTCTCCGAAATTACGCCGCAGGCTTCTATCCGCTATTTACCGTCAAATTCAGAGTGCGCCAACTGCTCCCGCCGTCCCCGGGCATAGTCCCGCAAGGCGGTGTTCGCCCCGCTGATGACGTGCAGGGCCTCGGCAACTTTTGTCAGATCCTTACCCCTCAGCACAACATACATCTCACCCTCGTCCAGGCCGGTATACACCCGGTTTCCGACGCATCCGAGGCTCGCAATGGCGCCGAACTGCAGCGAAGCCGGCAGCGCCATGCACGTCGGCCGGCCAAGCGAAGGCGCTCCCGTTCCAATTCCCGCGCGCACAGCGGCTTCCTGCAAGAGCATCGCCGCGCCCGGCCGCAACGCAAACAGAACCACGTCCGGATCCACCGGCGCTTCCCCCAGCGGGGAATACACGATCGCCTTTGGTTCTTTCGGCAGCCGGGGAATTTGTGGAACTTCTTCCGGCTTCACATAACCCAGATCAAACATCATCTTCAATGTCTGTTCGGTCTCTTTTTCGCGCTCCGGCGAAAGCGCGATGTTGTGCGTGTACGCGCCCACAGCGCAGTTGAAGTGATTTTCGGGGATGGTGTAAAACGTTCGCCCCTCGGCCGCCAGCCGCCAGAAACTGCATCCTGAGGGCTGCGTGCCCTGAAATTTCTTCACTCCATCGGGTTCCGCATCCAGGAATGCCACCGCGACGGGGCGCACGCCGGTCTTGATGACCTTCAATATCTGCCGCTCCAGGTCTCGCCAGTCTGTGGTCGTGCTCACAGTCGCTTCTCCTTGATTAACTTGGAATTAGGCAGGATAACACACCCTAATGGCGTCGAATCAGTGTCGAAATCACGTTTTACCGCATGAAATCAGCACGTTTTGCACATGCCCCTAAAAAAATCGCATTTTTTCGGCCTTTTTTGCGCATTTGCCCTTGCGTTCTTTTTCTTCCTTCGTTATAGTCCGGTTCGGCCCGAGTTTTTTGCAAGGAAAATAGGGGTTTTTCCTACTCGTGGCTGGTCCCGGCTGCACCGGGATGGATAGTCAAATCAGGAGGATAGGCAGAAGAAATGGCAGCTAAGCCACTCAGCAAAACCAAAATCGTTTCGCATCTCGCCGAGAAAGCCGGCACTGCGAAGAAGACCGTCGTCACTTTCTTTGATGAGCTCCACAAGTTGGCCGTCAAGGAAGCCAAGGGCGGTGCAGGAAAGTTTGTCATTCCGGGAATCGGCCGCGTCGTAAAGGCTCATCGCAAAGCCCGCATGGGCCGCAACCCCCAGACCGGTGAAGCGATCAAGATCAAGGCCAAGACCGTTGTTCGTCTGCGTCCGGCCAAGGTCCTGAAGGATGCCGTTCTGAAGTAGCTCTTTCTCCCGCCAGGGAGCGAGAAAAATTGGAATCCCCGCAGCCCGCTTCGTGCAGGCTTGCGGGGATTTCTCTTTTTACACTCAAAAATTCCCGCGCCTGAAGCTACAGCGTCTTCACGTACGCGATTACGTCCTTGATCTGCCCGGGTTCCAGCGCATCCTTAAACGGCGGCATCAACTGGTCGCCGTTCTCGATCCAGGCCTTCAGGCTCTCATCCGTAATTTTGTTGCCGTTCACGCTGAACGTGCCGCGCTTCGCGAGCCCCTTCAGCCCCGGCCCGATTTTTTTCTGGTCGCTGTTGTCGTAGTGGCAAACCGAACACTTCTGCTGGAACACGGTCTTTCCGCGCGCCACCGCCGCCGCGTTCGGCCCTGCATTTTTGCTGGTCGACGCCTGCGAAACCATCACGCTCGCGCCGAGCAATCCCGCGAAACTTGCGGCAATCACAGCACTTTTCCCAAAAAGATTCACGCTTCCCCCCCTCAATTTCCAGCCTGCTCAAAATGAGACTCTGCTATTTTCCCCGTTCTCGCCGCAAATTTCCACCTCTGCCCCGCCCACAGGACAGGGTGCCCATTTTGCACAGCTAGCACTTTCGTACCTTTGACGAGACTCGCTTTTTACGTTCAAAATCCCCCCATGAGCCAAGAGACCCTCACGCGCGCGTGGGAAGTGTTGCAAGACGCTTATCAGGCCCAGATGGAAGGCGACTACGACCGCGCCGCCGAGCTCTACCAGTCTTCGCTGGAGCTGCATCCGACAGCCGAAGCTCATACTTTTCTCGGCTGGACCTATCATTATCAGGGCAAGCTGATGGATGCCATCGCCGAATGCAAGCGCGCCATCGAGCTGGACCCCGATTTTGGCAATCCCTACAACGATATTGGCGCTTACCTGATCGAACTCGGCCAGTTTGACGAAGCCATTCCCTGGCTCCAGCAGGCTGTTGAATCCCGTCGCTACGAACCGCGGCATTTTCCTCACTACAATCTCGGCCGCGCGTACCTAGGAAAGGAAATGTATGGCCAGGCGATGCGCTGCTTCCAGGAAGCGATCCATATCGAACCGCGTTATTCGCTCGCTCGGCAAGCGCTGGAATCGCTTCGCCGCATGGTCAATTGATTTCCTCGACTTCTTCCTCTTCTCCGGCTTCTAGCTCCGACGAATCTTAATCCTTTGTAGGGGCACGATACATCGTGCCCTTTTCGCCTTTCCGTCCGCCCTCTTCTCCGTGACCTCTGTGGACCCTCTGCGTCCTCTGTGTGAAATCCGTGCCTTTCTCTTTTCCTACTCCGCCTTCACTTCCGACGGCTTCACCACCCGGTCGTAAACCCACAACAACAACGTCGTCCCCAGCCCGATCCCCGTCAATGCCCACAAAAACATTTCCGGCCGGTGCTGCACCTCCCCAAACCGGTGCAACAACGCGCCGCCAATCCGCCCCGCCAGAAACGATCCAATCCCCAGCGGCAAAAACGCGAATCCCATGTACGTCCCCTGCTGCCCCGCCGGCGCCAGCCGCGAAATATAGTCGTAATAACGCGGCTGCTGAATCAATTCGCCCACCGCAATCACTACCAGCGTCGCATAGGCGGCAACGATGCTCGCGTGCAGCGCCAGAATCGCAAACGCCACCATCGACACCAGCGTCCCCAGCAGCACCGCGCGAAACGCCGAAATCTTCTGCGTCAACACGCTGAACGCCACCGTAAACGCAATCACCACCAGCGGCCCGGTCGAAAGCATCCGCTCCGTATCCGCATTTCCGTCCACATAATCGTGGATGTAAATCGGCAGCGTGATGAATTCTTGCCAGTAAACAATCCAGTAGCCGGAGAAAATCAACAGAAAAATCATGAACTTCGGATTCGCCACCACTTTTCCGAAGTTGCTCATCGTTTCCGCCAGGCTCGCGGTCTTCACATCACCCGACTTCTGCGGCTCCTTGAAAAACACCAGCACCGCAAAGAACATCAGGAGCACGCTGGCCGCCGCCACGCGAAAAACATTTTCCACGCTCAGGTGCCGGTGCACCCACGACGCCACGAACGGCCCCAGCGCCCCGCCGATATTCACCAGCGTGTAGTAAATCGAATACCCGATCGACCGCACATTCTCATTCGACGCCCGCGCCGTCGTCCCCACCACGCACGGCTTCACCATCGCCACGCCCAGCGCCGGCAGCATCAGCACCACGGTCACCAGCCCCACCAGCGGCACCGCGTTGCGCACCGGCGCCAGCCACGGCGCTCCCAGCGAGCCAAGCAGGAAGTACGAGCCGGCGAGGATGAGATAGGCAATCGCCAGCGCGCGCCGGAATCCCAGCCGGTCGGCAATCGCCCCGCCAAAAATTGCCAGGAACCACACCAGCCCGCCAAACAATCCCGAAAGATCCGCCGCCCGCTCCGTCGGAAAGTTCAACGCCTCGTGCAGATACCGCGCCAGCGAAGCAAACGCCGCGTAATACGAAAGCCGCTCAAACAGTTCGCTGACGTTCGCCACCCAGAACGATCGCTCAAACCCAGTCCGCACTTCCGCCAACCGCTCCTCAAATCCCATGCCACCTCCCGGGGGTGCAAGCCGGGAATGATAGCAGAGGGAGTTGGTGACTGGTGAGTCGTGACTGGTGACTGGCGCGGAGCCAGGCGGGAGGCTCACAGCCGAGAGTCGACAGTTCACAGCTTGCGGAGCCT
>DASSGJ010000180.1:0-3559 GCA_035693545.1 Candidatus Acidiferrum sp.
CCACTTGAAGGAAGGCATCGGGCTGCGCGGCTACGGACAAAAGGATCCGCTCGTCGAATTCAAGAAAGAGGCGTTCATTCTGTTTGAAGACATGATGGCGCGCATTGACAACGAGACGATCCGCTATCTCTATCACGTGCAAATTCAGCAGGGAGAAGCGCCGCCGGGGGCGCGCGAGCCTCAGCCGGAACCGCCACGCCAGCGGCCACCGAGCGCGATTGCGGCTGCGGCTAGTGCGGCGGCGCGAGCCGAAGAAGCTCCAGCGCAGAAATTGCCCGATTTTGCACGCGCGCTGGAGCGCAAACAGGAACGCCAGCAGAAGGATTTGCAGTTTCAAACCGGAGCGGCACAAGCGGAAGCCCCGAAGCCGGTGCGCGCAGGTGCGAAAGTCGGGCGAAATGATCCTTGTCCTTGCGGGTCGGGAAAGAAATATAAGAAATGCCACGGGGCGTGAAGAAGTGACTGGTGATTGGTGACTAGTGACTGGTGAGTCGTAACCGGTTGCTGATTTTGGGGAAGTTTCGAACTAAGAACTAGCGACCAAAAACTGACAGCTCACGAAGCACACGAGAGATTCAGGAAGCGAAGAGGACACATGCCGCCAGGAACAATGCCGGGACAACAGCCAGCGCCACAGAGACAAGGAATACCAGGAGTGAAAAACCTGGTGGCGGTGGCCAGCGGAAAAGGCGGCGTGGGGAAAACGACCGTCGCGGTAAATCTGGCCCTCGCCCTGGCCAAGTTAGGCCATAAAGTGGGCTTGCTCGACGCCGACGTCTACGGGCCGAACGTGCCGATCATGCTCGGCTCGACGCAGGAGCCGATGGCCACGCCGCAGCAACGCATCATTCCCGTGCAGGCGCAGGGCATCAAAATGATTTCGATGGGACTGTTGAATCCCGGTGACAAGCCGGTAATCTGGCGCGGGCCGATGCTGCACAGTGTGATCACGCAATTTCTGCGCAGCGTGGAGTGGGGCGAACTGGATTACCTGGTGATTGACCTGCCGCCGGGGACGGGCGACGTCCAATTGACGCTGATCCAGACAGTGGCGGTAACAGGCGCCGTTGTGGTGACGACGCCATCCATGGTGGCGGTGGCCGACGTTCGCAAAGCGATTGAAATGTTCCGCCAGGTGAACGTGGAAGTGCTCGGGGTGGTGGAAAACATGAGCACGTTCTCGTGTCCCCATTGCGGAAAGCCAGTGGATATTTTCGGGCATGGCGAAGGGACGAAGACCGCGATCGAGTATGGCGTGCCGGTGCTGGGTGAAATCGAAATTGATCCGCGAATCCGCCTGGGCGGCGATACCGGGAGTCCCGTGGCGGCGCAGGGCGAATCGGCTCCGGCGGCGCAGAGTTTGTACCGCGTGGCCAAGGCTGTCGCTTCGCGCATCGCGGATATTGGCGCGACCTCTACCGGCCCCGCGGTGGAAATTGATTGATTCCCTCACACATTCTTGGAGTGGCCGAAATTAACCTCGGCTGCCACTACCCAAGTGTCGACGGAACATTTTCGAAAGCCGCTTCGTTGTTTGAGGTGAGGTTGTTCTGAAATGGCCTCTGTACCGGTCGGGGATTCTCTACAGACAGCCGGCGACGGCCGCCGGGGAGATTGGGCGCTCCTCGGCGGGCTCGCCTTCCTTTTATTCCTTGCACACATGCTGGTCAGCGGGCGTTACGGCTATTTTGTAGACGAACTGTATTACCTGGCGTGCAGCCATCATCTCGATTGGGGCTATGTGGACCAGGCGCCGCTGATTGCCGTGGTCACGTGGTTTGCGCGGAAAACACTCGGTGACTCGCTGACGGCCCTGCATTTTTTTCCGGCGCTGGCCGCTGCCGTAAAGGTGGTTCTGACGGGATGGATTGCGCAAGAACTGGGCGCGCGGCGATTCGGAATAGTCCTGGCGTGCATCTGCGTGATGGTGGCGCCGATTTGGCTGGGGATGGACAGCCTGCTCACGATGAACGCGTTCGAGCCGTGTTTCTGGATGGCTTGCGCGTTGATAGCGCTGAAGATTTTCAACGGGGCAAGCCCGAAACTGTGGCTGCTGTTTGGCGCGATCGCGGGCCTGGGGCTTGAAAATAAACATTCCACGCTGATTTTTGGATTTGGACTGTTTGCCGGAATGCTGCTGAGCCGCCAGCGAAAACAGTTCGCCGAGCCCTGGATCTGGTTGGGAGGCTTGCTGGCATTTCTGATTTTTCTGCCGAATCTTTCATGGGAATTCCACCGGGGATTTCCGACCGCGGAATTGTTGCGCAACGTACAGGCAAGCGGGCGGAACACAGAAATGGGGCCGCTGGCGTTTATGGCGGTGCAGGCGCTGGTCCTGAATCCGCTGGCGGCGCCGGTCTGGATTGCGGGGTTGGTGGAATTGTTGCGCGACAGCGAGGGCCGCGGCTGGCGGGCCCTGGGCATTTGTTACGTGGTGGTGATGATCGTGATGCTGATCATGCACGGACGGCTGTATTACCCCGTGCCCGCGTATCCGATGCTGTTTGCCGCGGGCGGCGTGGCGTTCGAGCGGTGGTTCGGCCGGTGGCAAAGCGGGAGATGGCTGAAACCGGCGTATGCGACGCTGATTGTGGTTGCCGGATTAATCCTGGCGCCCGCAGCGTATTTCCCGATGCTGAGCGTGGATCAGTATCTTACCTATTCACGGCTCCTGCACCTGCAGCCGGTGCAGCTTGAAAATCATCGCATGGGCCCACTGCCGCAGTTGTACGCGGACCAATTCGGCTGGAAAGAGATGGCGCAAGTGGTGGCCGATGCGTACCACAAGCTTCCTGTCGAGGAGCAGAGGTCCTGCGCCATTTTCGGGCAGAACTACGGACAGGCGGGCGCGATCGATTTCTTTGGCGCAAAGATGGGGCTGCCGCCGGCGCTTTCAGGCCATCAGAGTTACTTTTATTGGGGGCCCCGGGGATATTCGGGCGAATGCATGATTGTGATGGATGACACGCCGGACCGACTGGGTGAGTTGTATCGCGACGTGGAAAAAGTCGGCACGGTGTATCACCCGTTGTCCATGCCTTACGAGCATTTCGATGTGTATTTGTGTCGAGGCGCGAAATTCGGAACGCTGGACAGAGTTTGGCCGAAGATCAAGCGGTGGAATTAGCGGGAATTTCAGTCACAAGGCGCAAGAGGATCTGACATTGAAAGATCGCCGTTGGCGGAAGATACGCCGGCGGCTTTTATTTTTTCGAGCAAACAGGCGCGGCATAGGCACCCGGAAGATTGCCATTCGGCGGGCAAGGGGAGATGCGGCAGCTCGGCGCACCAGCAGCCGGGTTCTTTCTGGCAAATCATGGGTGCGTTGCATTGGGCGCAGAGGGTTTCCACGCGGAAATTATGGCGCGATGGGCGGCGGGCGTCCAGCGCGAGACAACTGGGGCGCCGGGGCACTGGTGGTTTTCTTGTCAGCGGGGCGAAGCGGGTGCTATCTTGGATATTCGCTGGCGGCTCGCGAAATGTCCGCCACGGCGGACAGGCGCGGGGGCGGTGTATTTCTTGTTCCTGCAATCACTTACGGGAAATTCGAACTCTTGAT
>DASSGJ010000181.1:0-19017 GCA_035693545.1 Candidatus Acidiferrum sp.
ATGCATTGAGCCGAAAGCGCAGCCGAAAGGAAGAAAGAACATGAAGAAACTGGTAGTGATTGACGATGATCCAAAAGTGCGCAGCCTGATGCGCGTACGCTTGCAGTCCGCCTATGACATCTTCGATACCGGCGACCCCGAAGAAGCGTTTGCTCTTGTGCTGGCCAAAAAGCCCGACGCCATTCTGCTTGATTTGCTTATGCCGGGGCATAGCGGGTTTGAACTGTGCCACAGCATGCACTCGTTCAGTTTCACTTCGAAGATACCGATTTTTATCGTGACCGGCGAAAACGGAAACTTGTTCAGAGAACACTGCAAGACTCTTGGAGCGAGCGGCTATTTTGAAAAACCTGTGGATTTCCCCGCGCTGATCAAGGCAATCGAGTCCGCGGCGCCGGCTCGCAGGATTGAGCGGCGCGCGCACCTTCGCGTGGCCATGAAAGTGATGCTCAAGCTGGTGGTTCGCGACGAAAGCAACAGGTTCAAGTCGGAGATCGTGACCACCGAGAATATCAGTGCGGGAGGTTTTCTGTGTGCCTGCGCGACGCCGTTGGTTAAGGACGCCATCGTGGAGGTTTATCTCTCAGGTCAGGAAGAGCGTTATGTAGGCAAAGCGCGCGTCGCACGCAAGGAAGTGTCCGGCGCTCCCTGGCAAAACTATGGTTTCCAGTTTATCGAGAAAACAGAAGCGTGGGTGCTCCAATAGCAACGGATGTGCAATCAAACGACGTTTTTGGGGATTCGCCCAATTCCAATCCAGAGCCGAAAGGTCATACCATGCCAGAACTGAAGAAAGATCAAGCAGCCGCGTCCCCCTGGTGTTCCGCTTCGAGGGAGGACCTCTGCGCCGCCGTTCAATGTCTGCGGGATAACTTCATCACTTACGTCGGCCCGTTTGTCATCAAATCGGGTGTCGCTGCTTTTCGGGTATCGCACTACCTTCTAACTGCGGATGAATTGGTCGCCCTCTATAAGTCCGGCCGCCTTACCCGGGAAGGTCTGTCAAACTTCGCGAAGGCTCTGGATGGCGCAGAAGAGAACCTCAGCTTGGGGCGTCACAGGTAAACGATGCGGTCTGATATGGACACGCACTTGCACTGAACCTAATTCGAGCCAATGCCACGAACAGCCACGACAACTCGCTCACAGCCTGCCTCAATTGCCGGCATACAGTCCCGGTGTGAACCAACGACGGACAATCTGTTTCAAAGCAGCACACGCACCGTCTTCGGTCACTCTATTTTTTGTATTGGTGTCTTTGTAATTTATCTGCTCCTGAATCAGCCCGAGGTTATTCTTTTATCTCGTCTAGGGCTAACGGCATGGTATCCGGCAGTGGGACTGGCGTTCGCGATAATGCTGGCCATCAGCCCTCGCTATATGCCGCTGTTTGCAGTAGCCGGTTCCACGGCCGGGATGCTCTTCTATCACCAATCCTTTTTTTCGTGGGGCACACTGGTCGGAGTGCCGCTTGAAATTGCGGCCTATGCGGCGGCGGCGTACCTGCTGCGGGGCCCGCTGAGAATAGACAGTTCCCTGGGCCAGCGGCGGGATGTCTTGCGGTACGTGGTTGTAGCGTCAGCGGGCGCCATTCTTGCGACACTCGCGGGGGTCATCTGTCTCTGCGCGGATCACACAATTGAGTGGTCGCAGTTCTGGGGCTCGGCCCTGGATTGGTATATCGGTGACAGTATCGGATTGTTGAGCGTCGCCCCTTTCCTTCTGATTCACGTTCTGCCGTGGGTCTGCAAACGGAATGCGGTCTCGGTTGCGGAGAGCGTTCTCGACGGGAACCTCTGGGCAAAAGGAACTTGGGAGATTGCCCCCTTGCAGATTCTGGAAGTCACGTGCCAGGCGGCTTCCTTCGGCCTGCTTTTCTGGATCATGTTCGGCTTGCCTGAAGACAAGCAACTCTTCTATCCAGCATTCCTCCCGATCATATGGATGGGAATGCGCCGGGGGATTCGCGGCGCGGTTGCCGGTTTGCTCGCTCTGAATTTTGGCATTGTGGTCACCCTCCGTTTTGTTCCGGTGTCGGGGGAGACTTTCACGAAGCTGGGGCTATTGATGCTTTCCGTTTCTGCCACCGGGTTGATCCTTGGCGCTGCCGTTTCCGAGCGGGAACGCATTGCAAGAGATCTGAAGGAACACACTGTCTTTCTGAATTCCCTGATTGAAAACAGTCCGTTTGGCATCGTCGTTCACGACCGCGACGGGAAAGTACAACTTCATAACGATGCCTTCGCGGCTTTGTTTCATTACAATACCCTGGAGATTGTCGGAAAAAATCTGCGTGAATTGGTTGTCCCCGCTGACCAGCACCACGAATCACTGCAGTTGGCCGAACAAGTCAACTCGGGTCAGACCATTCATGAGACAGTTCGGCGCAGACGGAAAGACGGACAGTTAGTGGACCTAGAGATTCATGCTTTGCCCATGGTCGTTGCAGGCCGAGTCCAGGGAGGCTACGTAATTTACAAGGATATCTCAGAGGAGGTCCGGGCTTCTGTAGTAGCCCAAGAGCATGCGCAGGCCATGGGCCACTGGGTCGGCGAACTTGAATTGCGAACCATGCAGATCACCCAGCTGAATGAAATGAGTGGCTTGTTGCAATGTGCCGAGAGCACGGAAGAAGCGTTTGCCGTCATCCGTCAATCCGTTCATAAGTTGTTTGCCGACGCCGGGGCAGGCGCGGTATTTATTTACAAACCATCGGGCAATGTATTGGAGCTTACGGCGTCGTGGGGCGATGGCGGTCTCGGAGAACCGGTATTTGCGCGCGATGCGTGCTGGTCGTTGCGTCTTGGCAAACCACATTGGAGCGAGTCGTCCAACAGTGGCATTGTTTGCGGGCATATCGACAGAACCGGCGAAAGCATCTACCTTTGTGTTCCCATGGTGGCGCAAAGCGAGACGCTGGGAGTTCTCCACCTTCGATACGATCTCGGCCACGCCGGGATCCCGCATGTTGACCCGAAAACTCGAGAATCACAAACGCGGCTCGCTGTGGCTGCAGCCAGTCAAATTGCCGTGTCACTTGCCAATTTGCGCTTGCGGGAGACGCTGCGGGAGCAATCCATTCGTGATCCGCTCACCGGTTTGTTCAACCGCCGCTTCATGCAGGAATCCCTGAACAAAGAGTTGCAGCGCGCCAGGCGAAAAGACCGGTTGCTGTCACTCATTTTCCTGGATCTTGATCATTTCAAACGCTTCAACGATGTTTTTGGCCATGATGCCGGTGACAGTGTGCTGCAATCCATGGCCGACATTTTCCGCATGCATTTCCGCGCGGAAGACATCATCTGCCGCTATGGAGGAGAAGAGTTTGCAATCATTCTTCCGGAATCCTCGGTCCACGACGCACTCAAGCGCGCCGACGCTCTTCGGCTTGCAACCAAGGACCTCAAGCTCGTTCACCGCGGCGTGCTCTTGGACCCGGTCACGTTATCAATCGGAATTGCGGGATTTCCGGAAAACGGCGAGAATGCCCAGGATTTGCTGGATGCCGCCGACAAGAGCCTCTACCAGTCTAAAGCGAACGGCCGCGACCGCGTGACACTCGCCAGCAGTTGAAACTTGGTATCCGTTTCCCTAAGGGTTGGCTGTCAAAAGGTGAATGCGAAAGAGAAGTTGGCTCTCGCTTTAACAGTTGGCAATTGGACGGTGGGAAACAATCCGTCTTCGGCGTTCATGCAAAGGAGCGGGACTACTCAATTCACAGTGAAGGCTGCATCGAGAGAGTACTGTTGCCCACCGGGATTCTTTACAGACACTCGCACTGGTCCCGGCGGGAGGCTTGGGACGATCGCCTGCAGCGTGTTGGAATCCATGAAAGTGGTGGAAGCCGATAAACTTCCAAAAATAACGGTGGCGCCACTCTGAAAACCACTGCCTCTGAAAGTCACCGTGGTTCCCGGAGCGCCGATAGAAGGGTTCACAGAGGCTAGACTCAGCGGCACCTGAAAAAGTTGAACAACAGTGACTCCGGTGTTGGAAATTAGGAACAATTTCGATCCAGTTTCATCGAGGGCCATGCCGTTGGTATCGAGGGGGATTGGATCTGGCAGAACCAGGTGACGCACCAACCTCCCGGTGTGCACGTCGAAAATATCCACTCCAGAATCTTGCGGGAAAAAGAGCAAGCTGCCGGAAGGACTTAGCTTCTCACCAATAACATTGTGAAAACTCTGGCTGCCGGAATCCGCGTAAGGTTCAAATGCCATGATAGAGATTCGGGAAAGTTGGGCATCATAGGTTCCAAAAACGGCGGCGCCAACCTTGCCATCGGAAGAGATGGCAGCATCGGCATAACTCCCTCCAGGACCCGTTATCAATGTATTGGCGGTTAAATCCAGAACTCCAACATTGTTGGCAGTAAAAAAGATTCGGGTACCGTCAGAAGCAGAGGCCATCACCGGCGCACCGAGACCGAGAGTAAAGTCTGTCCCATTTGACGCACACCCGGTAACACCGGCACAACTCAGGCTGCCGGTATCCAGATTGATCAGGTGTGAGACACCTCCGAGTTCGTCGGCAGTACAGTTCACGCTGACCATCATTCGATGAGGTGCAGCTGGACTGATTTGTGTTACCACTCCAGCGCAACCTTGGACGTTTTGGTCGGCCGCCGTCAACAATGGATAGGTCGCAATGACTTGCATTCTTGAGGGATCAATCACAGACACAGTGCCATCCGTGGAATTAGCGACAGCGAGCCGCTGCCCGTCAGGGCTCAGAGCTATGGAGGTGGGGGCATTTCCGACGGAGACCGGTGAAAGGAATGCCTTCGTGGTCAGATCAAAAGTTTCCACGCGATTGTGATCCTGATTACTTAGGTAGAGTCGCTTGCGAGATGAGTCATAGATGATGGCGTCCAGCGCGCCAACGATGGGATAAACCTGCACGGAGTTTAGATATTGAAAGGATCCGAGGTGCGTCGCGGAACCATCCGGAGTACTGACAGTCACATCCACCAACCCCGGAAGTCCAGGTGGGGTAGTAACAGTGATGCTCTCTGTTGGGAAGGGTTGCCCCGAAATCGCACCGGCCGTATGAACAATGGGTGCCTGCTTTCCTGCAATCGTCACTTGCGTGTTAGATGCGGCCAGGCCATAACCGACGATTTTGACCGTATCCCCGCCGGCGGGTGATCCTGAATCTGCATCGACTTGAAGAATAGTCGGCCCAAAATTTACAGCGTCTGGCATCACCTCAAAGAATCCATCGGACCGCGTCAGTGTGGCATTGGCCGGCCCCGGCAAGTTACCGGCCGGAATATTCAGATTGACGAAGTTGACGGACTGGACCGAGACATTCGTGGCTTGCAGAGAATGAGGATCCGTTGGGGGCGGACCAATAAATAGATTAAATATCGAAGAACCTTGAGAAAACCCCACTCCGTTCAATTGCGCGGCCGTCGGGGTGGACAGACTTGCCAGAGAAGGCTGTACCAGAAAAGGTCCGGGCAGGGGCTCCTGCAGCGACGTAGGAGAATTCATATCTAGAAAGCCGACGCCTTGGAACGCCGCTCCAAACAACATATTGGTCTCGTCGATCGCGAAGGTGGTGATCCACTGTCCCGAGAATGGCAGCGCGGCGCCAAACGAGAAGCTGGGAACCAGGCCGGCAACCGCAAAGGTTTTTGTGTCGATCACGGAGGCAACTGCACCGGAGTTGCCGAAGCCGAAGCCCTGGTTTGGGACAATGTAAAGGTGACTGCCATCCAGGCCATAAAAGAGATCGGGGCTTGGACCATTCACTGAAAACGCGTTGTACGGCAGAGTTCCCAACAGATTGAACTGGCTGTCGTAGAAGGCAAATACGGGAACAGAATTCTGGTAAGTGGTTGAAACAATCTGAGAACCGTCAGAATTGACTGCCGAATCACCTCCGATCAGGGGAGTGGGCCCCACGAACTGATCGGTATTCGCGTCATACAGTATGCCCCCGGCCGGCGCGCCGGACGCAATGAGCTTGGAATGGTCCGCGCTTCTTGAAATCAGCGCGGACGACGATTGGAAGCTGGCAGGTCCGAATCTGGTGTAAGTCTCTGCCTTGGGATCCCACAAATAGAACAGCGGCTTGATCAGATCTACCATGTCAAACGTTGGGCTTAGCACTACTTTTCCGTTGGAAAGGGCCGCAATTTGGAAAAAGGTGATGGAAAGCGGGAAGCCTGAAACTGATTGCGGAACATCGGTGTGGCCGACCACCTGCAGCAGATTAGGGTCAATTATGGTTACGCCGCCGAAGTAGGGACTCACCACATAAACCGCGCTGCCATCCGCTGCTTCATCGATGCCGGCGGGAAAATTGACTGGAATCGAGGCAATCTGGTGGCCGTCAACTGAGGACAACACTTGCACTTCATTGAGTATTTCGACACTTACGAACAGCAATTTCCGCTGTGGATCGTAAACCATTCCCGTCGGAGCCTTATCCGTGCGGACAAAAGTACTGCGCGTCGGATTGGTGTTAGCTGAAAAAGGTACGGTAACCGTCAGAGGCAGAATGGCCATGGACGTGTTATTTGAATTATCCGAAGCTGTAATCACCACTGGAAAATTCGTCATTGGTTGAGCCAGATTCGTGGCATTGATGGAAAAGGAAAGCGGATTCGAAGGCGTCAGGAAGCCTTGTGGAATTCCTGTACTTATCTGGGTACTGTTTGAAGGCCCGGTAACATTCACGCCCAACTGCGGGGAAACGCCTGCCGCTGCGGTTACAGAGACTTGGATCGTTGCGTTCGACGCCGGCGTCAGTGTGACGGAGGGAGGGGATATTTGAATCGTGAAAGGAGCGGCCTGCGTGACCGTCAAAGAGAAGGGGACTGTGTGTTTGATTGTTCCGCTGGTGCCGGTAACGTTCACGGTTGTGGTGCCAACCGGAGTTGTCGGAGATGCCGCGAGTTGGATGGATGTGCTCTGTCCCTGTCCCTGCGCAGTGATGGTTATGGACGGAGGGGCGGATGGCGTGGTTGTTACCCCAGCGGGCAGGCCCGCGAGGGTAAGGGCGATGGACCCGACAAATCCATTGAGGGAAGTTGCCTGAATCGTCTGAAACTGCAGGGTTCCGCCTTGTTGAGTGTTCAGGGTGGCGGTTTCCACGACAAGTGCAAAGTCGGCCGCCGGAGGCGGAGGAGGCGGCGGTGGCGGGGCGCTGCCGGGCCCTCCGCCACAGGACGCGAGGCCAAAAAGCGTGAGAAACAGACCTGCTGCCGAGAGCAAACGTGGGTTCATCGTTAATTCCTGGATTGAGGGCAGCCATTATAAAGGTAATTTACTACGAGTCAATAAACATGATTTCGACGCGTAAACCGACGCGCGAGAATTTTGTCCGTCGGTGGCAGGCGCCTCGGCTTGGGCAATTGGCTGTACAGCAGCTATGCCTTGATTTTAGGAAAGCCTGCACACAGTTTTGTCGGGCCAATAAAGCGAGCTCGCGCTAAGATGCTTTCTTCAATGCAAACCATTTCACCTGAAGGGAACCATCCGTGAGAATTCTTCAAACTGCAATCCGTGAATCCGTTGGAAAGTGGTGTGTCGTGGTTTTGATTGCGGCCGGACTACTGGCCGCTCCCGCATTTTCGCAACAATCTGTTGCGAACGACCCTGGCGAACCTCCGCAAGCAAGGGCCAAGCAGAAATTGCTCCCTCGCCCTTCCGGTGCAATTTCCCGCCAGTCCGTGGATGAAAAATCCATGCGGGCTCTTATCCACCAACTGGTCGCTTGCGGAACACGACTGACGATCTCTTCCTGGATGGATCCGAAGCGCGGCGTCGGTTGCGGACGGGACCAGGTGGTCGCCCGGCTGAATGAAATTGCAAAAGACTCCGGAGGAAAGCTGCAGGTGGTGGTGGACAAGTTCGAAGCCTCATCCAAGCGAACCGGAGGAAACCCCGCCCCGATGGAAAACGTGTACGCCATTCTTCCGGGCTCGGACCCAAAATTTGCGAAGACGGTGTTCTTGGTGTCCGGACACATGGACTCACGGCCGTCCGACGATATGGACTCGAAACTGGATGCGCCCGGCGCGGATGACGACGCTTCTGGAACGGCCGTCAGCGTGGAGTGCGCGCGGCTGCTGAGCAAATTGGCCGCGAGTGGGCACGCCAAT
Source organism: Candidatus Acidiferrum sp. (assembly GCA_035693545.1). Lineage (GTDB taxonomy): Bacteria > Acidobacteriota > Terriglobia > Acidiferrales > UBA7541 > Acidiferrum. The sequence continues at coordinate 8,117 of DASSGJ010000181.1, forward strand.
CTCCGCGCCACGCTTTTGTTCGCCGCCGTTTCGGGCGAAGAACAAGGACTTCTGGGCAGCACACATCTGCTCGAATGGCTGAAGAAGCAGGGCTATACCGTCGGCGGAATGCTGGACGACGATATTGTGGGCGCGGACCGGGCGCCGGGCGGACCTCATCGCGTGCGGGTTTTCTCCGGAAATGGGGAGATTGACGATTGCGATTCGTCTTCCCGTGAACTGGCGCGCGCGATCGAAGAAATCGACGGGCGCGGGGCGGTTCGGATGATTTTCCGCGTGGACCGTTTCGGGCGGGGAGGCGACCACTATCCCTTTTATAAGGCGGGCATTCCCGCAGTACGTTTCACCGAACCGCTGGAAGAGTACACGCAGCAGCACCAGACGCCGCGCACGGAAAACGGAATCGAGTACGGAGACCTGGAAAAATACCTGGATTTTCGATTTATGGGAAATGTCGCCCGTGACAATGCCGAGGTGCTGCGGCAACTGGCGATGTCTCCGGCGCCTCCAAGCCAGGCGACGCTGGAAGGCGCGGTGACGCCGAATGCGAAGGTTTCATGGGCAGCTGAGGACGATCCGGAGCGTGCGGGCTTTGAGATTCTGTGGCGGGAGACAACGGAATCTCGCTGGCAGGTCTACGAATTCGTTGCTACTGGAGCGGAGGCCGTGTTGAAAGGGGTCTCGACCGACAATCACTTTTTCGCCGTGCGGGCGGTTGGAAAAAATGGGGCGCGCTCCCTTGCGGTTCCCACGGAGATGGATACAAACCGCCGTGGAAATTACTCCCGCTGAAGCGCGCCCCTGATCAAGTCATCTTCTGTCATCGCTGCTCTTCGAGCAGTTGACAGCGATTAATCGCCGGAAATGTTTTTCGGCGATCGATTGTTAAGTGTGGCGAGGAGTTTTTGGGCGCAATTCGGCGCCTGCACCGTGCCCTTCAGCACGATATCCTTCGCGGGGACTTCGCTGCCATAGAGCTTGGCGTTGGCGTCGTTGTCCGGACGAAGCGTCGAGCCTTCCAGGGAAATACCCGCAAAGACGCCGCGGGCGCGCGAATAACTGAGGATTTCCGCCCTCATCGCCGCGTCGGTTTCCGCGGAGGCGTCCCGGCCCTTCGGCCCGGCGGCTGCCGAGATGTCCGCGCCGAGTTTCACTTTCGTGGACAGGACGCTTTCGGCGCTACGTTGGCTCATCAGCAGGAGGACGAAGTCCGTCGCCTCACCGCCGATTTGCAAACCGACGCTCCCGCCCTCAAGGGCGACCATGGTCGGCGAGCCCCAGGGGCCATTGAACTTCTCCCCGGTACGGCAGGTCATGACGCCGCGTCCATAACTGCCGCCCACGATGAAAGCGGCTTTCAGAACGCTGGGGAGTACGATGACGCACTCCGACTTATCCAGCAGGGATTGCGGAATGTCATCTGGAATATCCAGAATTTCCTTAATCACAGTGCCGGAATTCTCCACGCGTTCCACTTCTTTTTTGTTGTCGGCGGCAACGGTGGTCGTACTCACCAAAAGGCCCGCGACAAACGATATCCAGAGCTTATTCATAGCTTTTGCTCCTTCGCTGTTAGATTGAGCTGGGTTTGGGGTCTATTACTAGATGGAGGGCAGGAACCCCATTATAGCCAATTTACCCGACTGTGGAAAGCGGTGCTCCCCGCCATCGAGGAGTGCTCTGTCTGAAGAAGGTATGAGCCGAACTAGTATTCCAAAATGGGAAAATAGGACCTCTGCAGTCCGATTACTTTCCCGGAAGATCGTCTTTTCTTTGAAATTTTCCTTGAAAAGCCGGCACAAGCCTGTAAATTGAGAGCGCCCTCCGATCTTCCTTCACCACCTTCAGACAAAGGAAGAGCCCCCCTTTCGCAATGCCTGGCTTGCATATGCTTGTCCGGTAGCGGAATAAAATCTGGACTCAGCCTCTCATGATTTGAATGGGTAAATTTTTTCCTTTGCGGATGGGCTGGCCAAATCACTGGACGGGAAGGACCTTTTGGACTATTACGGTATTGCGAAGTGGGAACAAAGAAGTCTTGGAATGTTCATGCGTCACCGAATTTTCGGGGCAGATTGTTCACACTTTGAGTAAGGCTCGTGTTCTGGTAAGGCAGCGGTGTGGCGAAATTCAGCAACACTGTTGAAAAACTTGTCAGGGAGAAGCGACAACATGCAGACAAAAATGAAGCAGCTTGGGACGCTGGCGTTGGTCGGAACGCTTTTCGCGGGCACGTGCCTGCTGAGCGCGCCGGCGAAAGCGGATACGGCAGCGGGAGAAGCAACGTTCAAGGCCAAGTGTGCCGGATGCCACGGCGCCGACGGCAAGGGTAAGGAAGCGATGAAGACCACGGACATGGCGGCGGCTGACGTCCAGAAGATGAGTGATGCCGATCTCGGCAAAATCATCTCCGAGGGTAAGCCCCCGAAGATGCCTCCGTACAAGACGTTGACGCCGGACCAGGTGAAAGATCTCGTGAGCTACATTCGCTCCCTGAAAAAGTAATTTTCGGGGGCTGAGAAGAGTTCGGCACGGAGCGCGCCCGCTCCTACGCGCTTCGTGCCAAATCAGGTAAAACCAAGGAGGAAGTAATGAAGAAAGTTCTCTCGGGAATCGCAGTGGTTGCCATGTTGTGCCTCGTGGGTTCCGTTTCTCGCGCCCAAGATACCACCAATGGCGAAAAGGGCTTTAAGGCAAAGTGCGCTGGTTGCCATGGCGCGGACGCTGCCGGCAAGCCGGCGATGAAGTCGCCGTCGATCAAGGGCAAGACCGCCGATGACATCAACAAAGTTATCGCTTCTTCGGCAAAGCACGCCGGACTGAAGAGTCTGACGGCCGACGAAGTGAAGGACATCGCCGCCTATCTGGGCACCCTGAAGTAGTAATCGGCGATAAAGATCACGGACGCAGGCGCAAGGGACGTAGGCCATTGGCCTGCGGTCGCTCCAACGGAAAGTTCGCCGCCGGGCCTGTCACCCCAGGCCCGAAGAGTATGGGCTAGTCCAGAGGCCCTGGTGAATCCTTCATCAGGGCTCCTAATTAAAGAGAATTTAATCGAATCACGGAAACGTGGGGTACTCCCCGTATGAGTCCACAGAATACTTTTAAAGACTGGGCACGCCTGATCTACTACTTTAGCCAGAACACTCTAAGTTTCATTGGCGTGGCGCTAACGACCAGCAGCGCCATCACCCTCATCGCATTCTGGGTTTACGATTTTGTGCTGCCTGGGCCGCCCCACCCATACATCGGGCTGCTGATTTTCCTTATCCTGCCGGGCATCTTCATTCTTGGATTGCTCCTTATTCCAGTCGGGATTTTCCTGCGCCGCAAAAAGCTGCAACGCGCGGGAGAAGTGCCCAGCGTTTATCCGGAGATCGACCTGAAAGCTCCGATGGTTCGGCACGGGATTTCGTTCATCGCCGTAGCCACGATGATCAATGTGCTTATTTTTTCGTTCGCATCCTACCGCGGCGTGTCCTATATGGACACAACCCACTTTTGCGGGCAGACCTGCCACACGGTGATGGCGCCGGAGTATTCCGCGTACCAGAATTCGCCACATGCGCGCGTGGAATGCGTGGGATGCCATATCGGCCCGGGAGCCGGCTGGTTTGTGCGCTCCAAGCTTTCCGGCTTGCGGCAGGTTTTTGCGGTTACGTTCAAGACCTACTCCCGGCCGATTCCTTCGCCGGTGAAATACCTGCGGCCGGCGCGGGAAACCTGTGAGCAGTGCCATTGGCCGCAGCGTTTCTCCGGCGACAAATTTATTGTCCGCACCAACTACAAGGAAGACGAGAAAAACACCCCGATGACCACGGCGCTGCTGATGAAGATTGGCGGCCGCTCTTCATCGGGATCGGTTGGCATTCACGGGCGGCACCTGGACGACGGATCGCGGATTCATTACGTCTCGACCGATGAACACCGGCAGGTGATTCCGGTGGTTTATTACACGGATGACAAGGGAAAGACCATCGAATTTGTTTCGACGGATATCAAGGCGAATAAACAGGAACTCGAAAAGGGCGAGCATCGCGCGATGGACTGCATTGATTGCCACAACCGGCCCACGCACGCGTTTGAACTCCCGGAAAACGCGGTGGATCAGAGGATGTCCCGCGGATTGATCAGCCCGGAGCTACCATTCATCCGGAAGAAAGCGGTGGAACTCCTGAAAGCGAATTATCCCGACCGCGACACCGCGCAAAAACAGATCGAAGAAGGCATCACCAGCTATTACAAAACAACCTATCCGGAAATTTTCAACGGAAAGCGCGCCTTGGTGGAGCAGGCAGCCGGCAACGTCGCCAAGATTTACCTGCGCAATATTTTCCCGGAGATGAAAGTGAACTGGGGCGTGCACCCCAACAACCTGGGGCACAACGATTTTCCCGGATGCTTCCGCTGCCATGATGGCTCGCACACCAGCGCCGACGGACAAACCATTTCCAACGATTGCACCGCCTGCCACAACCTCTTGGCGGTACAGGAGGAAAATCCCAAGATCCTTTCCAATCTTGGATTGCAGTAGACGAACAATCATGGGCCATAACGGCCCGGAGGTAGCGCCCTATGAGCTCCACACGAGCGAAAAGGCATCGCCGGATTGAATTTATGTCCGGTATGCTGATTGCGCTGGTATGGGTGCTCGCTCCCACTCATGCTGCCGCCCAGAAGAATACCGCACCGCCAAACAAACAGGATGAAGCGTGCCTGGCATGCCACGGCGCGGCGGGAATGAAGTCCGAAAAAGGAAAAGACATAACGGTCAATCCCGCAAAGCATGCGGCCAGCGCGCACGCGGTTCTCGGTTGCATGGATTGCCATACTTCGATTAAGGATTTCCCGCACCCGGCAAAAATCGCCAAGGTGGAATGCGCGACTTGTCATAGCGACGAAGTGAAGGCGTTCTCCACGAGCGTGCATGCGCTTCTCGGAGACAAGGCTTGCGCTTCCTGCCACGGTAGCGCGCATGAGCTGGGCACTCCGGAAAAACTTGCGCCCGCTAAATGTACGGAATGCCACGCGCAGGAAGTGAAGGAGCTTGCGGAGAGCATCCACGGGCAAGCCGCGAGCAAGGGTGACCCCGACGCGCCGAAGTGCGAGTCCTGCCACGGCTCCATTCACAATGTGAAAGCCGCGAGCGAACCGAATTCCATGGTCGCCGACCTGAAGTTGGCAGACACCTGTGCCAAGTGCCACAGCGATCCCGGCTTTTTGTCACGCCACAAGATTCCCGTGGCGCACCCGGTTGATTCTTACAAGCAGAGCGTTCATGGACGCGCCGTGGCGGCTGGAAGCTCGAAAGCCGCGAATTGCAACGATTGCCACGGGAACCATGACATCTACCCGGCTCGCGACGCGCGCTCCCGCGTCAATCATTGGAAAGTTCCGGAGACTTGCGCGACATGCCACAAGGAAATCGCCAAGACCTATGATGCAAGCGTTCATGGCGAGGCGGTACGCACAGGCGTAAAGGATGCGCCGGTGTGCGTTGACTGCCACGGCGAACACCTGATTCTTTCCCCCAAAAACCCAAATTCACCGGTGAATGCCGCCAATGTTTCCGTGGAAACCTGCGGGCGCTGCCACTCGAGCTCCCGGATGGCGCTGCTTTATGATCTCCCCGCCGATCGTGTGCCGTCTTATGCCGAGAGTTATCACGGGTTGGCGTTGAAAGGCGGCAAACTGACCGCGGCGAATTGCGCGTCGTGCCATGGGATTCACAACATTTTCAAATCGGCGGACGCCCGCTCGACAGTAAATGCTGTGAATCTTGCGAAGACCTGCGGACAATGCCACCAGGGCGCCGACCATGCGCGATACTCCGTTGGCCCAATCCACGTTCAGACCGGCACCGGGCCGAACCATCCGGTTGTGAAGTGGATTCGCTGGACATATTGGGTGCTCATTCCCGCGACGCTCGGCTTCATGCTGTTGCACAACTTGCTCGATCTGCTGAGCAAACTGATCCGGCGCCGTCCGCGTCACGAATCCGGCGAAGTGGTCCTGCGAATGAATCTATGGTTCCGTGTGGCCCACTGGGGCATTATGGTCAGCTTCCCAACACTTGTGGTCACCGGCTTTGCCTTGAAATACCCGGACAGCTGGTGGGCGAGGCCACTGCTGCTTTGGGAAGCAAGCACCGGTGTACGCGGCGGACTGCACCGAGTCGCCGCGGTCATCATGATCGCCGCGACGGCATACCACTTTGTGCATCTTGCGCTGAAGAAGCGTGATCGTTCATTTATCTGGGCGATGATCCCAACGATCAAAGACGCCCGGGACATGGTTGACGTTTTCCTTTACAATCTCGGCCTCTCCAGCAAAGAGCCCAAATTCGCAAAATTCAACTATGCGGAGAAAATGGAATACTGGGCGTTCATGTGGGGCACGTTAGTGATGGCACTCTCCGGATTCCTGCTGTGGTTCAACAACTTCGAGTTGCGGCATTTTCCGAAGTGGGTGTCGGACGCCGCGACCGCCGTGCACTGGTATGAAGCGCTGCTGGCCACCTTCTCCATCCTGATTTGGCATTTCTATCTGGTGATCTTCGATCCGATGGTCTACCCGATGGACACAGCCTGGCTGGACGGAAAAATTTCCGCCGACCACTATAAGCACACGCGTCCGGCCTACTATCGGGAACTCGTGAAGGCGGGATTGGTGGAAACTCCGGAAGAATCGGAAACCCCAAGTCACGAGCCTGCCCCCGCGCAGGGCGACGACTGATCGATCACCACATCCTCGGCCCGGGGCGCAATTCCCTGCGCCCCAACTAAATTTCAGTTTTGATTCGAATTCTGGAAGCCCTGGCCTTTGCGGAGCCCTAAAGGTTTCTCGACTTGTGGTAGTGTCTGCTAGGAGACTCCTTTCCCCGCATGTCCAAGCGACCGATCATTGAGCCATTTCGCATCAAAAGCGTTGAACCGATCCGAACCACCACGCGCGAAGAACGCCAGCGGCTGATTGAGGCCGCCGGCTACAATCTTTTTTTGGTTCCTTCGGAAGCTATCCTGATTGATCTTTTGACGGACTCCGGCACCTCGGCGATGTCCACGGAGCAATGGGCGGCGATGATGCGCGGAGACGAATCGTACGCCGGGTCCCCGAGTTTTGCGAGATTTCGCGACTCGGTGCAAGCGATTTTCGGTTTTCGCCATGTAATTCCCACGCACCAGGGACGCGCCGCAGAGCGCATTTTATTTAACGTGATGTGCAAGAAGGGCGACGTCGTCCCGAACAACACGCATTTCGATACCACGCGGGCCAACTGCGAATTCGTCGGCGCCCAGGCGTTGGACCTGCCGATTCCGGAGGCCAAGGAGCCTTCGCTGGTTCATCCGTTCAAGGGCAATATGGACACGGCGCGGCTTGCCGAGGTGATCGAACGTGAGGGCGCGAAGAAAATTCCGCTGGTGATGCTGACGGTGACGAATAACTCCGGAGGCGGCCAGCCGGTCTCAATGGCGAATATTCGCGAAGTAAAGCAGGTTTGCAAGAAGCACGGCATCCCTCTCTATATTGATGCGTGCCGCTTCGCGGAAAACTCGTATTTCATCAAGCTGCGCGAGCCGGGTTATGCGGGAAAATCTCCCAGGGAAATTGCCCGCGAGCTTTTCGCTTTTGCCGACGGCTGCACCATGTCCGCGAAAAAGGATGGCCTTGCGAATATCGGCGGCTTCCTGTGCACCAATGACGATTCCATCGCCCAGCAACAAAAAGACCTGCTGATTTTGACGGAAGGGTTCCCTACCTACGGCGGGCTGGCCGGACGCGACCTGGAAGCGATTGCCGTGGGGCTGAATGAAGCACTGGAAGAGGATTACTTGCAGTATCGCATCGCCTCCACCGCGTTCCTCGGGAACCACATTGCGGCGGAAGGCGTTCCAATCGTGCAGCCGCCGGGAGGGCACGCGATCTATCTCGACGCGCGGGCATTTCTTCCCCACATTCCTAACGCGCAGTTTCCCGGCGTGGCGCTGGCCAACGAACTTTATCTTGAAGGCGGGATTCGCTCGGTTGAAATTGGCACGCTGATGTTTGGCGAACACGCGAGAATGGACCTGGTGCGCCTGGCGATTCCCCGCCGTGTGTACACGCAGAGCCACATCGAATACGTGGTCGAGGTCATTCTGGATGTCTGGCGCCGGCGCAATTCCATCCCCGGATACGAAGTGATTCACGAAGCCCCCTTCTTGCGCCATTTCAGCGCGCGTTTGAAACCCCGGAGCGCTTCTCGATGAAACTCTCGATCGACCCGGCTTTGAAGAAAAAATGCCCGTCCGTGGCGCTTGGCTGCGTAACCGCCCAGGTGCGCACCGGCGATTCGCCTCTCGAACTTCTTGGTGAAATGGATTTGTGCGAAGCCGGCATCCTGAAAAACGCGGACCCGCGGGCAATCCTGGATGCGCCGGCGATTTCCGCAACGCGCACCGGTTACCGGGCGCTGGGCAAAGATCCTGCCCGCTATCGCGGCTCTGCGGAGGCCTTGTTACGGCGCATCATCAGCGGAAAGCACTTCCCAGGCATCAATTGCGTCGTGGACATTGTTAATCTGGTTTCGGTGGAGAGCCGTCTGCCGATTGGGCTTTATGACCTTTCCAAAGTGCAGGGCGATATCGTTTTTCGAGCCGGGCGTTCCCGAGAAACCTATAAAGGGATAGGAAAATTTGACCTGAACTTGGAAGACTTGCCCGTGTTCTGCGACGCGGCCGGGCCGCACGGGAGCCCGACCAGCGACTCCGAGCGGACCATGGTGACCCCTTCGACGGAGAGGATCGCGGCAATTGTTATTTCCTTTGCAGGACCGCAACCGCTCGACGTTTGGTGCAAACGGTTGACCGGCTTGCTCGAACGCTACGCGGAAGGCCGCGACTTGCGGACAGAAATCGTCATCTAGTGGTTCCTTGCGTGATGGAAGAAATCCACGCGCGAGCAACAGAGGCAAGACGGTTCATGAGCGAAGGCATTCATCCGATAGCCAGCCTGCTAGCCGCACTCGCCCGCGGCATTACGGGCGTGCAGGTGCAATGGGCTGGCTGCGAACCCGACGAACGCCAGCGAATCTATTTTGCAAATCACACCAGCCACTTGGATTTTGTGGTGCTGTGGTCCGCGCTGCCTTCTGAAATTCGCGCTCACGCGCGTCCTATCGCCGCAAGAGATTATTGGGAAGAGACTTCTCTTCGCCGCTATCTGGCCGAGAGTGTTTTTAAGGCGGTTCTCGTCGAACGCGGCGCCGTGGCGAAGTCCAAGTCCCACGATGACGCCAAATTTGTGGGTCGCTCGCTGATCGAAGACCTGGCCGCGGCGCTCGGCGAACGCAATTCGCTGATTCTTTTTCCCGAAGGCACGCGCGGCAACGGTGAAAAGGTCGGCGAATTTCGCGGCGGCCTCTATCACCTTGGCCTGCGGCGGCCGGACGTCGAGTTGGTTCCTGCGTATCTGGAAAATATGAATCGAATCTTGCCCAAAGGCGAAGTTCTCCCCGTGCCCATGTTGAGTTTGCTGACTTTCGGCAAGCCCATCCAGGTGGAACCCCACGAGAATAAGGACGTCTTTCTGGAGCGCGCGAGAGAGGCTGTCAGCAGCCTTCGCCGGATCGGGGCGGCTTGATGGTGACCGCGATTCACGACTCGATATTGCTGTGGCTATTTGGCGGGGTGCTCTGCCTGTTGGTGATTCTGACTGTCGTCGGCCGCGCCCTCAAGCGAAGCCACAATTCGAATGTAAGCCGCGTCACCGTCGACAATTTCAATGCGCAGATTGCCGCCTGGTGGAAAATGTGCGTGGTGCTGGTGCTTTGCCTGCTGCTGGGGCGCATTGGCACCCTGGTGCTGTTTGGGATTCTTTCGTTTCTGGCGATGCGCGAATACCTGACCCTGGTTCCCACGCGCCGCGGCGACCATCGCACGCTGTTCTGGAGCTTCTTCGTCATCATGCCGCTGCAATATTGCGTGCTGGGCTTTCATTGGTATGTCCTGCTGGCGATCATGATTCCGATTCTGGCGTGCGTTTTCATTCCGACAAGTATCGCCATTGCCGGAGACACCGCGCACTTTCTGGAGCGCGCCTCCAAGGTTCAGTTTGGCTTGATGGTCTGCGGCTATTGCCTGAGCCACGCGGCCGCGGTGCTGCAGCTGAAAATTCCCGGATTTGAGGGGCATCCCGCCCGGTTGCTGGTGTATCTGGGAGTCGTTGATCAGATGAACGATTTCCTGCAGTACATCTGGGGCAAGCTGATCGGCAAACACAAAATTGCCTGGCGCGTCAGCCCGGATAAAACCTGGGAAGGTTTCCTTGGCGGGTTGGTGAGCGCCACCGCGTTGGGAACTCTCTTGTGGTGGGCCACGCCGTTCACGCCGCTGCAGTCGGCTGGGATGTCCTTTATCATTTGCATTCTGGGTTTTGCCGGCAGTGTGGTGATGAGCGCGATCAAACGCGACATCGGCATCAAGGATTTCGGCGGAGTGGCCGAAAGGCGCGAGGGCATTCTTGATCGCATCGATTCGCTGTGCTTCGCCGCGCCGATTTTCTTCCACGTGGTGCGCTATTACTTTGCGCCGTGGCCCTGAACCATTATCGAGCGACCGGCTCGCCGCTCTGCGCACCGGCCAGCACGCGCGATTTCAAAAATCCACGCGCTGCAAGCAACTCCGCGTTCAGCAAAGCCGCTCCTGCGGCACCGCGCACCAGGTTGTGCGACAGCAACGTGAGTTTCAGGTCCAGCAGGGGGCATTCGCGCACCCGGCCGACAACTGCGGCCATTCCATGGCCGGTGTTCACGTCTTTGCGCGGCTGCGGTCGATCCTCTTCATCCTGAACGACGATGGGATGCTTTAATCCAGTCGGCAAAGAGGCTAGCTCCGGAGAAACCTCAAATGCTCTCAGCGCTT
>DASSGJ010000182.1:0-4580 GCA_035693545.1 Candidatus Acidiferrum sp.
GGGCGAAAGCATCTTTGAAGGCACCATCACCAAGTGGCTCAAGAAGCCCGGCGACAAGGTCGAGCGCGACGAGCCCCTCTTTGAAATCTCCACCGACAAGGTGGACGCCGAAATTCCTTCTCCCTCCGCCGGCGTGCTCAAGGAGATTAAAATTGGCGAAGGCCAGACCGTTCCCATCCAGACCATTGTGGCGGTGATCGACGGCGCGGGCTCTGCCGCCGCGTCCGCCCCTGCTCCTGCCAAAGCTGCCCCGGCTCCAGCGCCCGCTCCCACACCTGCCGCGGCCAAGCCGTCCGCTCCCGCCCCTGCACCCTCGGCTCCTGTTTCCGCTCCTGCCGCATCCGCTGCTGCTTCCGGCTCCACAGAACGCATCCACTCCTCGCCGCTCGTTCGCCGCTTGGCCAAAGAACACAACGTGGATCTTTCCGCCATCGAAGGCACCGGCGCCGGCGGACGCATCACCAAGGAAGACATCGAAAGCGTCATCGCCGGACAATCCGCTCCTGCCGCCGCGCAAGCTCCTGCTCCCGCTGCCGCCGCGCGCCCGTCCGTTCCGCCGCCGGCTCCCGCTCCGATCGCTGCTCCCGGCGCGCCTGCCGTGCATGGCAGCCAGTACGTTGCTGCCCTGCAGGTCGGCGTCCCGCGCGAGCGCATCTACTTCGGCAACTACGAAGTGCAGCCGCTCAGCAACATGCGCCAGAAAATCGCCGAGCACATGGTCGCTTCCAAGCACGTTTCCGCGCACGTCTACTCGGTGGATGAAATCGACATGACCAAGGTCGCCGCCATCCGCGCCAAATCCAAGGAAGAGTTCGAAAAGCGCTACGAGACCAAGCTCACCTTCATGCCCTTCTTCGTCAAAGCGGCCGTCGCCGGCCTGCGCGCCTATCCCACGCTCAACGCCTCGCTCGACGGCACCAGCATGGTTCTGCACAAGGAGATTAACGTCGGTATCGCCGTGGCCCTCGACTGGGGCCTGCTCGTCCCGGTCATCAAGAACGCCGACGAAAAAAATCTCCTCGGCATCCAGCGCAACCTGAACGATCTCGCCGAGCGCGCCCGTTCGAAGAAGCTCAAGCCAGAGGAAGTCCAGGAAGGCACCTTCTCCATCACCAATCCCGGCGTTTTCGGCGGCCTCTTCGGCCTGCCGGTGATCAGTCAGCCGAACGTCGGCATTTTGGGTTTGGGCGCGATCGAGAAGCGCCCGGTGGTGATCAACGACTCCATCGCCATCCGCTCGATGTGCTACGTCACGCTCAGCTACGACCACCGTGTCGTCGACGGCGCCGTCGCCCATCAGTTTCTGCATAAAGTAAAAGAGACCCTGGAGAACTGGTCCGAACCCCTCGTTTAGTGACGGGTGATTCCTGAGGAGCGACCGGTTGTGAATGTTACGGCCGCTCGCCTTGAACCCATGCTATACTCGTATAGCGAGGTCTCATGCTGGCCATCCGTATTCCAGAATCCATTGAAAAGCGCCTGGAAGAACTCGCCAAGCGCACCGGGCGCACCAAGACCTTTTATGTCCGCGAGGCCATCCTCCAGCACCTCGACGAACTTGAGGATTTGTATCTAGCCGAGCGCTCGCTCGACCGCATCCGTAGTGGCGAATCACCCACCGTCCCGCTCGAAGACGTCCTGAAGCGTCATGCCCTGGAAGATTGAGTTTTCCGTCGAGGCCGACCGGGAACTCAGCAAACTTGATCCGCAACAAGCCAAACGCATCCTGAAATTTCTGCGGGAACGCGTCGCCAGACTGGACGATCCGCGAAGCATCGGAAAAGCCCTGCAAGGCTCGCGGCTCGGCGAATTCTGGCGATACCGCGTCGGACCCTTCCGCCTGATCTGCAAGATCGAAGACGCTCGCCTGCTGGTGCTCGTACTCCGCATCGGCGACAGGAAGGAAATCTACCGCTAGCTGACCTTCCTGCCTCCGTCAAAGCCACTCACCCTGCTGTTATCCGCGCCGCTCAACTGTTTTCTGCTCTCTGTTATCCATTCCCCTTACCGATTACTGGTCACTGATTGCTTCCTACTGGATCATCGGCCGCATCCGCGCCGTCCATACTGCCAGCCCTTCGAGCGGTATCGCTTCCACGCCCGCGTCGCGCAAAGTCTCACGCACGAACTGGTGCCGCTCGTTCTCGGCGATCAAATGCACGTCGGTCACGGCGGTGAATTCGCTGGCCGCCACCTTGCCGCGGATGCGCTCCACCGTGTACGCCAGCGACTTCACCTCGCCCGGCGCGCGCGAAACGCTCAACGTCTGCACGAATCCCCGCGTGCCGTTCCGCCGGTATCCATAATCAATCCGCATGGGATCGCCCGAAAAGGTGAACTCCTCCGCGCGCACGCCCTTCTGCAGCCGCTCCCACAAGCGAGCCTGCTTGAACACCTGTGCACAATACGACCGGATCGCCCCGCGGCTTCCCGGTGCGCCCACCCTCGCCTCGCCGCGCTGCAGCGCCACATGATCGGCGTACAGGCGCTCCGTCTCCGCGTCCAAATCGTCCGCATGGACACCCTTCTGCGGCGCCAGTTGCAGCGCGTTCGAAAGCGTCTCATCCCACTTTCCCAGCAGCTTCATCCAATCGAGCCTCGCGTGTCCGTTTCCTTCCCTGTTGATTTCGGCGGGAAATAACTGTGTCGCCGTTGCAAACCGGTTCTCCAGGTCGTCGCGCAACGCCCGCAGCAGCGCTTCATCCGCCCGCGGGTGCAGCCGCCGCACGCGCGCGTACTCTTCCGGCTCCTCGATCAGCCGCATCCGACGTTCGCCGCTCGCCGGATCAAACACCAGCACCCCGATATTCACCCACTCGTCGCGCACCAGGTTCGGCGTGTAGCGGAGGACTCGATACGCAAGTGTCCTGTCCATCGAACTCGGTTGTGTTCCCATGGTCTTCCTCCCCGTTGGAAGTGACTGGTGATTAGTGACTAGCGAAACCCACGGATTCCGCCGTGGCGCTCTTGCTTTTCACCAGTCACCGATTACCAGTCACTCTTCTCCCGTCACCACTCACTTCCACGCCATAAACGGCTGCCGGTTCGAATTCTTCGCCGACAGAATCAACTCCTCCACCCGTTTCTTCCGCCGGTGCAGTTGTTCCAGCACCCGCATCACCGCGTCATAATCATCCTCATACCACGCTGGCGGAATCTCTTCCGCCAGCTCCGCCAGCACGTTTTCCGTGATGCGCTTCTCCAGCCGCTCCAGCCACGGCCCGAACGAATCCATTCCCGTGACGCCCTCGTACACCCGGCTCCGGGCATACAGCCCGCGTAGCGGCGCATCCGGAAAATTCCACTCCCCGGCATTGAAACAAAATCCCTGGTCGATCATTACCGTCCGGTAAGTTCGCCCTCGCGCCGCTTCCCTCCGGACCGCATCCCCGGTTCCTTCGCCCCCGGGCAACGTTCCACGTGCAACTTCCGGTTGTCCAGGTCCGGCTGTTGCAGCCGTCGCCCCGCTCGTTCGCTCCGGCTCTTCAAAAAAAACCGTCTGCCTGCCGTTCGTGTTGCACACCCACTTGTCGAAAACCAGCATCCCCGCGAATTCGTGCAGGTTCTCCACCGCCGGCAGTTTTTCATCGGGCAGAAAATCGTGCAGCGTTAACCCCCGCGGATCCCCCGGATAACGCGAGCCGAACTGCAGCCCCGCCGCGCACGGCGTCCGCGACCGCGGCAGCTCGATGCACAACTCCGGCGTCAGCCGGATCAGTTCCGCACCCACCTCCACCACTTCCACCGGCGCCGTAGGCAGCCCCAGCCGCCTCGCCAACCGTGTACCCAGCAGCTCGTTCACCAGAATCCTTCGATGCTGCGGGTTATTTTGAAACTTCACCACATAGTAGTTTCCGTCCGAGCACCTCATCAGGTGCGACTGGGCGCCGCCGCGCATCCGCCGGATCTGCTCCAAAGCCTTGATCATGTGCGTTATCCTAGCGATACTTAATTCTTTAGGCAAGCCGTGCAGCCGCTCCGGCGTCACCCGTTCCCCTTCCGGGACCCGCATTTCCCCGTTTTGGTCCTCGGTTCTTTTCTACTCCCGTCCATTCCAGTACATGCACACAAAAAAAGGCCCCCCGAATTTCTCGGGGAGCCCTTGGTGAACTTTTCAAAAACCGTGCCCGGCTTACCGGCGCCGCTTTTTGGCCTTCTTTGCCGCCTTCTTCTTCGGCTTGGCCTTCGCCTTCTTGGCCGGCTTCTTCTTGGCCGGCTTCTTGGCCTTCTTCTTCGCCGCCTTCTTGGGAGCAGCCTTCTTCTTGGCGGGTTTCGCCGCCGGTTTAGGCGCGGGTTCTTCCCCCTCGCCGCCGGGCTCTTCTTCCACGAGCAGCAGCTCTTCCTCTTCTTCGACGACGCCTCCCGGCTCGCCCCCTAACTCTTCGTCGTCTTCCAACCGGGACAGCTCTTCGTCATCCTCAAACTGATCTTTCTCGAAATCCATGCTCTCCTCCCCATGGGGAACCTTCTTACCCGTATTTCTCGGCACGCTGCACCAGTCGGAGACTGCCTGCACTCCGTCCTTGCGATTTGTTATCCCACTCCAAGGCCCTTGTCAAGCTTTCCCGCTACAACCGCGC
>DASSGJ010000183.1:0-9383 GCA_035693545.1 Candidatus Acidiferrum sp.
CTTCGGCAGCTTCACTTGACCGCCGTTCCGTCGCCAGGTCGGCGACATCGCGCAAATCTACAACGACTATAAGGACCGCGCCGATTTCCTCACCGTCTACGTTCGCGAAGCGCATCCGCTCGACGAATGGCAGATGAAGTCCAACGAAAAAGACAAAGATAACGTCTGCTACGCCCAGCCGAAAACGCTTGAGCAGCGCGTCGCCATCGCCAACGACTTCACCCAGCGATTCAAATATTCCGTCCCCTTCGGCATTGACGAAATGAGCAACGCCGCCAACGACGCCTACGCTGCCTGGCCCGAGCGTCTCTACATCATCGACGAGAAGGGCCTCATCTCATACAAAGGCGGCAACGGCCCCTTCAAATACGACCCCAAAGAAGTCCGCGACTGGCTCGCCAAGCGTTTCGGCGAAGTAAAGCATTCGGACACGCCGTCTCCTGAAAAGAAAACCTAGCGCACTCCCCTCAAGCCGTGAGACAACGAACTGCCCGCAAATCGTCCGCGAAACCACAGTCCGCCCGGAAAATCGGTTTGGCCCGAGCCCTTTCAAAACTGGGTTACTGCTCCCGCCAACAGGGCGCAGTGCTAATCCGCGATGGCAAAGTCCGCCTCAATGGCACAACCCCGAAAAATCCGGAAACTCCCGTCCGCCTCGGCACCGATCGCATCGAAGTGCAAGGCCGGTCGCTTAAGCCTGCCGAAAAAATCTACCTCATGCTCAACAAGCCGCGCGGCATCGTCACCTCCGCCTCCGACGAGAAGGGCCGCGACACCGTTTACACGCTGCTGCCCGAGGGCTTGACCTGGCTCGCTCCCGTCGGCCGCCTCGATAAAGCCAGCGAAGGCCTACTCCTCTTCACCAACGATTCCGAGTGGAACGCACGTGTGACTGATCCGGCCACGCATCTCGACAAGACGTACCATGTGCAAATCGCCACCATTGCAAATTCAGCGCTACTCGAATCTCTGAAGCGTGGCGTCGAAACAGCACATGGCGAAACCCTGCGCTGCAAAAGTGCCCGCCTGCTGCGCGCTGGCGAAAAGAATTCGTGGCTCGAACTCCTTCTTGATGAAGGCAAAAACCGCCACATCCGCCGTATGCTCGATGCACTGGGCATCGAAGTCCTGCGATTGATCCGCGTCGCCATCGGCCCTCTACAACTCCGCGACCTCCCCAAAGCCGCTCACCGGCACCTAACCCCCGCCGAACTCACTGCCCTAAACCGGGCCATCGCGTCTGCGTAGCAGTTGCCTTCGAGCGCCTTTTTCCTGATTCTTGCGCCTCTGCCCCGCTACTGGAATCGTTGGCAAACTCCCTTACCTGCGTTACAATCTAGCCGGTTAGCGAGTGACCTGTCCACGGAACCCCCGGGCTTTCCACGCGTTTTTGGGGGGACTCCGTCTACGGTTGCTCCAGGCGACAAAGCGCTTTGACTGTTCCCGGCGCTCGAAGCAGGTTAGCCGCTGCTAAACTTTCCCGGAAAAGCCGGGAGCAGCGTGGGGTACTTCATGTCCACAGCTCCGAACATCGTCCATTCACGCTCTCTCCCTGAAGGCCAATCCGGCGAGTTGCTTCGCTTTTCCAGGGAAAGCGTCCAGTGGGAATGGATGAGTATGTTCGCCCGCCGCCTGAATCCCGGCGAATCCTATTCCGCTTCCACAAAGGGCGAGGAAGCTGCCTTTGTCCTGCTCGGCGGCCGTTGTTCCGCAAATTGGGGCGAAGGCGCACACGCGATCGGCCAGCGCAAAAATGTCTTCGACGGCCTGCCCTATTGCCTTTATCTCCCCACGGGCCATTCGGTCGCCTTTACAGCCGAAACCGTCTGCGAAATCGCCGAGTGCCGTGCCCCGTCCAAAGCGAACCTTCAGCCCAAGCTCATCACTCCAAAAGACGTCGTTAGCGGCCTCCGTGGCGGGGGAAACGCTTCCCGCCAGATCGTGGACATCATCCGTCCAGACTTCCCTGCCGACAAACTTGTCGTGATCGAGGTCTACACTCCCGGCGGCAACTGGTCCAGTTTTCCACCGCACAAACACGACGTGCACAATCCCCCCGCCGAAGTTGATCTCGATGAAATCTATTACTACCGGATCAATCGTCCGAAGGAGGGTTTTGCTCTCCAGCGTCTCTATTCTCCAGACCTTTCCCGCGATGTCACCGTCCGCGCGCAGGATGGCGACGCCGTCCTAGTCCGCTCCGGCTTCCATCCCGTCGTCGCCGGCCCGGGCTACGACGTTTACTACCTCAATTTCCTCGCCGGGACCTCGCGGACACTGGCCGTGACCGAAGACCCCAATCACGTTTGGCTGAAATCCACCTGGAAGGACACCGATCCACGATTGCCGTTAGTGCGCTGACGCAGTACACTTCCCGCAAGCAAAATGGACAGGTCAATGGCAGATAACCGCGGAGCCGAACTCACCGGGAAGACTCCTGATAAGCGCTTAGAGTTTTTCGCGATTTCGCGCTGGTATTTTTTCCACATTCTGCTTCAATCTAATCCCCTGTCCCTCGCTCCTTTCAGAAGGAGAAGCTCTTCATGACCCGCCGCCTCACCGTCGCTCAAGCGATCGTCGCTTTCCTGCAAGCTCAATATTCCAGCCGAGACTCGCAGGAGCATCGCTTCATCGAAGGCTGCTTCGGCATCTTCGGGCACGGCAACGTCGCTGGAATGGGTCAGGCCCTCGAACAGAACCCCGGCCTCCGCTACCATCTCTGCCGCAACGAACAGGCCATGGTGCACACCGCCGCCGCATTCGCAAAAGCCAGCTTCCGCCTGCGCACGCTCGCCTGCACGACTTCCATCGGTCCCGGCGCAACCAACATGCTCACGGGCGCCGCGGCGGCAACCATCAATCGCGTCCCTGTTTTGTTGCTCCCCGGCGATATCTTCGCCCGCCGCAACGTCGCTCCAGTCCTCCAGCAACTCGAGTCGCCCTCCACGCAAGATATTTCCGTGAACGATTGCTTCAAGCCCGTTTCTCGCTATTGGGACCGGATCCAGCGCCCCGAACAACTCCTCACTTCCCTTCCTGAAGCGATGCGCGTCCTCACCTCTCCCGCCGACACCGGCGCCGTCACGCTCAGCCTTCCGCAGGACGTCCAAGCAGAAGCGTTCGACTTCCCGGAAGAATTTTTCCGGAAACGTGTCTGGACCATTCCCCGCACCCGCTGCGACAAAGAACTGCTCAATCAAGCCGCCGCACAAATTCGCAAGGCAAGAAAACCTCTTATCGTCGCCGGCGGCGGTGTTCTCTACTCCGAAGCTTCCCGCGCGCTCGCAAGTTTTGCCGAAGCCACCGGCATCCCCGTCTGCGAAACTCAAGCTGGCAAAGGCTCGCTCCCATACGACCATCCGCAGCAACTCGGCGCCGTCGGCGTCACCGGCACGCCTGGCGCAAACATCGCCGCGCGCGAAGCCGACTTAGTCATCGGTATCGGAACGCGTTACTCCGATTTCACCAGCGCCTCCAAAACCGCGTTTCAGAATCCTGCGGTCCGCTTCATCAATATCAACGTCGCCGAATTTGACGCCTACAAGCACGCCGCGCTGCCGCTCACAGGCGACGCTCGCGTCACAATCGAAGAACTCCAATCCGCCGTCTCGGGCTTTCAAGTCGAAAAAACTTACGCCACAAGCATCGCCGCCTTCCGCGCGGACTGGGAAAAAGAAGTTGATCGCATCTACGCAATCCGAAAAACGCCGCCGCTATCCCAGGGCGAAGTCATCGGTGCACTTAATTCCTTCACAGAACCTTCGGACATTCTCCTTTGTGCTGCCGGCAGCCTACCCGGAGATCTGCACAAACTCTGGCGCACCCGCCAGCCCGGCGGCTACCACATGGAATACGGCTACTCCTGCATGGGCTACGAAATTGCCGGCGGCCTCGGCGCGAAAATGGCCAGCCCCAAACGCGAAGTCTACGTTATGGTCGGTGACGGATCTTATCTAATGATGGCCCAGGAGATCGTCACCTCGCTCCAGGAAGGCGTCAAACTCAACATCGTGCTCCTCGACAATCACGGTTTCTCCAGCATCGGAGGCCTCAGCCGCGGCTGCGGCAACGAAGGCATGGGCACCAATTACCGCTACCGGCGCGGCGAAAAATACGATGGCGAGACCATTCCAGTGGATTTCGCCGCCAACTCCGCCAGCCTCGGCGCCTGGACCGTCCGCGCGAAAACCCACGACGAATTCCGCAGCGCCCTCGCCGCCGCCCGCAAACAAGACCGCACCTCCGTCGTCGTCGTCGAAACTGCCTACGATGACCGCGTTCCGGGCTACGAATCCTGGTGGGATGTCCCCATTGCCGAAGTCTCCGAGCGCGACTCTGTCCGTGCCGCCCGCAAGAAATACGAAGAAGCGCGCAAGAAGGAACGTTTTTTCTTTTAGGAGCTTGCTTAATGATTTTCTGGAAGGCCCAGTCTCAAACGCTGAAAAAAAGCTCAAACACGTGTCATCCCTCGGCCCGTTCGGTTCTTGAACGGGTCGAGGGATCTGCTTTTTTGTTGTCAGCGCTAAGACGCGTCTGAACGAGGTCGTTTCGCATCGCTGAACAGGAATCGGGCCCCGAATTTTCTTCGCATCCGAAAGAGGCCGGCGTGGAAACAACCACTGGGACACTCGAAGCGGCAAACCCCGCGCAGCCCCACCTCAAACGCGTCCTCGGCCTCTGGGACCTCATCTATTACGGCGTCATTCTCACTTCTCCCATCGCCGCTGTCCCGCTTTTCGGTGAAGCCCAGGTCCTCTCCCACGGTCACGCCGTAACCACGCTGCTCCTCGCCATGGTCGCCATGTCCGTCACCGCCGTCAGCTTCGGTCGAATGGCCACGGTTTATCCATCTTCCGGCTCCGTCTACACGTACATCAGCAAAGGACTCAATCCCCACGTCGGCTTCGTTGTCGGCTGGGCCATGTTTCTCGAATATCTCTTTCAACCGATCCAGAATGCGCTCTACGCCGTCCTGGCCATCCAGCGCATGGCCCCCAAAATACCATTCGCCATCCTCGCCGCGTTGGCCGTTGGCCTCATCACCTTCATGACCGTCCAAGGCATCAAATTCACCGCCCGCACCAACGAAGTTCTCCTCTCCTTTATGGTCCTCGTCACCGCCGCGTTTCTCGTTGAAGCCTTCCGCTACATCATTCTTCACCAGCATTTTTCCGGATTGATTTCATTCCAACCGATCTACAATCCGGAAACTTTCAAATTCCGGGCGGTCGCCTCCGGCACTGGGCTCGCCGCTCTCGTCTTCATCGGCTTCGACGGCGTCTCCATCCTCGCCGAAGAAGTCAAGAATCCCCGCCGCAACGTTCTACTTGCCTCGGTCTTGGTCTGCATCTTTACCGGGCTCTTCAGCGGCTTCCAGGTCTACATGGCTCAGCGCGTCCTGCCTGACTACACCACCTATCTCAATCCGGAAACCGCCTTCATGGACGTCGCCCGCGCCGCCAGCGGCGCCTGGCTCTTCCACGCTTATGGGGTCATGCTCCTTGTGTCCAGCATCGCCTGCGGCCTTGCTGGTCACGTTGGCGCCTCCCGCCTGCTCTACAGCATGGGCCGCGATGACGTTCTTCCGAAAAAAGTCTTCGGCCACATCAGCCCGACAAAAGGCAATCCCATCTATAACGTCTGGATCGTCGGCGCACTCGCTTACATCGGCGTGCTCACCATTCCCTGGGAACTCGCAGCCGAAATCGTCACGTTCGGCGCGCTGATCGCCTTCATGGGAGTGAACCTCGTCTCCCTCTTGCATTTCTCGTTCGGCCCGGAAAACGCCGGCAAACGCAATTTCTTCCTCGACGCCTTCGTTCCCGGCTTCGGTTTCGTATTCTGTTTTGGTTTGCTGTTCAGCCTGCAGAACTGGACCAAATGGGCCGGCATTATCTGGCTGGTGGTGGGAATTCTCTATGCCGCCTACAAAACCAGGGGCTTCACTATACGCCCGAAGCTCTTCGACTTCAGCGAAACCTAGGTCGCACATATTTCACACGGGGCTTTGTATTTCTTTCTCTGTGATCTCTGCGCTCCGACCTCTGCGTCCTCTGTGTTAATTCCGGTTCTTATTTCTGCTCTTCAATCGCCGCCCGCAGCCCAAACCCGCAAGATTCCCGAATCCGCAATTCCGGTTGCAACTTCCTCAGCACCGCCTTGCTCCCGTCTCCCGTAATCCTCTCAATCAAGAGTTCCGCGGCCTCCGTCCCCAACTGGTGCTTGGGCAATTCCACGGTAGTCAGCCGCGGGCGGAAAATTCCCAACCACGGATAATCATCAAAACTTACCAGCCCGAAATCGTCCGGGCACCGCATCCCCATTTCTTCCGCTGCCTGCAGCAAACCAATGGTCATCAAATGATTCGCCACATAAATACCGTCAGGCCGCCGGGAAAGCAGCGAATGCCCCGCGCGAAATCCGGACTCCAGCCGGTAGTCTCCTTCAATCACCAAATCCTCGTCGTACGTCAACCCCTCCGCCTTCAGCGCATCGTGAAATCCCTGCCAGCGTTCCTTGGCATTGCTCACTTTGAGCGGCCCGCTGATCAACCCGATCCGTTTCCGTCCCGCCCGCGCCAGATGCGAAACTGCCTCATACGCCCCATGGTAATCGTCCGTGATCACCGCGTCCTTCGTCAGCTTCGGGTACGTCCGCATCACCAGCACAAACGGAATGTCCACTTCCTTAATCATCTGCCGCAACGGCGGCCGGAAATCCCCGGCGGCTTTCGTCAGCAGAATTCCGTCCACGCGCTTCGACAAAAGCAGCTCAATCGCTCTTTCCTCCTTGTCCAGTGAATCGTCGCTGTTGCAAAGCAATAAATTGTATCCGTGTTTCTGCGCCGCATCCTCCGCCCCGCGCACCACCAGCGGAAAAAATGGATTCCCGATGTCCGGCACAATCATTCCAATCGTATGCGTCTTCTGGTTCGCCAGGCTCCGCGCTATCAAATTCGGCCGGTAATTCAGTTTCCGTATTGCCGCTTCCACGCGCTCCCGCAAACCCTTTCCGACGTGGCTCTTGTTATTCACCACGGCCGACACGGTAAACACAGACACGCCGGACTCCCGCGCCACATCGTAAATGCTGGCAGCCTTCCCCGGCTTCTTCCGTCCCACGCTTTTCCCCGTGCTCATAACGATTTTTCCCCGCCTCAACGAATCCCGTATCTTATGCCAACCGGCTCCCCTTTTCTCGCCGATGCATAGATTGCTTCCAGAATGCACATATCCCGGTGCCCCTGCCGCCCGTCAGGCTCGACGTTCTTCTTTGTTCGAATCGCCTCCGCGAACGCGTCCAACTCCGGCGCGAACTCATCCACCACACTGAATTTCTTCTCAAACCATTTTCCGCCAATCTTCCCCGTCAGCCGCCGTTCCTCATCAAACGGAAACGCCGGTGTCAGACAAGCCCACCCCTTCGTCCCCTGCACAAACACAAACGACGAAATTGCCGAACTGTACGTCGAAGTCCCCTGCACCAGTAGCCCGCTCGCAAACTGCAGCCGGAACGAAATCCCTTCCTCCACGTCCCGAAACCGCTCGGCATCTTTTTTCCAGGCGTGCGCGCTTGCTTCCACAGGATCTTCTTCCACCAGCCAGCGGCTCGAGTTAACGCAATACACGCCCAAATCCATCAAAGGCCCGCCGCCCGCCACTCGCGCGTCCAGCAACCACGCAATCGATTTCCCCGCCACATGCAGCTCGCTGAAGGAAGTGTTGATCACGTCAATCTTCCCCAGCTTCCCGCTCCGAATTAGATTTTTCAGGTGCAATGCACTCGGCTCATAGCATTTCCGGTAAGCCGTCATCAGCCGCACGCCGCACTCTTCGCAAACACGCACCATCTCCGCCGACTGTGCCGAAGTAACCGCTAGCGGCTTCTCGCAGAGCACATGCTTCCCCGCCCGGGCCACCGCAATCGTCGCGTTCAAGTGTTCGCTCTGCGGCGTAGCCAGGTAAACCGCTTCCACTTCCGGATTTTCCAGGCAAGCCGCAAACTCGTCCGCTCCATAAGCGGCCTGTGCCCTGTACTTTCGCGCCAACTTCTCAGCCTTCGCCTTGTCCCGGCCCACCAACGCCACCAGCCTGGCCTTTTTCGCATTCCGGAATGCCGGCAGCACCGCTCCTTGCGCGATAGCGCCCAGCCCCACCACCGCAAACCCGACCGATTTCCCTGGCCTCATAGTTGTCCGCTAACTTCAAACCAATGATTCCGTACCAGTAGCACAGGCTTCAGCCTGTGTTCTTAGTTTTTTCTGCTCTGCTCCGGCTCTGCGCCCTCTGCATCTCTGCGTTAGCCTCTTCTCTTCTTTCCTTTCTTTCTCAGCTCTCCCGATCCGCTCGTCCCAATCTCTGATTCCGTATCGCCTTGTGATCCAGCCCCCGCAACTCCTCCACATTTTCCAGGACCTTATGAATCGCATCCGCAATATCATCCACATCTTTCGTCGTTCCCAGGAAATGCTGATGGGGGAACCACACCGCCTCGTGATACGCCGCTTTCTCCGACTCCGGGCACGAATACATCGACCGCAAATCCAGCGCCTTTTCCCGCCCCCAGCTCAACGCCGGAAAATCCGAAGCGTCCACGGGAAACAGCGAACTCTTGTAGACCGGCTCGTAAAACAACCCATCGCAATGCACCCCCTCCAGTTGCATCGCCGCCACAAACGCGGCCCGAGGAATCTCTTTCATCTTCTCCGCAAAATATTTCATCACATACCCGTAGGGCGCCAGCCGCGTAATCCTCGGATCCGGCTTCAACAAGCCGATTCCCGGCGTCTTTCCCATCCGGGCCTCAAATCGTTTCATATTCTTTTCCCGGATCGCGCTCTGCTTCGGCATTCGCTCCAGTTGCGCGCCCAACACCGCCGCCTGAAACTCTCCCAACCGGTAATTGAATCCAATGATCCGCTTCTTATACTGATCCGTCAGGCTGGCGCGTCCCGCATTGATGTAGCTCTGCACCAGCTCCATATACTCCAGATTGTTGGTGATGACCGCGCCGCCTTCGCCCGACGTAATCAGTTTGCTCGACTGGAAACTGAACGCCCCGATATCGCCCATCGAGCCTGCGCCCTTGCCCTTCCACTTCCCGCCGTGCGCGTGCGCGCAATCTTCCACTACTTTCAAATTATGTTTGGAGGCAACGCGCAATATCTCGTCCATGTCCGCAAAGCGCATCCCCAGATGCACCGGCAAAATCGCCTTGGTCTTCGGCGTAATCGCCTTCTCGATCAGCTTCGCGTCCAGGCAGTAGGTATCGGGGTCCACGTCAACAAACACCGGCACAGCGTTCACCAGCAGCACCGGCCCAACCGTCCCCTCCCACGTGTAAGCCGGCACAATCACTTCGTCGCCCGGCTTGATTCCAATCGC
>DASSGJ010000184.1:0-6524 GCA_035693545.1 Candidatus Acidiferrum sp.
AGCCATTCCTGGCTGTTCTCTTTTCTTAATCTGTCATCCCGACCGGAGCGGCCCGATTTTCTCTTCCGCGCCGTAGTTGGGCGCGTCGGGCCGCGCAGTGGAGGGACCACGGCAACCAACCATTGTTCTTCGCTTCCTCTCCGTGAACTCTGTGCTCTTCCTCTGCGCCCTCTGAGTGAACTCTTCCTCTTCTCCTAGCTTCTTCCCCCAAAAAACAAATGCGCCACCGACACCAGCAGCACCGCCCCAACCGTAGCCGCCGCCAGCGAATACAAAAATGCATTCGCGTGCCCGCCAATCCCCAGTTGCGTAAAAATCCAGCCCCCAATCACCGATCCAATCAACCCGATCAAAACATCCCCGATACATCCAAATCCCCGCCCCCGCGCCATCTTCCCGGCCAGCCACCCCGCCAGCAACCCGATCAGCAGCCACCCAATCAACCCCCGCTGCCACTCCACAATCACCACGTGCTGCTGCAAAGCTACCATCCCAAGGATCCCAATCATCCCAATCATCGCCTCTCCTCCTCAGTCCTTTGCCTGCTCTCTGTGAACTCTGTGCTCTCCCTCTGTGTCCTCTGTGTTAAAACTCTTCTCTTTCTTTCCATTTTCCAATTTCCATTTTCTAATCCCCGATCGCCGGCTCCTGCTGCGTCATGCAATGCAAAGTCCCCAATCCAAGCACCAGGTCTCTGCAATGAATCCCCACCACCTCGCGCCCAGGAAACAATCTCCCCAACGTATTTAACGCAACCCGGTCCTGGGCATCATTAAACGTCGGCACAATCACAACCCCATTCCCAATATAAAAATTCGCATAACTCGCCGGCAGCCTCTGCCCATCAAAATAAACCGGCGCCGGCATCGGCAAAGTCTCCACCGTCAGCGCCCGCCCATCCTGATCCTTCATCTTCCTCAACCGCCCCAGATTCTCCTGCAACGCCGCATAATTCGCCTCCTTCGGATCCTCCTCCACAATCGTCACCACCGTCGTCTCATTCACAAACCGCGTCAGGTCATCCACATGCCCGTGCGTGTCATCCCCTGCAATCCCGTTCCCCAGCCAAAGCACATTCGTCACGCCCAAATATTTCCGGAACACCTCTACATAATCTTCCTTCGTAAATCCCGGGTTCCGCTCCTGCACCTTGCTCTGCAAACACTCTTCCGTAGTCAGCAAAGTCCCTCGCCCGTTCACGTCAATCGACCCGCCCTCCAAGACCACTCGTCTTCCGCTATGCTCCGGAAAAAATATCTTCCGATTCCTCCGCCCATTCGCCTTCCGCACCACCAGCGCATCCTTCTTATGATTCGAATACTTCGCCCACCCGTTAAACACAAAATTGTTGTACGCCACTTCGCCCGCCGCATTCTTCACGCAAATCGGCCCCGAATCCCGCATCCACCCCCGGTCCGTAGCCACAGCAAAAAATTCCACCGCCTCGAGTTTCGCCCCGGCCTTCCGCAAAATCCCGCGCACCTTTTTCTCCGCCGCGCGATCCTGCACCAGCAAAAATATCTTCTCCACCTGTGACAGCACCCGCACCATCTCCGCAAACGCCCACGGTATCGGCGCGAATTTCCCCGGCCAATCCGTCAACTCATGCGGCCACCCCAGCCATGTCCCCTCATGCCTCTCCCACTCCGCCGGCATCCGAAACCCCATCTCCCCCGGCGTCTTCTCTGTGCCCTCTGCGCTCTTCACTCTGTGTCCTCTGTGTTAAATTCCTTCTCGTCTCAGCGCACTCAGCGTTCTCAGCGAACTCTGCGTTAAACTCTTTCTTTGCATTTCACCAGTCACCAATCACCAGTCACTTTTCCCCTAGCCATCTGCTCGTCAGTCCGCCAAACGCATCAATCCTCCGATCCCTGAAAAACGGCCAATTCCTCCGCTGCTCCTCGCTCTTCTTCGGATCAATCTCCGCCACCAATATCTCTTCCTTCTCGTTACCCGCTTCCGCCAGCAACTGCCCCGAAGGATCCGCCACAAACGAATTCCCCCAGAACTCAATCCCCGGATCGCCCTTCTCCGGCTTCCCCTCATACCCCACCCGATTCACGACCGCCACAAAACATCCATTCGCAATCGCATGCGCTCTCTGAATCGTCTTCCACGAATCCAGTTGAGCCGCTCCCGCCGCCGCCTTCTCATGCGGATGCCACCCGATGCTCGTCGGATAAAAAATCAACTGCGCCCCTTGCATCGCCGTCAACCGCGAACCCTCCGGATACCACTGGTCCCAACAGATCTGCACTCCGATCCGCGCATACTTAGTATCGAAATTCAAAAATCCCAAATCCCCCGGCGTAAAATAAAACTTCTCGTAATACAGCGGATCATCCGGAATATGCATCTTCCGGTATTTCCCCAAATAACTCCCATCCGCATCCACCACCGCACAGGTGTTGTGATAAACCCCCGCCGCCCGCCGCTCAAATACAGACACCACCAGCGCCACCTTCTTTTCCTTCGCCACCGCCGCCAACCGCTCCGTAGTCGGCCCGGGCACCGCCTCCGCCAGATTAAAAAGTTCCGCATCCTCCGTCCGGCAGAAATATTCCCCCGCAAACAGCTCATGCAGGCAAATCACCTGCGCTCCGCGCCCCGCCGCCTCGCGAATCTTCTCCGCCGCCCGCGCAAGATTTTCTTCCTTGTTCGTCGTGCAGCGCATCTGCACCAGACCCACAGCAAATTTATCGCTCATACTTTCAATCCTATCACGAACATTTTTCTCCTCTCTTCACTCTTAATGTAGGGGCGGCTTTACGCCGCCTTCTTGTTTTCCCCGCCTTTGTAGCGGCCGCCTTCTGAGGCGGGCGCCTTTCTCCATTCTTCCCTGTAGCCCTCGTCTTTTAAGCGGCTCCTGGGTCTCTCTTCTCTGCGATTCTCTTCGTACTCTGCGTCTCTGCGTTATATTCTTCTTCGCTTCACCCGCATAGATTCATTGGCCGCGTCTTTCACCAGTCACTAGCCACCAATCACCAGTCACTCCTTCTCACCTTGCATTTTTCCTCCCCACTTCTAGTACACTACCCATACAATTTTTATTCGCTCCGTTTCATTGCATTCATTCACGTTCTGTCAGGAGAGTCGATGGCCAAAAAGCCAAGCAAGACCGTCACCGGGCGCGTCCTTCACGATCCCGTCAAAGACAAACTCCGCCCCATCTTTCCTCTCGACCTCTCCAAAATCAAAACCATCGACAATCTGGTCCGCGCCATGGGCGACACCGCCTACACCGCCCGCCAGGTCGGCGATGCTGCCGATGTCCTCGAAGCCATGGCCCGCGACAAAGATTGTTTTGTCGTCATGACCCTCGCCGGCGCTCTCACCGTCGGCAAAATGGGACTCGTCTTCTGCGATCTCATCGAATCCGGCATCGTCAAAGCCATCGTCTCCACCGGCGCCCTCATGGCCCACGGCCTCGTCGAGGCTACCGGCCTCTCTCACTTCCGCTACGATCCCTCCAAGATGGACGACAACGAGCTCTTCCGCGCCGGCTACAACCGCGTCTACGATTCTCTCGAACCCGAAACCAATCTCGATCACGTCGAGGAAGTCGTTGACGCCATTTTTGAAAAGTGGGATCACAACGAAGTCGTCTGCAGTTGGAAGCTCCACCATCGCATCGGCGAATTTCTCCACAAAAATACCAGCGGTCGCGGCATTCTCCGTTCCGCCTACGAATGCAAAGTTCCGGTCTTCGTTCCCGCTTTTTCCGATTCCGAACTCGGCCTCGACTTCGCTCTCAACAAGTACGGCCGCCAGCGCGATGGCCGCCCCGTCCTCCGCTTCGACCCCTTCGAGGATTTCGAGAAATTCACCAACACCATGCTCGCCACAAAAAAGATGGGCATCTTCACCATCGGCGGCGGTGTTCCCCGCAACTGGTCCCAGCAATTCGGCGTCTACGCCGAACTCATGGCCCGCCGAGGCTACAAAAAACTTCCCCTCAAGCGCTATCACTACGGCGTCCGCATCTGTCCCGAACCCGTCCACTGGGGCGGCCTCAGCGGCAGCACCTACACCGAAGCCGTAAGCTGGGGCAAATTCGTCCCCCCCGAAGAAGGCGGCCGCTTCGCCGAAGTCCTCGAAGACGCCACCGTAGCCCTCCCCCTGGTAGTAGGCGCTGTCCTCGAACGCCTAAAATATTTCAAATCCTGATCGTGTAGGGGCGGCTTTACGCCGCCTTCTTGCTTTCTCCTTTTCTGTCATCCCGACCGGAGCGGCCCGACTTTTTCTCCCGCGCCGCAGTTAGGCGCGTCGGGCCGCGTAGTGGAGGGACCAAGGTAACCAACGATCTTTCAACAACTCTTCTCTGTGCCCTCTGCGTTCCGATCTCCGTGCCCTCTGTGTTAAATCTTTTCTCTTCTCCGTTTCATGCTATATTTCCTCCCCCAATCCCAAACCAATCGAGAAACTCATGAACAAAAAATTCCGCGCCGCGCTCCTTCTCCTCCTTCCAATCTGTGTCATCGCTCCGAGCGCCGCCCAAAAGGAAGCCCCCATGCCCCATCACGCCACCGGCACCTTCGAAGTCAAACTCACTCCTCTCGACCCCGCCTTCAAATCCGACGACAACTCCATCGGCCGCTATTCCATCGACAAGCAATTCCACGGCGCCCTCGAAGCCACCAGCAAAGGCGAAATGCTCTCCGGCATGGGCACGGTCAAAGGCTCCGGCGGCTACGTCGCCATCGAACGCGTCACCGGCACACTCGACGGCCGCACCGGCACCTTCATCCTCCAGCACAACGGCACCATGCAAGCCGGTGTCTTCCACCTCAACGTAGTCGTAGTCCCCGACTCCGGCACCGCCCAACTAACCGGCCTCCAGGGCTCCATGGAAATCATCATCAAAGACGGCAAGCACTCCTATGACCTGACCTACACCCTCCCCGCCCCCAACTAGCGTCGACGTTGTAGGGGCGGCTTTGCGCCGCCTTCTTGCATTTTTTAACCACCGCTCCCATCAGTTACAATGCAGTCTGCCCAGGATTTTTTTCATGCTCCGCAACCGCAAATTTCAACTTTTCGCATCGCTCTCACTCTTCTTTTTCCCAATTTCCATCAGCGCTACCCCAGACCAGCCCCTCTGGTCGAAGAATGCCGTCAGCTTTCCTGTTGCTTGCTACAGCGATTCCCGGCCAGCTCGCCAGAAAATTTGCAAACCGTTCAAGATTATCTCCCCGGACGGAAACAGCTACGTCCAGGTCGAATATAAGCGCAATCCAAAGAATGAAGATTCACTGGTCGCTCTTTCGGTCGTAAGCGCTGGCAAGGTCCTGGGAGCCGTGGGAACGCCTGGCTTCGTTGAAGATGAAGTGCTCTGGTCTCCCGATTCCAAAGCTTTTGCGATCTCCGGAAGTAGCAACGCGAATACCGATTACCACTTGTTGGTCTATCTCTTGAATTCTTCGGGACTCACCCGGGTCAACCCCGCTCGCTCAGCACTCCGCGACATGGTGCGAAGTTTTCCACCCTGCCGCGCGCTCAACGCCACGGACGAGTGCCATGACGTCGTAAAACACCCATCCGACTGGATCGGAGTTGCCGCCATCGATTGGGTGAATGGCTCTTCGTCTATCGTCGTGATGGCGGAAATGAACGAAAGTTCAATAGTGGGTGGTATTCTTGGCCAGGTCCTCGGCTACGAAATTGAAATCCCCACCGGCAAAATCCTGCGCCGCATGGAAGCAAAAGAGTTCGCCCAGCGCTGGCAATCCAGCATGGCCTGGAAATTCAATATCCCCGATCCACCCGAATACGCTGGCAACTAGGGCAGGGAAGCAACTCCCCAGCACAGCTACCGCCGCCCATCCAGCCTAAGTTGCAGGCTGATTCTTGGCCGTTCCTTGAACTCTCGAACTCTTGAACTCTACTAACTTCTAATTTTCAACTTTCAACTTTCAACTTGCCCTCACTCCAAACTAACCACCGTCCCCAACCCCGCATACACATACTTCTCCCCAAACGCCTTCTGCAACCGCGCAAACGCCGGTTCCCCCGTGCAATGTCCCGGCGCAATCCGCTGCACCTTCCACTTCGTTTGCAGATTCCCAACTAGCGTATCAATTTCCTCCACCGGCGTCGTCACCAGGTGCAATCCACCAAACACAATCTCCGTCCGCGGATCAATCGAACTCGCCGCCTCCAGAATCGCCTCAATCCCCGCGTGCGAACATCCGTCCACCAGCAGCAATCCTCCAGGCCGCTTGATCGCCAGCGTCAACTCCGGCAACTCCAGCGTCCCTTTCTTCTCCGACACCGTCCGCACCAGAAAAACTCCCGGCATCACTTCCGTCAACTTGCTCACCAGCACGATGTTCCCGGTGTCGTACAGCTTCCCCGAATTCAAATGCTCCGGCGCCGTCCCGCCGAAGTACCGCATCTTCCCCGGCAACTCCGCATCCGGCCGGAAAAACGCCGCTGGCACGGGCATCCCTCCAAATCCATTCGCCCCATCCGCAGGCACATAAATCGTCACCGTCGGATTCACCTTCAGCAGGTACTTGATCCCC
>DASSGJ010000185.1:0-9824 GCA_035693545.1 Candidatus Acidiferrum sp.
CGCTTATCAATTCCGCCGCCCGGCCATGGAGGTAAGTCCCCAACGCCACCACCCGGTACAAATCCCGCGTCCCGAATTGGGCGATCAAAGCAGTCAGAAGTCCCGTCAGGACGTCGCCCGACCCACCCTTGGCCAATCCCGCGTTTCCAGTGGTGTTCACAAACACGTCCCCGTTCGGCGCGGCGATGACGCTGTGATACCCCTTGAGCACTACTACCGCGTTCCACTTCCCCGCGAACTCCGCCGCAATCCGGATGCGATCCGCCTGCACCTGCGGCGTTGCCACTCCGCAAAGGCGCGCCATTTCGCCGGGGTGCGGCGTCATCACCAGGTGCGCGGATTTCCGGTGCGACAAAATCTCCGCTTGCCCTGCGAAGGCGTTGAGCCCGTCCGCATCCAGCACAATCGGCAAATCTGCGTGGCCCACCACGCTGCGCACAAATTCCTGCGTCTCCGGGTGAGTGCCGATGCCCGGCCCAATGCCGAGGACAGTCATGCCATGCAGCAGCGTGGCAAATCCGCCGAGCCGGGCGGCCTCCGAGGCAATCGTGCCCGAGGCCGTCGCGGGCAACGCCTCTGTCATGTACTCGGCCTGCGCCGAAGCCACGGTCGCGAGTACAGGCTCCGGTGTCGCCAGCGTTACCAATCCCGCGCCGCCACGCAACGCCGCCTGGCCGCACAGAATCGCCGCCCCGGTTTTCCCAATGGAGCCCGCCACAATCAGGACGTGGCCGTACGATCCCTTGTGCGCTTCCGCCGCGCGCTGCAACGGCAGTTCCGAGAATTCCTCCGGTCCGGCCCAGCGCAGCTTTCCCTTCCCTACTTCTTCCACCAATGCCGCTGGCGTCCCGATCTCCCGCACCACCAGTGCGCCGCAAGCCCCGGCGTCCGCCGAAACCAGTTGCCCGATTTTCGGCGCCGTGAATGTAACCGTAAGATGCGCGCGCATAACGGGGCCCTGCGCGGCTTCCCCGTCCGACGGCAAGCCGGACGGCGTATCCACGGCCACAACCCATGCCGGCCAGGCCGCTTTGGCGTCCTGCGAAAAACGGTTCACGTTTTCGATTACCTGCGCCAAGAGGCCGGTTGCTCCTCCGCGAATTCCAGTTCCCAGCATGGCATCAACAATTACTTCACTGGCCGCGACTCCCGTCCAGCCGTTTACCCACTCTGCTTCGCTGCGCACCAAAGCGACTTCCTCGCCCGAACTTCTCCAGCGCTCATAATTCTTGGCAGCATCGCCGCGCAATTCACCCGGCTCTGCGAAGAGGTACACTTTGATCTGGCCGACGCGTCCTTTAAGCAGCCGCGCCACCACGAAGCCGTCGCCGCCGTTGTTGCCCTTCCCGCAAAGCACAGACACACGCCCGGGCAATCTTCCATTACGCTCGTTATATTTCTCGAGGAAAACTTCCGCGACGCTCTTCCCGGCGGCTTCCATCAAGTCCAGCCCGGGAATACCAAATCGCTCCGTCGTCAGACGGTCCACTTCCCGCATCTCCGCCGCTGTCAGCGCCTTCATCGCGAATCTCGCTGCCGGCGGCCTAGAGCATCCATCCGCCGCTCACGTTGAGCACCTGTCCGGTCACATACTCGGCTTCTTCCGACGCAAAAAACGCCACGGACGCGGCCACATCCTCCACGGTCGGAGGCCGTCCAATCGGATACCGCGCATCGCGAAGTTTGCGCGCCTCTTCCACCGTCAAATCCTTTTCGTCCATGCTCGAAGGGTTCACCACATTCACAGTAATTCCGTTTTTCGCTTCTTCCAGCGCCAGCGAACGGGACAACGCTACCACTGCTGCTTTCGCCGCTGCGTACGCGCTTATTTTTGCCTGGCCAAACGCGCGCTCCGCTCCCACCGCGCCCAGGTTCACAATCCGCCCCCAGCGCCCTTTGCGCATGACCGGCAACGCCGTGTGACACATCAGGAAGACGCTCATCACATTCGAGTCGAAAATGCTCTTCCACTCTTCCAGCGAGGATTCGGCCAAAGTATTCCACCGGAAATCGCCCACATTGTTCACCAGGATATCAATGCGCCCGTAGCGGTCGCCCACGGTCTTAACCAGTTGTTCCGCCCGCCCCGGCTCGGTGATGTCCGTTTCCACAGCCACGCAGTCCGCACCGAGCGCCTGCATGCGCCGCAATGCCGCCTGCGCCGCCGCTTTGTTCGCACGATAGGCAAACGCAATTCGCGCGCCTTCTTGCGCCAAACGCAGCGCGATTCCCCGGCCAATTCCCCGGCTTCCCCCCGTGACCAACGCAACCCGGTTTCGCAGCGACATTCGTCTCCTCTTCGACCCCGCACCAACCAAATCAATAACTTTCCGTTCCGCTCACATTCTACTTCAGCTTCGCCACGATTACGGTCATATCGTCTGCCTGTTCCGGGCTGCCGGACCATTCTTCGGCCGCGGTCATCAGCGCCGTCGCGATGCGCTTCGGATCTCCCTGCCTCACGCGCTGCGCCGCCGCCTCCAGCCGCGAGACACCGAACTCTTCGCCATAGGCGTTTTCCGGCTCCACCAAACCGTCGCTGTAAGCAATGAACACAGCGTCGCGCGGCACATCCACTACGCCTTCTTCGTAAGGATAGTCCTCCACGATACCGAGCACCATGCCGCCCACGTCGAGGTGCATGGATTTTCCGTCAGACAGGCAAAAACCGGGAAGATGTCCCGCATTCGTATAGCGCAGCTTGCGAGATTCCATGTCGTACACGGCTACGAGAAACGTTGCGAACCGGTCTTCGCCGGTGTTTCGCACCAGATGCTTGTTAAGCCGGCCAACCAGTTCCGCGGTGCTCAGCTGCTCGCTGCCGGGAGTCAGCAGTTGGCTGCGCAGCGCCGCCTGCAGGCTGGCCATCAAAAGGGCCGCCGAAATTCCCTTCCCGGAAATATCTCCCAGGGCAATCGCCACGCGCGTGGGATCAAGCTGAATAAAATCGTAGTAATCGCCACTGACGGATCGCGCGGCGCGGCAGATCGCCTCGATCTCCAGTCCCTCCACTTTCGGAAAGCCGCGCGGGAACAGCTGATCCTGAACCTCGCGCGCGATCGAAATCTCGTTTTCCAGGCGCTGCAGTTGCTTTTGCTCGTCAATCAACCGGCTTATCGAGCTGGTCATGATGTTGAATGACTCGCCTAACACGCCCAGTTGGTCTCTGCGCTCTATGGTTACGCGATGCGAGAAATTCCCTTCCCGGACAAACTGAGTCGCGCGGTAGAGTTCCGCAATTGTTCCCGTGATGGCTTTGGCGAGAATAATGCCGATGATCAATGCCGCGAGTTCAATGACCAGAAAAACGACAGCCAGCACCTGAATCAGGGCAACTTGCGCGCCGCTGAATTCACCCAATGAGGAGAAAATCCGTTGATTCAGTTGCGAGCGCCGCGCCGTGTAAAACGCAAACAAAGGGTGCGCCCGCTCCACCGTGTGATCGGGCAAAACATAGGCGGCCTCAAGCTTGGAGA
Organism: Candidatus Acidiferrum sp.; assembly: GCA_035693545.1. Classification (GTDB taxonomy): domain Bacteria; phylum Acidobacteriota; class Terriglobia; order Acidiferrales; family UBA7541; genus Acidiferrum. Next base: position 3,477 of record DASSGJ010000185.1, read on the forward strand.
ACCCTTCCACGACCGGGTCCAGCCAGGAGTTCGGCGGCAATAACCCTCGCTTTTCCGTCTTAATGCTGTTTACTTTCCTGTAGTCCTTCGCTCCGATCCGCACCGAATTCGCGGTCGAAACTCCTTCGACCGTCTGCACCAGGCTGATGTCGATCGGGCCAAGGTCCGGCGCGACGCCCTCAAGCACTTTTTTGTCGAACGGGGCACTCACCTCAACAATCCGTTTCTCTCCGGCGCTCTCCAGCTCCTTCATCCCCGCCAGCCGCAGCTGTTCACCATTTTGAATCAAGCCGGAAAACGAACGCGCCTTCGGCCCCGCCACTTGCTTGAAGAACTCCGGATCCACCTCAAAGTTCACCTGAATCTCAGGCAATTGTTTACCGATGGAAAGCTTCGCCTGCTTTGTGAGTATCTCTTGCCGGGTTGCGGTGGGCATGGACGCAGGAAGCGAGGCCTCCGCCGCCACAAGTGCCGAGGAAGCGTCCGAAATCATGGCGATCCGGTCCTCAATGTCATGGTAGAGGAGATACGCGGCAAGCTGGGAGTACAGAATCTGGCTCAGCATGCTGGCAAGAAACAAAAGGAGGACGACTGGCACGACTGCCAGAAAGAGATAGCCGAGTATCAACCGGTTCCGCAGGCTCCACAGCAACTCCGCGCGCCACCGGCTCCAGAATCGATAGAGTACATAAACCGCGGCCAGCACGCCGAACAGGCGCGCCAGCCCCGCGCCTGGCAAACTGCTGAGGGGATTCATTGCCGCCGCGAGGCCCGCGATGCAAACAACGACGGCAAGCCAGTCGAGTTTCGACAGGCTTTTCCAAAAAGGTGTCTGGTGGGTTTCCGGTCCGCTCATGGCTGAAGAATCAGAAAAAACACTTTACCCGATTCGCCGGATTAGGACGAGGGCCGTTCGGTTAAATTTTCAGTGAACACCCGGCGGGTGATGCGCTGGTTCCAAAAAAGAATCCCGTTCCGCGGGATCAGGCCTGCGGGTTGCGCACCTTGCTGTGCTTCACGCTATAGGTGAAGTAAATGACCATGCCGATGATCAGCCAGCCGACCAGCCGGATCCACGTCACACCGTTTAACCCCAGCATCAGCGCTGTGGATATCACGATGCCCATGATGGGCACAAACGGCACCCAGGGTGTGCGGAAAGGCCGCGGCAAGTCGGGCCGGCGAGCACGAAGGATCATTACAGCAGCGCAAACGATGACGAATGCGAGCAGAGTGCCGATGCTGACCATCTGGCCGAGGCTGCCAATGGGGACCAGAGAACCAAACAGGGCTGCTCCAAGTCCTGTGACCGCCGTGGATTTCCAGGGTGTCCGGAACTTGGGGTGAATGTCGCCGGCCCATTTCCAAAGCAAGCCGTCGTTGGCCATCGAATAAAAGACCCGCGACTGTCCCAGCATCATGACCAACATCACCGTGCTTAAGCCGGCCAACGCGCCGGCGTTCACGACGTAGCTTCCCCACTTCACGCTGGTTTCGCGGATCGCCAGCGACACCGGGGCGCCGATGTTCAGACGCGAATAATGAACGGTGGCGGTCAGGAGCCCCGAAACCACAATGTACAAGATGGTGCAGACCGTGAGCGATCCCAAAATGCCGACTGGCATGTCCTTCTGCGGATTCTTGGCCTCCTGAGCGGCCGTGGAAACCGCGTCGAATCCGATGTACGCAAAGAACACCACGCTGGCTCCCCGCAAAATGCCTGACAAGCCAAACGATCCAAACGACCCGGTGTTGGGCGGAATGAACACGGACCAGTTGGCGTGGGAAACCGCCGGATGTTGCAGAACGTAAGGAATGGCGACCGCGATAAAGGTGAACACCGCAATCAGCTTTACGAAAACGACGCCAGTATTGAAGTTTGCGGATTCCTTGATCCCGATGATCAGGATGATCGTCACGGCCATGATCGCCAAAAACGCCACCAGGTTGAACACGGTGGTTGCGTGCAGAGTGGCACGCGCCATCTGTTCCATGGAATAAGTTGCGTCGGGCGCCCAGCGGCCATCAACCATGGACCATTTTGCACCTGGCACATCGCAAATCGCCGGCGGCAAGTTGATCCCATAGTCCTGCAGGAACGCCACAAGCGTGCTGCTCCAACCGCTGGCCACGGTGGCGGCGCCGAAGGCGTACTCTAAAATTAAATCCCAGCCGATGATCCAGGCGACGATTTCTCCCAGCGTGGCGTAGCCGTAGGTGTACGCTGAACCGGCAATCGGAATCAGGGAGGAAAATTCTGCGTAGCACAGTCCGGCGAAGGCGCAGCCCGCACCGGCCAAAACGTAGGAAAGCATGATGGCAGGCCCGGCATATTGTGCCGCCGCTTGCCCGGTGAGCACAAAGATTCCCGCCCCGATGATGGCGCCGATGCCCAGAGTGACCAGGTTAACCGGTCCCAGCGCGCGTTTAAGCGAGTGCTCACCAGTCGCGGACGCCTCTTTCATCAGGACATCGAGCGACTTGGTCGCAAAAAGGGGGTTGCCCATGCAGCTTCCTCCATCTCCGATTCATTCTGTGAAATTCTGCAGCTACTCGGCGCCCTGTCTCGACCGTTTCAACCGCGCCCACACCCAGTACACCGGCAGCCCCAGGAGCACGATGACCATGCCCATGCCAGCAGTCTGCGTTTCATACAGCAGCAACACACCCATGATTCCGCTGGCAGCCACTATATACAACAGCGGCAGGAACGGATAGCCGAATGCTTTGTACGGTCTTTCCGCATCCGGTCGCCGCATGCGGAGCACAAAAATTCCAACAATCGTCAGGACATAAAAAAGCAGCGCCGCAAAGACCACGTACTCGAGCAGGTTGCTATAGAGATTGCCGTAGCTTCCGTCCGGTTTGCGCGTCCGCAGCAAAATCAAAACCACGATCCAGATGCCCTGGTAGACCAGCGCCACGCCGGGTACGCCCTTCGCGTTCAGCTTGCCCGTCGCGCGGAAAAATAAGCCATCCTTCGCCATTGCGTACGCCACGCGAGAACCGGCCAGAATCAGCCCGTTGTTGCAGCCGAAAGTGGAAATGATGATGGCGCAGGCCATGATCAACGCGCCGTTGGCTCCGAAGACCGCGGAAAGCGCAGCCGTGGCCACGCGGTCGTCGGGCGCAGTCTGGATTTGCGCCAAGGGCAACGCGCACAGATAGGCGAGATTCGCCAGACAGTACAGCGTGATCACGATGACCGTGCCGAACACCATGGAAAGCGCAACGTCACGCTTAGGATTCTTTACTTCCGCGCCGAGGAAGCCGATATTGTTCCACGCGTCCGCCGAAAACAGCGAGCCGACCTGCGCCACCGCCAGCGCTAGCAGCAGACCGTACCAGCCGCTTCCCGCCGTCACTGTCGGCAGGAGGGTGCGCAGGAAACCGACACCCGGCTCGATCGTTTGTGCGCCGCGAATCGCCCACAGGTGAGAAAAATTGTCGGCGATCGCGGAAGCGTTTCGCCCCACAAACACACAGATCAGAATCAGGCCAAGCAGCGCCAGCATCTTCGCCGATGTGAAAATATTCTGAATCCACTTCCCCAGCTTCACTCCGCGCGTGTTCAGATACGTCAGAAAAATAATCATCAGCACGGCGACAAGCTGCTGCACGGAAAGACTGATGGCAAATTTCGAGGAAAAATTGATGGGAGGTATCACCCAGGTCTTCGGGGATATGGCGGGAAACAACACACCCAGATATCTGGAAAATCCAATCGCCACCGCCGCGATCGTGCCCGTCTGGATCACCAGAAAGAGCGTCCAGCCGTACAAAAATCCCCACAACGGGGAAAACGCTTCCCGCAGGTATACGTATTGCCCGCCTGCGTGCGGAAACATCGCCGCAAGCTCTCCATAGGAGAGCGCGGCAACAACCGTCAGGCAGCCCGTCAAAATCCAGGTGAGCAGGAGTCCGCCTGCAGAACCAGTCTGCCGCGAAATATCCGCAGCGACGATGAAAATTCCCGACCCGATCATCGAACCGACGACAATCATCGTCGCGTCGTACAGCCCGATGGCCTTAACAAACTGGTGCTCGCCTTTATCTGCGGCCGTGCTGGTTGGTGTGGCGCTAATCGCGTCGGCCATGCGTTTGATTCCTCAGTGGGAAGCCGCGGGCTTCGCGGCATCCAGTCGTCGGATAAACTCCCGGGCCGTTGCCGCCGGGTCTTTCGCCTTCAGAATGTCGCTGATGACCGCGACGGAATCCGCACCCGCCGCAACCACATCCGCGGCGCGCTCCAGCGTGATGCCGCCGATCGCCACGATGGGCTTTTGGGTCAACGCGCGCACGCGGCGCAAGAGTTCCGTGCCGACCACGGGATCGGGATTCGCTTTGCTGCTGGTCTGGAAAATGGGCCCCACGGCAATATAATCCGCCGAACTGGCCGCCGCGTCCTTGAATTGTTCCAAGTTGTGCGTCGAAACGCCAACCCAGCGGCCCGGCCCAATTACTTTACGGGCTTGCTCGACATCCAGGTCGTCCTGACCAACGTGCACCCCGTCTGCGCCCGCAAGATGCGCTACGTCCGGCCGGTCGTTCACGATAAACGTACAGTTCGCCTGCCGTGCCGAATCGGCAATCGCGCGAGATTCTCTCCAAAGCTCGCGCGCGGCCGCGTTTTTCGCGCGGTATTGCAGCAGCTTCACGCCCGCTTCCATCAATTTTTGAGCTGTTACCGCGGCTGGTTCCGTCAACATTGCTGCGTCTAATATCACATACAGCGTGGGCAGGACAAGGCGCATGAAACGCTATTTTCCGTTGACGCTCAGAACTTTTTCGATGAAGTGGGTGTCGAATTTCCCGGCTTCAAAATCAGGGTGGGCCAGAATCCGGCGTTGCAGCGGAATCGATGTCTTAATTCCCTCGATCACGAACATTTCCAGCGCGCGTTTCATTCTGCCGATGGCTTCGGTGCGGTCGCGCCCTTTCACAATCAGTTTCGCCACCAGCGAATCGTAGTAGGGCGGAATCACCGCGCCCGAATACGCGGCCGAGTCCACCCGCACGCCGGTTCCTCCCGGCGCCTGGAACGTAGTGATTCGTCCCGCCGACGGCACAAACGTTTCGGGGTCTTCCGCATTGATCCGGCACTCGATCGAATGTCCGCTAAAATGCATCTCGCCGACGGCATCTTCCATTTTTTCCCCGGCCGCGATGCGAATCTGCGATTTCACCAGGTCCACCCCGGTCACAAATTCGGTCACGGGATGTTCCACCTGGATGCGGGTGTTCATCTCGATGAAATAGAGCGAACCGTCCGTGTCCATCAGAAATTCCACTGTTCCTGCGTTGGTGTATTCGATCGCTTCGAGCGCTTTGACGACTTTCGTGCCCAGTTCTTTGCGCCGCTTCGGATCAATTGCCGGCGAGGGAGACTCTTCCACGAGTTTCTGGTGACGGCGCTGGATGGTGCATTCGCGCTCGCCCAGGTGAATCACTTTACCGTGCTGGTCGCCGAGCACCTGAATCTCGATGTGCCGCGGGTGCTCCAGGAATTTTTCCATGTATACGTCGGGAGTCCCGAAGGCCTGCTGCGCTTCGCTGCGGGCCGTCTGGTAGGCCGCCAGCAGCTCGTCCTTGGTGCGCACCACGCGCATGCCGCGCCCGCCGCCGCCAGCCGCCGCTTTCAATATCAACGGGAACCCTACGCGGGCAGCTTCCTTCGCCAACTGGTCTTCGCCTTCCACCACTCCGTCACTGCCGGGAATGGTTGGAAGGCCGCGCGACTTCATCTCCCGCCGCGCACGATCCTTTTCGCCCATCATTTCGATCACTTCGGGCTTTGGCCCGATGAAGGTGATCTCCGAGGCTTCGCAAACCTTGGCAAAGTTCGCGTTTTCCGAAAGGAAACCGTAACCCGGATGAATCGCATCCACATTGGTGATTTCCGCGGCGCTGATCACCTGGGGGATGTTCAGGTAGCTTTCGCTGCTTCTCGGCGGCCCAATGCACACCGCTTCATCGGCGAAACGCACGTGCAGGGAGTTGCGGTCCGCCTCCGAATACACGGCCACCGTCGGAATTCCCAGCTCCTTGCAGGCGCAGATGACTCGCAGGGCGATTTCCCCGCGATTGGCTACTAGAATTTTCTGGAACATAGTCTGGCAGGCCGCTTACCGCTTGCGGCTTGGGCGGATCCCGAACAACGGTTGCCCGTACTCCACTGGCTGCCCGTTCTCCGCGAAGATGCGCAGCACTTCCCCGCTGATTTCGGACTCGATTTCATTCATCAGTTTCATCGCTTCCACGATGCAAAGCGTCTGGCCTTTGTCCACGTGCGAGCCGACCTTGACGAACGCCTCGGCACCCGGACTGGGTGAACCATAAAAAGTACCC
>DASSGJ010000186.1:0-13272 GCA_035693545.1 Candidatus Acidiferrum sp.
CTGCCGATGCGGATGACTATCGGCAAAGTGAACTTTTTCTACGGCCCAAAGCAGATCCTGTTCGATATCAACATGGGCATCGCGGACAAGCGGGTGACGGCGCTTATCGGGCCCTCGGGTTGCGGGAAATCAACGCTCCTGCGCACCCTGAATCGCATGCATGAAACGGTCTCCACTTCGCGCCTGGAAGGGGAAATCCTGCTGGACGGCCAGAATATCCTGGCGCAGGACGTGACTGCATTGCGCCGCCGGATCGGCATGGTGTTTCAACGGCCTAATCCATTCCCGAAATCTATTTTTGACAATGTGGCGTACGGCCCTCGAATTAACGGGTATAAGGGTTCGCTGGCGGATGCGGTTGAAAAAAGCTTAAGGCACGCGGCGTTGTGGGACGAAGTGAAGGATCATCTTCACAAATCGGCGTACGAGCTCTCCGGGGGGCAGCAGCAGCGGCTGTGCATCGCGCGGGCGCTGGCGGTTGAGCCGGAAGTGCTGTTGATGGACGAACCGTGCTCGGCGCTGGACCCGATCAGCACGGCGAAAATCGAAGAGCTGATGGTGGAGTTGAAAAACCTGACCACGATCGTGATCGTGACCCACAACATGCAGCAGGCCGCGCGCGTCAGCGACTTCACGGCGTTTCTGCTGACCGGGCAGATCATCGAATTCAGTCCGACGCCCCACCTCTTCACTACGCCCAGCGATCCGAGGACGGAGGCGTATATCACCGGCCGTTTTGGATGAGTTCGAGAAGTTTTTTGCGCTTCACCGGGGAGCGGCGTTAGGTAGATTAGAGGCGGGAAGGGTTCCATGGAACGTCACTTCGAAAAAGATCTGAATGAGCTGAAAGAGAGGTTGCTCTGGATGGGCAGCCTGGCGGAGCGCGCGGTGCACCAGTCGGTGCATGCGGTCCTGGAATCCGACGAGCAACTTGCCAAGAGGGTGCTGGATGAAGAAGACGCGATCAACGAACTGCAACTGGAAGTTGATGATCGCGTGGTTCAGTTGCTAGCGTTGCACCAGTTGATGGCAGCGGACCTGCGGCTGGTTCTGGCAGTTTCGCGAATTAACAACGATCTGGAGCGCATTGGCGACCAGGCCGTGAACGTCGCGCAGGGAGCGCTGCGCATCCTGCGGCATCCCCGCGTGAAGCCATACGTGGATTTGCCGCGCATGTCCGAACTGGTGGAAGAGCAGGTACGCAATTCGCTGAATGCCGTGGTGCGCCGCGACGTGGAGCTAGCGCAGAAAGTGATGTCCACGGACGACCAGGTGGACCACTACCGCGACCAGATTTTCCGGGAACTGCTTACCTACATGATGGGCGATTCGAGCGTAGTGTTTCCGGCGTTTGAGCTGATTCTGGTGGCCAAGAATCTGGAGCGCATCGGCGACCACGCCACCAATATCGCGGAAGATGTGATCTACATCGTACAGGGACAGGACATCCGGCACCCATCGGTGGACCGGCGCTAGGCGTTCGGCGATTTACGGGATGCCAGCAAGCCGGCAGAAGTCAGCAGACTGAAGATTGAAAGAGCGATCCCCGCCGTCTGATCAGCGGTACGAACAAAACGAACCTGAATTTCAGATTTCCCCGCGCCGATTGGAACCAGCATCTGGTCCAGGTCGTCGGGCTTTTCGGGTGCGACCCGCTTTCCGTTTACCGTCACCTCCCACGTGGGGTAGTTAAGCAGGCGAAGAGCAACGCGAGTCGGCGCTGAGGAATCCACCGAAAGTCTGTGGTTGGTTGTATCCCATTGTTCCACCTGGATACTGGCGCTTGGCGGCGCGGCGGGGGAACCAGTTGCTTCGCCGGGGAAGATCGCAGCCAGCGGGGCGCGCTTGGGAAGATCCATGTGATCGTCGCCGAGCGGGTCGTACTCATCCACACCTTCGTATCCCGCACCGTTCGTGATGGCCGCACGCTGCGTGGCCATTTCATCGGGGTCCCACCAGGTGTTTTGCGCAAGGAAATAAGCGAGCGGAAAGGAAAGAACTGCCACCAGCACAAACCAGAGCCAACCACGGCGCCGCTCGATGGCTGCGGCTAGAAAACAGCAACACACCACGGCCATGATGGACATCCAGCGCCACGGAAATTGCACGAAGCGCATCTTGGGCAGCACGCTCCAGAAGGGAGCGGTTAGCCGGAGCATCATTAGGGTTGCCACCGATCCGAGCAGCAGAAGAGCGCCCCAGAGCGGTTTGCGTGCGCTCGAAAGTGTGGCGTCATTGCTGAAGCGGCGCGAAGAAAGAGCAGTGATGCCCGCCAGCAAAATGAGCGCGAGTGCACAAATGGAAGAAATCCAATTGAACCAGGTGTGTTCCGGGTCCGCAATTTGCGTGAAGAGAAAATTTTCGGATGGGAGTAGGCCGCTGGCCAATGCCTGGCCGATGTTCACCCAGCGTTGTTCATAGGCGGCGGGGACCAGATAGAAACCCGCCAGTCCAAAGCCCAGGGCGAGGCCGCCCGCGGCGCGAACGGCGATCCAAAAAGAGCGTTGGGCGAGAGCCGCCCAGGCGAAAAGAAACGCCACGGAATAGCTGGCGATTACACCGGCCGGGGCGTTGCACAGCCAGACTGCGGCGAAGGAAAGGGCAAATTGGGGGAGCGCGGACAGTTTGGTCGTTTCGTCCTGAAGCAAGCCGGCGAGGCGCAGCGCGGTTAGAAGGACCAGCGGAAAGAGGGCGCAGGCGAGTTGTTCGGCGAAGTCGCTGCGGATATAGGTCACGAGCAGTGCGTATGGATTCACGGCATAGAAGACGGCGCCGAGGTAAGCGGGAGTGCTTCCAACAAGCCTGCGCAACAGAAAAAAGGCGGACATTCCGGCCAGAGTTTGCGTAAGAAAAATAAAAGCAATCGGGACCCATGAAATTGGAAGGACCAGGCTGAGCGCGGCGCCGAGCATCCACGATAGTGGCGGGTAGAAGATGTAGCGAGGCTCGCCGAAACCGTAGTTGGTCCACGCGGTCCAGCGCGGGAAGAGGACGCCGTGCTTCCATTGATAGGCGACGTCCAGCCAGGAAGCGGCGTGGAACTCGAAGTCATGGCCGGAAGCGCTGCCCAGCCAGAAAAGGGGGATCAGAATGGCCAGCGATGCAAAAACGGAGAGGCTCAGCGCGATGAGCCACGACGGTAAACGAGGTTGCGATTGCGGAATTGCCGCTGGCGAGGATTCGTTCATCAGAGAGTCAGGGAATTGTAACCGTTTTTGAAATTTTCCGAGAATCGCGTTCATTTGCGTGCTTCGCGGAATGAAACTAAGGGATAATAAACACGATCATGAGCAGCACAACGGCAGGCGTTGAACCCATTATTGCGGCCAGCAAACTGGAGAAATTCTATCCCCAGCCGGACGGCAGCCGCATCCAGGTGATTTCGCCGACGGATATCGCCATCTATCCCGGTCAGATTATTGCATTGCTTGGGCCGTCTGGTTGCGGGAAGTCCACGATGCTGAGGATGTTGACGGGGCTTTCGCCCACGTCGGGCGGAACGGTGTTCTGGCACGGGCAGCCGGTGCGCGACGAATCGCCGAACGTGTCCATCGTTTTCCAGAGCTTCGCGTTGTTTCCGTGGCTCACGGTGCTCGAAAACGTGGAAGCGCCACTGGAGGCGAGGGGAGTGCCGGATGTGGAGCGGCACAAGCGCGCCCTGCGCATCATCGACTCCGTAGGACTCGACGGGTTCGAATCGGCTTATCCGAAGGAGTTATCCGGAGGAATGAAGCAGCGGGTCGGCGTCGCCCGCGCGCTGGTGGTAGAGCCGGAAGTGCTGTTCATGGATGAGCCGTTTTCGGCGCTGGACGTATTGACCGCGGAAACGCTGCGCGGCGAATTGATGGAATTGTGGCTGGGGAAAAAGATTCCGACCCGGGCAATTTTCATTGTCACGCACAACATCGAAGAAGCGGTGATTCTCGCCGACCGCATTATTGTGCTGGGCAGAAACCCCGCGCACATCCATGCCGAGTTCAGCGTGAATATGCCGTATCCACGGGACCGCAAGGACACACGCTTCACGGAACTTGTGGATCTGATTTACAAAGCGTTGACGCAGCAAGACCACCCGGAAAGCCCGCTTGCAGAACAGCACCGGGCAGCCGAAGCCGCGCGCGGAAAAGAGATTGTGATGCTGCCGCATACGCGGCCGGGCGGCATGGCGGGATTGCTGGAAATTCTGGAAGATCACGACGGGCGGGCGGATTTGCACGTGCTTGCCGCTGAACTGAGCCTGGAAGTGGACGCGCTGTTGCCCACGGTGGACACAGCGGTGCTTCTCGGATTATTGAAACTGACGGAAGGCGACGCCATTCTAACGGCGGAGGGCAAAGCATTCGCTCAAGCAGACATTCAGGGGCGCAAGGCAATGTTCCGCAAAGGCGCCCTGGCGAACATTCCCCTGCTACGGCAGATGCAGCAGGCGCTGAAATCGAAAACGAACCGCACGCTGCCGGCGGAATTTTTTCAGGACCTGCTGGATGAGCACTTCAGCGAAGACGAGGCGCGGCGCCAACTGGAAACGGCGATCCAGTGGGGCAGGTACGCCGAACTATTTGATTACGACGCGGCGAGCGGGAAGCTGACGCTCACCGAGACCTGATCTTCCCGTGCCCGCTCCAGCCCCTCTTTCTCAGCACCGTACACCACTGCCGCCCACCGCCACACGGCCCGCCGGTTCGCGTTGGGCATACGCATTCCTGATTGACATTGCCGTTTTTGTTTCCGTGTTCGCGGTGATTTACGGCGTGTATTCGATTGGCAGGTCGTGGCTCGGGCCGGTGCGCGCCGAGTCCGAAATATCCCAGGATCCGCGCAGTCTGCCGCTGTACGCGCTTTTTTCGTTGGTGCGCATTCTGGTGGCGTATGTACTCAGCCTGGTGTTTGCGCTGGCCTACGGGTACACCGCGGCGAAATCACGCCGCGCGGAAATTATCCTGATTCCGTTGCTGGACATTCTGCAATCGATCCCCGTGTTGAGCTTTTTACCCGGCGTGATGCTGGCGATGGTTGCGCTGTTTCCCAGCCGGCAGTTGGGAGTGGAACTCGGTTCGATCATTCTGATTTTCACCGGGCAGGTCTGGAACATCGCGTTCAGCTTTTATTCGTCGTTGAAGACAATTCCTCGTGACCTGCGGGAAGCCGCCATCATTTACCGGTTCAGCGGCTGGCAGCGATTCCTGGAATTGGACCTTCCTTTTTCCACAATCGGGCTGGTATGGAATTCCATGATGTCCGTGGCGGGCGGGTGGTTTTTCCTGATGGCCTGCGAAATGTTTGTGTTGGGCGACAAAGATTTTCGGCTGCCGGGGCTGGGGTCCTACCTGCAGACGGCGGCGGGGCACGGCAACACGCGGGCGATGCTGTGGGGATTGGCCGCAATGGTCGCGGTGATCGTGCTGATGGATCAGTTCATCTGGAGGCCGGTGATCACCTGGGCCGACAAATTCAAATTCGAACAGGTGGAAAGCGCGGCGGGGTCGCAGAATTCCATTCTGAATTTCCTGCGCAGGGAATCATTCCTGATCCGGTTTTACCGGAGCATCCTGCATCCTGTGGTGGAATGGCTGACGCTGCAATTTGCGAAAGGTGCGAGGCGAGCCGCAGCAACGATAAAGGCAAACCCGGCAACAAAGCCACGCGGGTGGCACGGCTGGATATTCGCTGCGCTGGCGGTGGTTGCGCTGATTTATGGAATCTCGCGAGCTGTGGGCGAACTGGCGAGACTGCACCGCGGAGATTACTTCGAACTATTGCGCAGCGCTGGGCTTACTTTTCTGCGCGTAAATCTGGCGCTGATTGTGGGCGCGCTGTGGACCGTTCCGGTGGGCGTGGCGATTGGCTTCAGTCCGCGTTTTGCGCGGCTGATGCAACCGCTGGTGCAGCTTGCGGCGTCCATTCCGGCGACGGCGTTGTTTCCCGTGATTCTTCTGTTCCTGATTCGTCTGCGGGGCGGCGTGGAGATCGCGGCCATGGCGCTGATGCTACTCGGAACGCAATGGTACATTTTGTTCAACGTAATCGCGGGAGCCATGGCCATTCCGACGGACCTGAAAGAAGCCGCGAGCATCTTCAAATTCAGTTCGCTGGACCGCTGGCGGTACCTGATTCTGCCGGGGATTTTTCCGTACCTGGTCACCGGGATGGTTACGGCGTCGGGCGGCGCGTGGAATGCCAGCATTGTGGCGGAATATTTTCACTTTCAGGGGAGAATCGTGAAGGCGCCGGGCCTTGGAAGCACGATCAGCAGCGCCAGCGACGCGGGCCGCTTCGATCTGCTGCTGGCCTCGACGTTGATCATGGCGGTGATCGTGGTGCTGATCAACCGGCTGGTGTGGCGGAAACTCTACCGGCTGGCGTCAACACGGTTCAAACTGGAAACGTAATTGTCAGCTTTTACGAAGCTCGCGGCTGAGATAAATAATCTGCCCGACGTGGTGATACAGGTGGCTTGCGCAGCGAAGAAAAAGCGTGATGCGATTCTTCGAATCGGGTTCACGCTCCGCTGTGTAAGGAGCGGTCCAGCCGGCTTCTGATTGACTTTCGATTGTGGCAATCACCATCGCGATGGTTTCATCGAATTTGCGCAGAACGTCCGCCTTGGCGAGTTTCCGCGGCTCCGAAAATTCCAGGTCGCGATTGCGGACGTAGCCGGTGCCGGCGATTCGTGCGCCGACGTAGTAACTGAGATTCCCCGTTAAATGCAGAAGGAGATGCCCGACACTGTTTCCGTGCGAGAACGGATTGCGCCAGAACTGGTCTTCGGAAAGCGGGTCCACCCACTTGTGGAGTTCCGCAGCGCGGTTACGGTATTCGCTGGCAAAGGCGGCGACGAGACTTGCCGAAAGATCGCTCACGTGGTTGCCTCCTTCCTTAGTGAGACGCGCCGGCCTTATCGTTCCGGAAGATCACGCCTTCCTTCATTACAAAGAATACCTTTTCGACCTGGCGAATGTTTTGGGTTGGATCCCCCGGGACCGCCACGACGTCCGCGAATTTGCCTGATTCCAGCGTTCCGATTTTGTCGGCAAGCCCCAACAATTCGGCATCGGCAGATGTGCCTGCTTTCAACGCGTCAACAGGCTTCATACCCAGGTCCACCATTTGGTGGAATTCTTCGGCGTTGCGCCCGTGAGGATACACACCCGCATCGGTCCCCAAACCGATTTTCACGCCTTTTGCGAGCGCTTTCTGAAAGGTGATGTGGATCGCTGCGATTGCGGCTCGGGCCTTGGCTTCGATGGCCGGCGGCATGTACACACCGCGATCAAATTTTTCCTGGATGCCCTGAATGGCCATAAGAGTAGGCACGAGATAAGTACCGCGCTTCAGCATCATGTCCAGCGCTTCCTCGTCGAGAAAGCTGCCGTGCTCGATGGAGTCAATGCCGGCGCGGATGGCGCGTTTTGCCGCTTCGGCGCCGTGGGCGTGCGCGGCAGTTTTTCTGCGCAGCGCATGAGCTTCATCCACTATGGCGTTCAGTTCTTCCTGTGTCAGTTGTGGCGTATCCACATCGTCGGTGGGAGAGAGCACCCCGCCTGAAGCGCAGACCTTAATCATGTCGGCGCCGTATTTGTGGTCGAGGCGCACCGCGTAGCGAGCCTGGTCGGGACCGTTTATCACGCCATCGAGTGGGCTTGATTCATGACCGAAAATTCCCTGGCGGTATCCATCTTCATGATCGCAGTGGCCGCCTGTAGCGCCGAGCGCATGAACGGTGACGAGCATGCGAGGCCCCGGAACGTCGCCGCTACGGATCGCATTGCGCAGGCCAACGTCGAGATAATCGCTGGAGCCGACATCACGCACGGTTGTGAAACCGGCCATCAGGGTCACGCGGGCGTTAACGCTTGCGTCGAGAGCACGCTCGGCGACGGTCTTCTGCAGACTATCGAGCCGCTGTTGTTTGTAATCGTCGGAATACGGGAACGTCAGGTGGGTGTGAGCGTCAATGAAGCCGGGAAGCAACGTGGCGTCGCCGAAATCGATGATCTGCGCACCTTCAGGGATTTTCGCCGAAGCCCCGACTCCTGTGATCTGGCCGCCGGTCACCACGACAAGACCTGGCGTAACAACGGCGTTGCTTTTACCATCGAAGAGTCTAGCCGCCTTCAATACATAAGTTTTGGGGGCAGGCTTTTGTCCCTGTCCGAATCCAGGCGCCCACAAAATCAGGCTGCAGAGAAAACTGCACAGCAGTTTGCAAGGCATGTAAGACTCCTTTGGTTGTCGTGGTGCGAAGGAAGAGCAGACTTTACCTTGCCGGTGCCAAAAGTCAACAGGCGGGGATCTCCGGCGTTTCACATGAGGATTCGCTCGAGTCAAAGTAGGTCTCGGAAGGAGATGAACCCGTGGGGAGTGTTCCCCCAATTCGTATTCGAAATGTGAATGATGCTCCGGTTCGAGCCGATGGCCGGTACGTTCTGTACTGGATGATCGCCAGCCGGCGGCTACATTTCAATTTCGCGCTGGATCGCGCATTGGAACATTGCTCTTTGCTGGGAAAGCCGCTGGTGATCTTTGAGGCGCTTCGTATCGGGTATCCGTGGGCCAGCGACCGGCTGCACCGCTTTGTACTCGACGGAATGGCGGATAACGCGCAGTCTTGCGCGGCGAACGGAATTCGCTATTATCCATACGTTGAACCGGTTGCGAACGCCGGCAAGGGATTGCTGCTGGCTTTGGCAGAAAATGCCTGCGCGGTGATCACTGATGAGTACCCCTGCTTTTTTCTGCCGCGAATGGTGGCGAGCGCGGGAAAGCGCCTGTCGGTGAAACTGGAAGCCGTGGATTCCAACGGCCTGTTGCCCACTCATTCCTGCCAACGCGCGGCAATTCGGGCGTTTGATTTCCGGCGTTACCTGCAAAAAGAGCTCCCTAAGCATTTCTCGGAAAGTCCACACGCGGTTCCCCTCGCCAAAAAGAAAGCTCCTGCTCCGCCGTCGTTATCTGGTCAGATTCTTAAACGGTGGCCTGCAGCCTCCGATGCCCTGCTTTCGGGCGATCCCACCGAGTTGAAATCGCTGCCAATCGATCACGCCGTCCGGCCAGTGGAATTACGCGGAGGCCACACGAATGCACGATTGCGGCTTCTGGAATTTCTTAAACGAAAACTTCCTCTTTATGGGAAAAAACGAAATGAGCCGGAACTCGACGTTGCCAGCGGGTTGTCCCCATTTCTTCATTTTGGCCACATTGGCGTGCATGAAGTCTTTGCAGAGTTGGCGCGGCGGGGAAAATGGAACCCCGGGAAGATTTCCCTGCATGCCAACGGCAGCCGCGAAGGCTGGTGGAACATGAGCGCGAACGCGGAAAGCTTCCTGGATGAGATCGTCACCTGGAGGGAAGCGGGCTATAACTTCTGTTCGCACCGCGACGACTATGCCAAGTATGAATCGCTGCCGGATTGGGCGAAGAAAACGCTGGGCGAACACGCGAAAGATGAACGTGAATATGTTTATTCACTGGAGGAATTCGAAAACGCGCGAACCCACGACCCGCTCTGGAACGCCGCCCAGAGGCAACTGGTGAAAGAGGGCATCATCCACAATTACCTGCGGATGCTGTGGGGCAAAAAGATCCTGCAGTGGACGCGCTCACCGCAAGAGGCCGCGGAAGTGATGATTCACCTCAACAACAAATATGGCGTGGACGGGCGCGATCCGAATTCCTACAACGGAATTTTCTGGGTGCTGGGCCGTTATGACCGGCCATGGGCGCCAATTCGTCCGGTGTTTGGATCGATTCGGTATATGAGCTCGGAAAACACCGCGCGAAAAATGTCGGTGAAAAATTACATCAAGAAATATGTGGGGGATACGGTGGCGCAGAAGAAGTTGGAGTTCTGATGCGACCACACTCCGTCCGCAAGCCGGGCTTGCGCAAAATCCGACGAATAACGCAGGATACGTGATGTAACGATAAGGGGCGCAGAGGCGCAAGAGCCATGTGGAAGCGAAAATGTCCTTTATGTTTTGTTCGAATCCCCTGGACGGTAGCCGTCGCGCACTCGTATGAATTCAGCTGTCCGGCATGCCATGCGTCCTTGGAGCTTTCGCGGTTCACCCGAATTTTCGGAGGGTTCGGCGGTATTGCGGGTGCATTGGTGGCGGTGTACCTCGGCCAGCGAATTCTCCATGGCTGGTTCTGGGCGATGCCGGTTGTGGCGGCGATTCTCGGATTTGGATTTGCTTCAATGCTTGCGGTGCTAATCGCAGGGGATTTTGTCCTGCGCGCCAGACCCGCGACCACGACTTTTCCACACCCCAAGAAGTAACAGTCCATCAGTACTATTGACCCTCTCGAGACCCCCCTTGCAGACTCGGATAAATGGCGTCATTTGCTCAGTTTTTGGGCCGCAAGGTCGTTGTGCAATACCGCGTAGGCGACGTGCTTTTGCCCGCTTCCGGCACTTTTGCGGCGGATTCCGGCCGCTCGATCTTTCTGGAACAGCACGTGGAGCAGCGCGGCAAGAAGAGCTACTTCCGCTGGGAAATTCCCTACCAATATATTCACAAGATTGAAGAAGCGGAGGAGATTCCGGAGCCACCCGCCGCCCCCCGAGTTATTCCCCCTGAGCCGGAGAATACTCAAGCCTCCGCGGCCGGCGCGGGGCTTGGTTTGTCTTCTCCTTCCGCGGCTTCCCTGTTGTCTTTGCCACAGCCTCCAAAGGCCATCTGAGCCGAATCTCGGTCAGCCGCACCCTCGAGCGAATCGGCTACAATTTAAGTGCATACTTCGCCCGCCGTTGAGACTCCAATAATCGTTGGAGTCAGGAGGCTTTTTTGTGAGCACTGCATCCCCTTCCCGAAAGATCGGCTTCATCGGACTCGGCCTGATGGGCCGGCCAATGAGCCTGAACCTGCTCAAGGCAGGCCATTCCGTCACGGTGTGGAACCGCACGGCGTCTCGAGCGTCGGAACTGGTGGCGGCCGGAGCGAAGCTGGCGAAAACTCCGCGCGAAGCGGCGGCTGCGTCGGACATCCTCTTCACGATCGTCAGCGACCCTCCGGCGCTCGAAGAGACTCTCTGGGGGCACGAAGGAAAAGAGGATGGAGCGCTGGCCGGGCTCCGTGCGGGAAGCGTCTACGTTGACTCCAGCACAATTTCTCCGGCGATGGCGCGGCGAATTTCCGCGGCCTGCAGCGAACGCAATGTGCGATTCCTGGATGCGCCGGTAACGGGAGGGGACTGGGGAGCGCGCGAGGGGAACCTGGTGTTCATGATTGGCGGCGACGCGGAAACATTGCGGTCGGTTGAGCCGGTGCTTGGGGTGATGGGTAAGAAATGGTTTCATCTGGGACCGAATGGGGCCGGACAGACGATCAAGCTGGCGATGAACGGAATTCTGGCGCTGCAGGTGGGCGCGATGGCAGAAGCGCTGGCAATCGTGAAACGCGCCGGCCTGGTCGAGGAGCAGTTGATCGAAGTGATGCAGTCCAGCATGGCACGTTCCGGGCTGCTGGATTTGAAGGCGCCGTTAATGGTGAAGGGCGAATATAAGCCGAGTTTTCCGTTGCGCCTGATGCACAAGGATCTTGGGCTGCTGCTCGATCTGGGAAATCAGCTGGGGGTAGCGCTGCCGGCGACGGCGGCCGCGCGCGAAGTGTACAACCAGGTGAAGGGCGAAGCGAAAGAAGATCTGGATTACTCCGCCGTGATGCGTTTTTGGAAAAAGTAATCTACTACTTGTAGCCCTTGGGCGGGAAAAAGCCGATTGCCAGGTCCCGCGAAGTCCGAAGGCCTGCGGGAGCTTCCAGAATCGAGGGAATGGAATTCACGGCCACCGAAGCGGTGGCAATGTCTCCATGCGAGCCGCCCGGAATGGTCAGACTGATATTCGGGTGGCCTTTCAGCTCAACCGTATCCGCGGGGTCCTTCGCGCCCACGTACATCTGTAACTCCATGTAGATCACTTCTTTTCCATCGGAAAGTCCGCGGGCAATTTGATGGACGCCGGCGGCTTGGCCGGATTCGACGGTAAGAAATTCGGTCTGCACGCGTTCGGCGGCAACCTTGGGCTCGATGGTTTCGGTGATCTCATCAACGCGCAGGCCGAGGCTGTCCGCAACCATGGCGACGGATTCAGGAAGTCCGACGTGCTTGATCGTCCCTTCTTTCACGCGGGCGCGAAATTCCTCCACGCTAAGTCCCGCGCCGATCTTCTTCTGCAAGGGCAAGCGGCGCTTGGAGGCGTCAACGATGCGCAAGGCCCTGGCGTGTTCCACGCGTTGCGAGACAGCCGCCAGTGTGATGACCAGCTTGTCCATGACGAAGCCCGGGTTCACGCCGGTGCCTACGAGGGCCACGCCATTGTCTTTGGCGGCTTTGTCGAGTTGCGTTGCCAGCTCCGGATGGGTGCGGAACGGATAAGAAAGTTCTTCGCATGTAGAAACGACGCAGGAACCGACATCCATGCAGGCAAGCAACTGATCCACCACTTTCGGAAGAGAAGAGGAAGTGGTGTGCATGACCACGTCGGCGGACTGCTCCAGCACGCCCCTGGCGTCACCCGAAACTTTCACGCCCCAGGGTGCGTCGGCCGCGCCGACCACTTCGCCCAGGTCTTTGCCGATTTTTGCCGGGTCATTATCAATGGCGCCGATGATTTCAATCGCTTCCTTTTCCCGCATGAGTTTCAGGATTGAGGCGCCAATTGGCCCAATCCCATACTGAATGGCACGAATCTTCTTCTTCACGGCCTTCTCCGATCCAAGGAACTGAACGCGCGCACGGAGCGGAAAATCGGTGCGGGCGAATCTCTAAGCCTACTGGAAATGTGGAGCGCGTTCAATCACCGGCCCGAGCCTGACGACTGGTTGCATTGTTGCCGCTCCGCGCCGCTGCACGCATAATGGAGCCTGCCAGCAAGCCGGTTGGGAGGGGACGTCCATGCCAGCACAAAAATTGAGCGACGCGGAAATTCAACAGCAGCTGCAAACCGCAAAAGGCTGGAGCCTCGTCAACGGCAAGCTGCACCGCGCCTTTGAGTGCAAGGATTTCGCAGCCGCGTTCGGCAAAATGACGCAAGTGGCGCTGGTGGCAGAGTCCATGAACCACCATCCGGAATGGTTCAACGTCTGGAACAAAGTGGTGATCGATCTGAATACCCACAGCGTGAAGGGCATCAGCAATCTGGATTTCCAGTTGGCGGCCAAAATCAACGAAATTTTTGGCAGCTAGGCTGCCGCTGCTGAATGATTGGCGCCCACCACACAGGAAATCTTAACAGCGGCCGATTGTTGATTGCGCTGCGCTGGCTGGCGGCGG
>DASSGJ010000187.1:0-5585 GCA_035693545.1 Candidatus Acidiferrum sp.
ATCGGGCAAACGCCAGAGTAAGCGATAAATTTTAGGAAGGTTCAAACTCACTGAATCTAAAGGAATGGCGGAGAGGGTGGGATTCGAACCCACGGTAGGGGTTAACCTACACACGCTTTCCAAGCGTGCGCCTTAAACCGCTCGGCCACCTCTCCGGAGTGGAGCGCAACCTTTTAACTTTAGCAGAAATTCACTTCGTCCGCATGGCGATGCCGAGCGGATTTTTGCGAGCGGGGCCGCAAAGAAATCAAAATTGCCGGCGAAACCGGATTTTGCGCGCCGCCGCCTCTCAAGTAGACTAATAGGGTTGTCCACACCGTTCCGGGGTGGTGCAATTGGTAGCACATGGGCCTTTGGAGCCTAGAATCCTGGTTCGAGTCCAGGCCCCGGAACCAATCCTGTCTCTTCCCTTCTTCGCAGCTTCGGGCAATCGCCTCAGTTATTTCACCGAAAATCGATAAATTGTAGTGGAGTGGAAAGGCCTGCTCGGAAACAAAGTCGTCGAAGGAAATCCCGCGTGGTTTGGCGAATCAGGGAAGTGCTGCGTCTCCAGGCAGAACGCGTAGCGCTGCTCGTAGACCTTTCCTCCCTTCCCGTGCGCCGTCCCGTCCAGGAAATTGCCGGTATAAAACTGCAGCCCCGGCTCGGTCGTCAAGACTTCCAAGACGCGACCGCTCTTGGGATCGCGCGCCACGGCCGCTAGTTCAATGCCTGAAAATCCAGTTTTTCTGTCCAGCACCCAATTGTGATCGTAACCGCGTCCCAACTTCAGTTGCTCATCCGCTTCGTTGATTCGCGAGCCGATCGCCGCCGGCCGCCTGAAGTCAAAGGGCGTGCCCCGCACATCGCGCAGCTCGCCGGTTGGGATCAGTGTCGCGTCCACGGGTGTGAATTTACTCGCGTTCAACTGCAGGGTCTGCGACAAAATGTCGCCATTTCCCTGCCCGGCCAGATTGAAATAACTGTGGTTGGTCAGATTCACTACCGTGGGCTTATCGGTGCTGGCGCTATACTCTATTCGCAGCTCATTCTTTGTACTCATCAGAGTAAATACCACCGTCGCCGTCATGGTCCCGGGAAATCCTTCCTCTCCGTCCGGACTAATGCAAGTAAACTCCACTGCGACGCCCTCTTTGCTCGGGACTTCTTTCGCCGACCAGATCTTCTTGTCAAAACCGATCAATCCTCCATGCAGCGTGTTCTCACCGTTATTTTTCGGCAGAGTATAGGTTTTTCCGGCCAGCGTGAAACTTCCGTGGGCGATCCGGTTGGCATAGCGTCCCACAGTCCCGCCGAAGTGCGCTGTACCGGCCTCATATTCCTTCGCCGTGTCGAACCCCAGCACAACATCCGCGAATTTTCCCGCCCGGTCCGGCACTTTGATGCTTACCACGGTCGCCCCGAAAGTTGTGATGGCGACCGTCATGCCTCGGCTATTCGTCAAAACATACAAATCCGTTTTCTCACCCGAAGCGACGGCGCCAAACGGCTGAACTTTTACGGAGGATTTTGCCGCAGGATTGGCCGCACACTCTCCGTTCGTCAGCGTCAAAGCCAGTAACAAACCCATGCCAAAGCGTAGAACGGACATTTGCCTCTCCTTGCAAAACTCAAATGCTATTGCTGCATTAAGAATACGAACGGGAAGCACCCCATTCCAGCACAAGGGGCTCAGTCCGCAGGCTGCTTGGCGGTAATCAGGGTTCCGGTTGTCGCCACGCACTGCCAAGTGCCGTTCGTCTTGATCCACGTATCCACGAATCTCTCGCGATGTGTGTACGGTTTCCCCTTCTCCATTCCTTTCACGCGGAATACCCCTACTACCACAGCCGCGTCGCCATACATCTGCACGCTGCTCTGCTCGGTCACCGCCTGCGAAGGCTGGTAGTCCGGCGCTTTGATACTGGCCAGAAATTCGCTTTTGTTGGTGATGCTGCCGTCAATATCAACGGACACCATGTTGTTCCCAAGCAGCATGTCCAGCGCCTTCGCATCTTTGATCTCCAGGGCGTGATTCCAGGCAAGCTCGAGTGCCTGGATGCGCCCTGCCTCATCGTTCGCCCGGCTCTGCCCGCGGACAGAGAGAGCGACACTCGCAATCAAAAGAACGGCGGCCAGCGGGATTATTTTCTTCATAGCGGAATCCTCTCCACCTTCGTCGCATGTTCCTGGAGCCAGTAACGATAGTAGGGCATCCGCCGCGTGCGCCGCGGCCGACCTTGGCAGAATTTTCTGAAAGATTAATGGCGGAAGATTTCGTTCACGGCGCGAAACGCCTGGTCTATCGCCGTATTGGTGTAGGCGCTGGCCCCCGCGTCGGAATTTGCAATCGCGATGCGCCCGAACGGTTGCCGTCCCAGCACCCACGGCTCCTGCCCCGTCTTCCACTCCGGTAAATCGAGCCCAAACGGCGTGAACGCGTAGCCATGGGCCCACCGGTTCACAATAATCCCCTCAATATCCCGCGCTGGATCGAAGCCCGCGCCGCCAAGCATCCGCGCCAACTGCTCGCGAATGTTCCGTTCGAATTTGCTGTACGGCGTTTGCAGCAGCTCCGTCCGCCCCGCGCGATTCTGGTCTCGCACCGGCAAGCCCGGCTTGCACGGCGTGCGCAGCATAAACAGCACCGCCGGATCCTCAGGCTTGCCTGGAAACTGATACTTCCCCAGGCTCACCGGGAAATCCAGCGCGGTGTACGTGTGATACCCGCCAGGAGCAACGATCTGGCGAATTCCCAGATTCGCGAACGGCGTCCAATTACGCAAAGCCACATGCGTGTAAACCAGCGGTGCCTTTACCAGGTACGACAGCGATTCTTTCTGCGCATCCGGAAGCTCCGGGCAAATATAAGGAATCATCACGTTATAGCAGGCCAGCACGCAATAATTGCCTTTCACCGTATTCAGCTTGCCGCCACGCATGTACGACACTTCCACTTCCTTCGCGGAATCTTTCCCGCCAGGATGCTTCACGTTGACGACAGTGCTGTTCAGCCGAATCCTCACGGCATTCGCGTCTCGATCCAGGACGGCGTAATTCGCGCGTGCCGTAACCACATCTTCCATCGTTGATCCGGGAACGGCGTCGGGAAGCATCGAACGCACCAGCAATCGCGCCACGGAAGCGTTGCCATCGGGAAAGTGAAAAATGTAAGGTTCTTCTTTCTCGTGCTCGGGAAGACCAAGCCCATCGAACCCCGGATAGGTGAACGACCCGTAGTCGTCGCCCGCTTCGTAGCAGGCGAACGCCGGCACCGACTCAATCCCCACGCAAAAAAGATCGTGGGTAAACGTCTGAAAAAACGGCAGGGCCTCCGGAATCAGCCGGCAATGCCTGGTCAAATAATCCGCATAGCTCATTTTGCGGAGGGCCGCGATTTTCTGCTCGCGGGTCATTCCCGGCAGGTAGTCAACTTTCTCGGTATAAACGCGCGCAATGTCTTTTCTTACCGCCTCAGATAAAGGAGCTTTCGTCAGGAATTCGGCCCATGGCGTGGTGTTCATGCCGGTCAATAGGCGATCCTCGCCAAACGTCTCTTTGTCGAAAAAGGCCGCGGTGCCGCGCTTCGCGTAAAGGCTTGTGTCGTAGGCCTTGTAAAATTTCCGGGTATCAATGCCGATCTCTTTCAACAAGGTTTTCGCTTCCGCGCTGTAGCTGCCGGGGCTTTCAATGGATTGCGTGCCGCCATACGACAGAACCATGCGCCCGCCGGCTTGAAACTCGTTGCGCTTGGCGTGGCCGCCGAAGTCATCATGATTGTCGAGGATCAGGATCTTTGCCTTGCTCCCCGCCTTTTGCCGGAACCGGTACGCAGCGGCCAATCCGCTGATTCCTCCGCCCACGACCACCAGATCGAATTTTTCGCCGGTGGAAACCGCATCGCCCAGCGAACTCGCCGACTCGCCATCGCGCATCCGGTGGGCGAATGTAAACGAACCATCGTGATTGCCGCGAATCCCGGTACGGGAAGGCGGGTAATAATCAGGAGCTTTCTCCGGAGCGAACTCGTCGAAAGCTGCCGCTGCAAACAGTTGCTCCGCGCCAATCGAACCACCAAGAAGCGTGGCGCCGGCTCCGATCGCAACGCCATTCAGAAAATCGCGCCGGGTAATATCCCGTGTCATCCCCAGTTCACGATCTTTCTTGTCTCTGGCCAGCTTTTCGTCGTCCATTCGGCCCCCGCCTTGATGTAGTGGCTCAGTATACCGCTCGCGACAACACTTCGACCGCTTCGAATTCTTCCCTATCACTGATAGTCTGTTAGCCAGTTTTTGGGCTCTTTCCGATGCAACCGCAAATCGAAACCCAGGACGAGAAAGAAACCGGCCGCCTCGAAGCCTTCAGCGACGGGGTCTTCGCCGTTGCCATCACACTGTTGGTCTTCGAACTGAAAGCACCCCCGGCCCCTCCCGGCGGCGCAACCTCCGCGGCGCTGGGCAAAGCCTTGCTGCAACTCTGGCCCAGCTATTTCGCCCTCGTCACCAGCTTTTTCACAATCCTCATCATGTGGATGCATCACCACGCCATTCTCCGCAATGTACACCGCACGGACTCGCGCCTGCACTTCAGCAACGGCTGCCTGCTGCTCTTAATCACTTTCGTTCCCTATCCAACTTCGGTTCTCGCGGCCTACTTGCGGACGCCCGCGGCGAAAATGGCCGCGGCCTTTTACGCCGGCACGTTTGTACTTGTAGCCCTGTGCTTTACTCTTTTTATTTACGGGGCCTTCCGCCCGCAATTGCTTTCACGCAACGCTTCCGCCAAATTTATCGAAAATACGCACCGGAACTATCGCCTGGGCCCGCCGCTTTATCTGCTCGCGACGCTTGCGGCTTTTGTCGACGCACGATTGTCCCTGGGAATTTGCACAGCGTTATGGATTTATTGGGCAGCCGTGCTCAGAGATTAAGGGGAGAGGAAGGGCGGACTCTTTAGCGGTAAGTCGTAACCAGTTCGCCGTTTTCAATCCGCAGGTCGGCTACATCGGCGGGCAATCTCAGCTTTTCACGGTTTACCGGCGACTCCATCAATTGCTTTACGGCGCTTTCGAGTGCTGACTGCGGGATCGGAAGCGATCCTATGTGTCCGCTGACCGGCTCAAATTTCAAATAGCCATCTGCCGCGCCCAGCCGCCCCACCAGGTCCAGGCTCAGCTCTTTTCCATGCAGATCGAACACCAGGTAGGCGTGCACCTGATCCCCCTCCATCTGCACTTTTACATCCCGCACCGAAGAGCGGGCTTGCTCCACGTCTGCATCTGTGACGGAACCTGGGCCCCCGGAAGGAGCTGCGGTCGAAGCCTGCTGCGCAAAATTTAAGTGGCTTGCCAGATACGAATTCAGCTCCGCCTCGTCGAGCCGCAGGGTGGCGGGCTGCCCCTGCGACACGCTCTGCTGCGCCTCTGCAACTTTTTGTTCCGCGCTGGCCGCGGCTTGCGGCGTCGAAGCGACCGGTGGTGGCGGGTTCTTGTGCAGCAAGAGTATGAGGGTGATGAGAGCAGCCAGGTATGTGGACCAACGCAGGATGCGGAACACCAGGCGGAACACGCTCACCTTGGGCTCTGCCAGAGGCGGCAGCGGCTCCAG
>DASSGJ010000188.1:0-3177 GCA_035693545.1 Candidatus Acidiferrum sp.
CGGAGCAAAAGTGAGCGGCACCATTGCCGCGGCGGAGCCCAAGAAGCGTTTCGGCCACGGAGGCAAACTAGCGTTCAGCATCACTTCGATGACGCTGGCCGACGGCGAGCAGATCAAGGTGCGCTGCTATCAGGAAGCTTCAGGTTCCTCGAATACTTCCTCTGACTCCGTGTTACCAGTCAGTTCCGGCAAGGATGTGACGCTGCCGAAGGACCTGGAGTTCACGGCGCTGGTGGATGGTGAAGCCCGGCTGAAGCGCGAGGCTTTCGAGAATCTCAAAGCTCATCCAGCGGCCTCGCCAGCCACGACGGTCCAAAAATCCGAACCGGCGCACTAGTCCTCTCTCGTATTATCGGGACATGTTTCAGAACCCGCCGTCGGCACCGCCCGAGGGCCTGCGTTTCTTGGCGGGAGCGCGCCTGACCAGTTACAATGAATTGTTTGGGTGGTGCGGCTGGAGTGTGCATGGCCGCAAGCCTGCTGAATCCCGTCAGGAGACGGCCAACCTTCCATGGATGTAGCCAAGGTAGTTGACAGCGTTATCGCGCGCTTTATCGGCACGAAGCACGAGCGCGATCTCAAGAAATTGGAGCCGCTGGTTGCTGCGATCAATGCGCAGGAGCCGGAAGTGCAGGCGTTGAGCGACGAGCAACTGAAGGAGCGCTTCGCCGCGCTGCGGACGCAGGTGCAGGAACAGCTGAAAGACGCGGATCCCGCCGAGCCCACTTACAAAGACGAATTGCAGAAGGCGCTGAGCGCCGCCATTGTGCCGGCGTTTGCGCTGGTGCGCGAAGCTGGGCGGCGCTTCCTGAAGATGCGGCATTTCGACGTCCAATTGATCGGCGGAATGGTGCTGAACGACGGAAAAATCGCCGAAATGAAGACGGGCGAAGGGAAGACTCTTGTCGCCACTTTGCCGGCAGCGCTGAACGCGCTGGCGGGGCGCGGCGTGCACATCGTGACGGTGAACGACTACCTGGCGCGGCGCGACGCTGAGTGGATGAGCCCACTGTATAAAGCGTTGGGACTGACCGTTGGCGTGATTGTGCACGACCTGGATGATGTACAACGCCGAGCGGCGTATGCGGCAGATCTGACCTACGGCACGAACAATGAGTTCGGTTTCGACTACCTGCGCGACAACATGAAATACGACCTGGCGAGCTGCGTCCAGCGTGGGCACCAGTTTGCGATTGTGGATGAAGTGGACTCGATCCTGATCGACGAAGCGCGGACGCCGCTGATTATTTCGGGGCCCTCCGAAGAATCCACCGACAAATATTTCAAGATCGATAAGATCATTCCCAAGCTGATTCAGGACATTGACTACACACTGGATGAAAAGCATCGCACGGCGACGCTGACGGAAGAAGGCGTTAGCAAGTGCGAACGGCTGCTGGGGCTGGGGAATTTGTACGACCCGGCGCACATGGAGCAGATCCACCACGTCTACCAGGCGCTGCGGGCGCACACGCTGTACAAAAACGACGTGGATTACGTCGTGAAAGACGGCGAAGTGATCATCGTGGACGAGTTCACCGGCCGGCAGATGCCGGGGCGCCGCTGGTCGGACGGCTTGCACCAGGCTGTGGAAGCCAAAGAGGGCGTGAAGATCGAGCGGGAAAACCAGACCCTGGCGACGATCACGTTCCAGAATTATTTCCGTATGTACAAGAAGCTGGCCGGCATGACCGGTACCGCGGAAACGGAAGCGGCGGAGTTCGGGAAGATTTACAACCTGGACGTGGTGGTGATCCCCACAAACCGCACGCTGATCCGCAAAGGGCATCCCGACGTCGTTTACCGGACGGAGAAGGAAAAGTTCGAAGCGGTAGTCAACGGGATCATGCAGGAAGACAATTCGCTGGCCAACGGAATCCGCCATTACCACGAGCGCGGGCAACCGGTGCTGGTGGGCACGATTTCGATCGAGAAGTCGGAAGCGATCGCGGACATTCTGAAAAGATCCGGAGTGCCGCATCAGGTGCTGAACGCCAAGCAGCACGAGCGTGAATCGCGAATCGTGGCGCAGGCGGGACGCAAGGGCGCGGTGACGGTGGCGACGAACATGGCCGGCCGCGGAACGGACATCCTGCTTGGCGGAAATCCTGAAGCCATGACCCGCGAACATTTTCTGAAGAACAAGCT
The DNA here is from genome assembly GCA_035693545.1 of Candidatus Acidiferrum sp. Taxonomy (GTDB): domain Bacteria; phylum Acidobacteriota; class Terriglobia; order Acidiferrales; family UBA7541; genus Acidiferrum. Next base: position 2,149 of record DASSGJ010000188.1, read on the forward strand.
GGCGATTCCGTATGCAGCAGCGCCGGCTGTGATCGGTGCGGAGAGCAGCAACGGCGATACGCCCGCGGCTGCGGCGGTGCAGATGGTTTTGTTCCAGCACGAGGGCAAGATTTTTCAGGTGCCTAAGGACCAGTGGGATCCGGTCTACCAGCAGTTCGCGGATCAATGCAAAACCGAGCACGACGAAGTTGTGGCCCTCGGCGGATTGCACATTCTGGGCACGGAGCGCCACGAGGCGCGGCGCATTGACAATCAGTTGCGTGGACGTGCCGGGCGTCAGGGCGATCCAGGTTCCTCGCGATTCTTTCTCTCGCTCGAAGACGACCTGATGCGAATTTTTGGCGGCGAGCGCGTGAAGCAGATGATGTTCCGGCTCGGCATGACCGAGGGCGTGCCAATCGAGTCGAAGCTGATTTCGAATCGAATCGAAAACGCGCAGAAATCCGTCGAGGCGCAGAACTTCGACGCCCGCAAACACCTCCTCGAATACGACGACGTGATGAACAAGCAGCGCGAGACGATTTATGCAATTCGCCGCTCCGCGCTGGAAGGAAAAGATCAGCGGGATTACGTGCTGGGAATTGCGGAAGATGTCGCGCGCGAGTTGGTGGACGCCTATTGTCCGCGCGAGCAGCATCCCGGGCAGTGGAACACGGCCCAACTGATCGCCGAAGTGAACAGCCAGTTTGGAATCGACGCGAAAGCAGCGGGCGCGGACCCGGCGGCGCTGAATCATGACCAGCTGGCCGAGGCGCTGGTGGACGCGGTGAAAGCCCGCTACGCCGAAAAGGAAAAACAGTTCAGCCCGGACCTACTGCGCTGGCTGGAGCGGCGAATCATTCTGGACGTGGTGGACACCCAGTGGAAGGACCACCTGCTGTCTCTCGACCACTTGAAGGAAGGCATCGGGCTGCGCGGCTACGGACAAAAGGATCCGCTCGTCGAATTCAAGAAAGAGGCGTTCATTCTGTTTGAAGACATGATGGCGCGCATTGACAACGAGACGATCCGCTATCTCTATCACGTGCA
>DASSGJ010000189.1:0-19691 GCA_035693545.1 Candidatus Acidiferrum sp.
CAAAGGGTTTGTGCCGTCCCGTATAATGCTGCTTGGGAGATAAACCAACGTGGACGTGGAACACATCCTGGTTGTGGATGACGAGGAAGCAATTCGCGAAGTCGTCTCGACGATGCTGGAATCCCGTGGCTACAGTTGTACCGCGGTCAGCAATGGCCGAGCCGCCCAGGAGTGCGTACGCAGGCAGACACCGGACCTGGTCCTGAGCGACATGATCATGCCGGAAATGGACGGCATTAAGCTCCTCGACTGGCTGCGAAATCATGATCCCGAGGTACCGGTGATCATGGTGACTGCAATTCACGACATTTCGACCGCCCTGGAAGCCATCCGGCGCGGCGCTTACGACTACATCCTGAAGCCCTTTGAAAAAGATCAATTGTTCCTGGGCGTGGGGCGCGCCTTGCAGCATCGGCGATTGGTGCTGGAAAACAAGAGTTACCAGTTGAACCTGCAGCAACAGGTGGATGAACGAACTCAGCAGCTGACCGTCGCGATTACCCAGCTCGAGCAGTCTTACGACGATACGCTCGAAGCGCTCGGCAGCGCTTTGGACTTGAAGGACGCGGAAACCGAAGGCCACTGCCAGCGCGTAACTGCATTTACCATTTCCATCGCCAAAGCCGTTCCTGTCCCTCTTCCCTATCTACCGGTTCTGGCCCGCGCCGCTTTTCTCCACGACATCGGCAAAATGGCCATTCCGGACTCCATCCTCCGCAAGCCTGGCCCGCTCGACAACGACGAGAAGTCCATCATGCGCACTCACTGCGAAATCGGATACAACATGCTGACCAAGATTCCTTTTCTGCGCGATGCCGCGGAGATCGTGCTGGCGCACCAGGAATTTTTCGATGGCACCGGTTATCCCCGTCAATTGCGCGGAGAGCAGATTCCACTCGGGGCCCGCATTTTCTCCATCGCCGATGCCATGGACGCCATGATCAGCGATCGCCCCTACCGCAAAGCCCTGCCGATGTCCCACGCACGCGAAGAGATACGCCGGTGTGCCGGGACGCAGTTCGATCCCAAGGTGGTCGAAGTGTTTCTCTCGATTCCCGAGCAACATTGGGTCGAATTAAGGCAAAACCTCGGCTCGCCATTCCGCCTCGCGCATTTGAAAAATTTGAATAACTAGTATGGTTCGGAGCACCCGTCCGCTTTCGACGGCGCTTAAGTCATGCTATCGTTTGCTCGAGCACTGAAAATGGCACTCGTTCCTCTAAAAACCGCATCGGAAACCGGATATTGTGATTGTGTTTGCGGCTGCTACGAACTGGCAAGCCTGCGCGATGAAGATACCGGGAAAGGCTATTGCCCCGCCTGCGGCAAAGATCACCTGGATTGGAACGCGGGAGTAGGCATCGCGCACCCCGCGCCAACAAAAGTTGTGGCCAACGTTGCCGACCGCAAGCGTGTCCCGGACCTGCCCCCCGGCTCCGATCCCCCCGGCCGCTTGCGCTAACCGCCTCCAAAGCAGCAGATCGGCCCCCGGACCGTTAAAACTCAAAGCGCAAGGAAAACTGCATTACGCGCGAGAGTTCCTCCCCCACTTGTGTGGTGATTACACCGAAGGTGTTGCTGGCAATGTTCGTGTCCGGAAAGCCAAAGTTTGGATGGTTGAACACATTAAAGGCATCCGCGCGGAACTGCAGGTGGTAGCGCTCGCCGATGAGGGGAAATGTCTTTGCTACGCCGAGGTCTACATTCGAAAAATGCGGACCGTACAAAACGTCGCGGCTTCCGTTTTCCTGGCCGCTGACGAACGAAAACGCGCCCAGCGCAGCTGTTGGATTGGCGAAGAATTGGATCTGGTTGCCGTTGGCCTTGTCGGTATGGATGCCGGCTTGAATCGCGCCGGTGTTCCCGTTGAAAAGCGCTCCGTCGTCCGCCGCCAGGCTGGTTGTGCTTCCCAACCCTCCGACGGCGTTCATGGCCAGCCCGGTCCGCCAGGTGACGACACCGGAAACCTGCCATCCTCCAACGATTTCATCCAGCCAGCGCGGAGCATCATGGACAAAACGCTGGTTCTTTCCAACCGGGAGGTTGTAGAGGAACACGGCGTTTACCTGATGTTTTGAGTCGAATTCGGAATTCCCGCGGCATGTGTTCAGGTTATACGGGTCGCACAGCACCGAAGCCGTGCCGGCCACAAAGTTTCCGTTATTGTTCGCGATGATCGAGTTGTTATCAATCGAATGCGAATACGTGTAGTTAAAGTCGAATTGCAGATTGTGCGACAGTCGCTTGCGAACTGTCGCAAACATGGCGTTGTAAGAGGAAAAGCCTTTGTTGGTGCCCAGCGCATTCACAAAGAATTGCGACGGAATAACCACGTTTTGCGGCACCAGGCCAAAGATTGTAAGAGCGATTGAGCTGAGATTTCCCTGCTGCAGGGCAACCCGGTTGAGGTCGTACACGGCCTGGGTGCAAGTGGTGAATGGTGTGCCGAACACCTGTTGGTTGATCTGCGCGCAGGTCAGGCCGGTGCCCGCTTGAAGTTCGTTCTCAAAGAACGGCAAAGCCTGGACATTGTTGGGATTTGTATTCTGCCTTGCCAGTTGTTCCAGAGTCGTCGTGTCGCCAACGAAGCTGTGGCCGGAAGCCTTGTCGGTAAAGTTCACCATCCCTCCGGCGTCAGCAAGCACAAACAGCTTGCGTCCCAGCCGCCCGAAGTAATCCACCTCCACCTGGAATCCCCCGGGAAGTTCTCTCTGAACGCCTAGAGAAAACGTTTCCGAATACGGAGTATGCAAATGCGTGTCCAGCCCATAGTTGAAGATCGCCGTGGGCGTCACCGTAGTCATAAACGGCGGTGCAACTACAGGAAATGGAACCGAGTTGGGCGAAGAGAACCGCGGATCCGACTGGAGCGAAGCGTTGGCACCACCCCCGCCAAAATTCGTCGCGACCGTATTTCCGAAGACATAATTGCCCTGATCTTCCAGGTTGGTAATGGCGTTGATAACGGTTTCATCGTAGACGAGCGAAGCTTGTCCCCGGATAACCGTTTTGCGGTCCCCGAAAATACTCCGCAGAATTCCTTCCCGGAAGCTCGGGTTATACGCAAAAGCAAGCCGCGGTGAGAAATTCAGTTTGTCGGGGCTGTACAAAGGAGGCGCGTGATTCGCTTTCCCCGATAGCTGGTAAGTGAGCTGCGGCGTAGCGTCGGGTCCGGAAATCCCGTCCAGACCGTTCTGCAGGCGGACCTGCAGCAACTGGCTCAGATTCGTGTTGAAGAAACTCGCCTGCAGGCCATTTACCTCGTATGGCACCGAAGCGTATTGATAGCGGACGCCGCCGGTAAGCGTGAAGTCGCTCCGCAGCTTCCAGGAATCCTGAATGTAAGCCGCATAAAGATAAGAGCGATAATCGCGTCGGTGCGTCTCTTCCCCGGCGGGGACTACCTGCCCGTCCCGGGTATACGTAATGGCGCTTTGATCGTTATTGATGATTCCCAAGGCGCCCACAAAGAAGTTGTCCCAGTTTCCGGTGGCGATCCCGTTCGGATCCTGCAGGATGTTCGCGGGACGCAGCGTGGCTGGCAGGCTCTGAATGCTCCCACCGAGTCCTTCCTGAATGAAATTAAAGTTGTTCGTCAACGTACTGCGTACTTTCGTCGGATTCCACAGTCCGCCGAATTGAATCGTATGGCGGCCGCGGATGAGGGTAACGTCGTCTCGAAATGTCGGGACCGGAGAGATATGGCCAATCTGGCTCTGGCGCGCGAAGGGAGTCGCCAATGAACCGCCGAAAAAGCTCAGTTCCACCAGGCCCCCTGCCGGATTGAACAGGATGGGATCGTTCAGGTTGTTGCGAGTTTCGCCGATGACCAGTTCATTCACGGTATTGGCGCTCTTCGTGAAGGTTTCTCCGAAAACCCAGCCATAGTCGCGGAGGATTTCGGGCCCGGTTGTCGGATCCCCCGGAAACTGGATCGGCTGAACGATGGAGTCTCGATTCCGGAAGTTCACCCGCCAGAACAATTTGTTCTTCGAATTAAAAATATAGTCCACACGAGCCAGGTACGAATTCTCGGTTAGGGGATTCGGCGCATTGAACCGGAATCCCGCCGTATTGATACCGTCGCCCGAAGAAAAATCATTCGGTGCCGGATAGCGGGTCTTGAAGAGATTCAGGAGAGCCGGCGCAACTCCCGGCGCCGCGAACCCAGGCGCGTTGGGGCATCCGCCCGCCTGCGAGCATGGATCCAGCGCTGCGACCTGCGCGGCGGGGAGGATCGTCACGCAATCCGTGCTGACGTCGGCTGAAGTCAGCCGGCTGGACGGGCTGCAAGGCTGACCCGTGACGTTATTCGTGGCATTAATGTACGCGAGCTCTCCATTCTGAACGTGCGGCAGCGGGACTAATTGCAGTTCGTTGGCCTGTTGTGCGTCGCGGCGTCCCTCATAGTCAAAGAAAAAGAAAAGTTTGTCCTTCAGAACCGGCCCGCCAAAGTTGGCGCCAAATTGATTGCGAACCAGATTTGTCCGCGGCACACCATTCTTGTTGTTGAAAAAAGTATTGGCCTCGGTGGCCGCCGTGCGGTTGAACTCATACGCTGCGCCATGAAAATCATTGGTTCCGGATTTCGTAACGATAACTGTCTCCGAACCGCCTCTTCCCCCGTAGGAAGCGGTGAAGCTGCCAACTTGCGTGCTGAACTCCTGCACCGCTTCCACCGGAATGGCCGCTTGTGTCCTAAACGCAGCTCCGAACGCGTAATCTGTGGCATCGATACCGTCGACGGTAATATTGTTCTGGTCTGCCCGCGCGCCGGCCACCGCCCCATCACGGCTCAAGGAAGGATCGGCGTTCAGCCCGCCCTGGGCGCTCACAACTCCCGGCTGCAGCCTTAACAGGTTCGCGGGATCGTCTCTAAATTCGTTGGGAAGATCCGCCACCGCTCTCAAGTCGAAATTGTTTCCGATGGTTGCGTCCGTGGTGTTCATGCTCACCGAACCCTCGGACTGCACCTCCACAGTTTGGGTCACTACGCCCACGGATAGTTGCACGTCTTGCGTCCGCGTCGTCGCCACCGCGAGGTACAAGTTCGAAATCGTGACGTTCCTGAACCCGTCCTTGCTGATCTTCAACTCGTATCCCGGCCCCGGCGCCAATTGCACGAAACGGTAGGCTCCCGTATCGCTGGTCTGCGACTGCATGGTGGCTCCGGTTCGCGTGTTGGTCAGAGTTACCGTAGCCTTGCCAATCGCTCCACCGCTTGCGTCGGTTACTGTGCCAATCAGGCCTGCCAACTCCTGCGCCTGCAACAGCGCAGGCAGCCCTACGAAAATCGCAAGGAGGAAGAGATACACCCGTACACGCGCAGCATGAGTCATCGAGCCAGCTCCCATATTCAGATTTTTGCCGAATGCGGGCACACGTGTGCCGCTGCACTGGAAGACTCACTCGCGGAATGATCCAGGAATCACAGGAATTGCGGTCTCCTGTAATCCCACAGAACGATCGGATTGGGAACAGCTTTGAGCTCCGGCCCACCGGCGACGGAACTCTTCAGACAGCAACTCCCAAGAACCACGCGCGGAAAGACCGGGATACTAATCCCCAGCCACCAACTGAAGAAAAACTGCGGTCGTTCTTACCAATGCAAGTACACGGCCAATTTAGAACTCTCGCCAATCGCAGAAAAACGGGGATTTAGACACATCGAGCGACAGGAAAGCAGAACCCAACTACAAAATTCGGGAGAGTGTTCAGGAATCAGAAACCTTGATGCTGTGAATTTACAACGTCTCGCTAAATTTATTTGCCCAGGTACAGTAGCGCCAGCAGGAACAGCCACAGCGCATCCATGAAATGCCAGTAGTAAGAAGTTACCTCCGCTGCCGCCGATCGCGTCACCTTGGCTTGGTTGAAATTGCGCTTCGCCACATAAATCAGCGCGGCAACCCCTCCCATAAGATGCAGGGCATGAGCTCCCGTGAAAATGTAAAAAAAGCTGCTCGCCGGATTGCTGGCCAGATAAATTCCCTGGGCGACCAACTGCCGCCAGGCCACCGCTTGGCCCACCACAAATCCCACCCCGAGAACAGTCGTAACCAACCACAAATTCCGATAAGTGGAAAGCCGCCCATCCGCCAGTCGCTGCCGAGCCAACTCCAGCGTGGCACTGCTGGCGAGCAGCACTATTGTATTGATCCACATCACCATTGGGATCTGAACCGGAATCCAAACGCCATTCCCTCTGCGAAGCAAAAACGCGCTAGACAGCGCCATGAAGAACATCAGAATAGACACGATTCCCAGCGCCATACCCGTGAAGTAGCGCTTGGGCGACGAATTTTCCCGCTGCGGCCGCTTTCCATCGTCGCCCCCGCCGTTGCGGCCGGTCGGTGGAAGATTCCCTCCCCCTCCATCGCTGGTCTTTTTTTCCAGAATCAATTCGATTTCCTGCGTTGCGGTTGAGCCCGGCATAGCATCCCTTTCCTCAGTTCAGCCTACCTTCTGGGCCAGCAGCTCGGGCGAGAGGTGCTGTGGCGCAAAATCAGTCGCCAAACCAGCGGGGAACTCATAAGCCCCGCGATAAACGGTCGGCTTGGCGTTTCCGAAGTTTTCTTCGGGCGCCGGCGAAGCCACACTCCATTCGAGTGTCGTAGCTCGCCACGGGTTGGCCTCTTCTTGCACACGTTTTCGCCGCAGAAGTGCCTGCACAAAATTAATCACGAAAATAATCTGGGCAAAGACCGTGCCAATCGTAGCCACGGTCACCAGCGTACGGATCGAAGACCCCGCGGAGGCGAGCACCGCTCTCTGCTCATCCGGCAGGAGCCGCGACTGCGTCAACAGCCCCAGCCAGTGCATCGGCATGAAAATCAAGTAGACGCCGGCAAACGTCATCCAGAAATGCGCTTTGCCCAGAGTTTCGCTCAATCGGCATCCAAAAAGTTTGGGGAACCAGAAAAACAGGGCCGCGAGAATCGCAAACGTCGCCGCCACGCCCATCACCAGGTGAAAGTGGCCAATCACAAAATCTTCGCTGACGGCCGCACTTCTCAAATCATGCCGCGCCAGGAAAATTCCTGAGAGTCCGCCGGCGATAAAGAGCGAAATGAAACCGATGGAAAAGAGCATCGCCGTCGTCAGCCGCAGTCGCGCTTCCCAAAGCGTTCCAAGCCAACTCGCCAGCAGAAACGCGGCCGGCACTCCGAGTGAAGACGCCAGCACCGCAAACACCAGCGGGGCGAACGGATTCATCCCCGTTGCAAACATGTGGTAGCCCCACACGCAAAAGCCGATCAACCCAACTCCGCATAATGCAAGAACCACCAGGCGCTCCTTCCACACCGGCTTGCGCGAAAATGTGGAGACAAGGTGCGTCACTATTCCGAAACACGGCAGCATCGCAACATACACTTCCGCTTGCGCGAAATACCAGAACAACCGTTGCCACAACGCCGCTGAACTTCCCTGCCGCACCAGATTCAGCGGTTGCGCGGCCAGATAACTTGCGACGCTGAAAAACTGCGAGCCCAGCAGCCGGTCCGAAAGCAGCGCCGCGCACCCCGCCAGCAGCACGCTGAAAATCAGCATGCTGAGAATGGAATTTAGAAACCAGGCCCACACCGTCACCGGAAGCCGCGGCAACGTCATTCCTTCGGTACGCAGATCAATCGTAGTCGTCGTAAAGTTCAAGGCGCTCAGCAGCGCTCCTATCGAAAAAATCGCCGCGCTTCCGAGCCATACGCTAATTCCAGTTTCCGCCGTATAAAAAAAAGAAACGGTCATTCCCGCCAGCGAAATCACCGTCAGCCACAGGGACACGAGATTCAACGCGGGAAACGCCATCTCCGAGGCGCCAATCTGCAGTGGCAGCAGATAATTGCCGAACCCAAGCTGCGGCGCCGCCGTCAGCACAAAGAAAACCATCAGCGACCCATGCAGCAACCGAACCGCCGCATACCGCTCGGGCGTATTTTCAAACCCAGTCAGAAATGGAATCGCCGTGTCGGGCCAGGAAGTGTGTACTCTCAACAAAGTCGAGAGAACGACACCCACCAGGACGCTGGCGAGCGCTAGCCAAAGATACTGCAGTCCAATCGTTTTATGGTGCGTGGAAAAGACGTAGCGCCCAAGAAAAGAGGCACGGGTAGGTTGCGGCGCGCTGGCGCCTTCATCGTAACTGACCATTTTCTATATACTTCCGCCGTCGGCGGCACTCTGAACCCAAGCCCGTATCTTAGCGCTAAGCCGCAGAATTGCAAGGCGCTGGGCTCGCAGCGCAGAACCCTTTCTCAGATCGAAAGGAATGTCTCCTGGTAGAGATGGAACGGCCGGCGCAACCGGAACCGCTTGTAACTGGCTTGCTAAGTGGACGGATGATATTCTGCTCGGCACACCAAAGTATCGGAGGGATACATGCATTTACGGGCAGTCGAGAGGGCAGGCGGTGTACTGCTGCTTCTGGCGTTGACCGTCGGGAAAACGGGGCAAGTGGCTCGGGCCGGGCAAACGAAAGACCCCGTTGCCCAGGCGATTGCGGACGGCAAGCTTTACGAATCCAAAAAAAAATACGAACTGGCGCTGGATGCGTACCACAAAGCCGACAAACTTTCGCACCACACCTCTGCGGAAGCGCTGCTGAAGATTGCTCTCATTGAAAAGATGGCCGGTTTACTCCCCGATGCGGCCAATGACGCGAAAAAAGCCATTGCCGCGGCTGGTAACGACACCCGTCTGAGCAATGATGCGCGATTGATGCGCGCCACCCTGCTGGCGTCCATGGCAAACAAACCCACCGACAACAAATTGAAAGAGGCGGAGACCGAGTTGCGCAATGCCATCGCGCTGGAACCTTCCCTGCCGGTAGTGCATTTTAATCTGGGGATGGTGCTGTTGAAACAGGAACGCGATACGGACGGACTCGCCGAGATGAAGACTTTCTTGACGTTGCCCGGTGCCACGCCCTCGATGGCCTCCGAAGCGCGAAAGATTATCGCGAATCCCGTCCGGGCCAGGACACCTTTCACTCCGGGCTTTTCGTTTCGGACACAAGAAAATGAAACAATCTCCAACGCTTCCCTGCGCGGGAAAGTTGTCCTGCTCGATTTTTGGGGAACCTGGTGCCCACCATGCCGGGAGTCCGTTCCCATGCTGAAGAATGTCCAGAAAAAATATGCGGCGAAGTCCTTTCAACTGGTCGGCATCAGCTCCGACGACGACGAAGATGTGTGGAAGACCTTTGTACAAGCGCAGCACATGAACTGGTCGGAGTATCTGGACAGTTCCAGCGAACTGCAGGAAGCGTTCAACATCGATTCGTTTCCCACCTACATTGTTGTGGATAAGGATGGCGTCATCCGCTTTCGGCAGTCCGGGCTTAGTCAGGACACGCAGAATGATCTGGAAGATGCGATCAATAAAGCGTTGAAGCGCGATTCCGACCCGGTGCTTGCAAAAGCAGCGGCCGAAGGTTGGGGGGAGGACGCAAGGGGCGGAGCGGACCCTGATTATGAAAGGAAAAGCGAGGCGCCCAAAGTGGAAAACGGGATAACCAAGGTTGCGGATGCACCGGCGGCGATGCCCGCGATATCCCTGTTGCCTGTGGAAACGGCAACCATCACTGGGAACGTTTACACCAACGAGCATGTGGGACTGCGCTACGAATTCCCGGCTGGATGGAAAGCCGCAAAGCCCGAGGAAGTCCATGAAAGCAATCAGCGTTCAGAGACGAGCATCCGGGCGTTGCTCGAAAAACAGCATCCCGAGTTGGCGGGCAGCGCGCACATCGCTGTGCCCGAAGTGATTTTTTATGCTTCAAAGCGCGGAGACGGCGAGCCCCAGAAACCGGTCCTGAATTCGATGCGAATCGTGGCGCAGGAAACGCGGCAAGACACAGTGGATGAAGACATGTTCGGTCAGGTCACGGCAAGAATGATCAATTTTTCGCAGCTGAAACAGGTGGGAAGCACCGCAAATTTCGAGGTGAAGGGGCACAAATTTATGCGCGCCGACTTTGAGCGGACCAACGGAGCGCTCCACTACTACCAGAGCCTGGCCCAAACCGTGGCAGGAGATTATTTGCTGCAGATCGAGTGTTTCGCACCGAGCATCGAAGAGTTGAAACAGATAACAGATAGCCTGCTAAAGATGGAAGTTAAATAGGAAAACGATTCGGCGCGCGACAGGGTCGAATAGCAGACGCCAGAGCTACTCGAATTTCTTTTGAAACGCCGCGAATTGTTCGCGCAGGGTGTTCAGTTCCCTTCTCAGTTCCACAATCTCCGCTTCAAGCAACGCCACCCGCTCTCCATCATGCGAACTCCTTGCCGAACTTTGTGCTTCAACGGGGCGTTCCGTCGCCGCATGTTCTTCCGGCCAGCTGTCGCCGGCCAAAAGATGCATGTACCGCGATTCTTTCGTCCCCGGTTGCCGCGGGAGAATCTTCACCAGCGGCGGTTCACGGCGCATCAGGTGATGCAGCGCGGATTGCACTGCTTCCAGATCCTCAAACGCATACATCCGCTCGGCTCGGGTACGAAGTTCCCCCGGCGTCTGCGGTCCGCGCAGCAGTAAAACACACAGCACCGCAATCTCATGCCGGTGAAAATTATAAAGCTCGTTCAGCCGGTGCTCGAATTTTGCGACCCGCGAATCGCCGCCCGCGGACCGCGTCATCGCCTGCTCCGAAAGCGAACGCAGCGCCTGCCGCACCGCCTCTTCGTCCAGCGCCATCACCGGTTCACGATTCGATTTCTGGTTGCACGCGTTTACGAGCGCATTCAGGGAAAGCGGGTAATACTCCGGCGTGGTGGTCTCTTTTTCTACCAGCGCGCCGAGTACTCGGACCTCAACATCGGAAAGCTCCAGTGCCATCCCAAAATCATAGCAGGAGCCTCAAGCAACTCGAAGCCGCCGGCTCGCCGCAATTGGGGACTGTCGCTGGGGCCGGCGGCCAGCCTATCGGCTGGCCGGCTTCGTTGATGCGTTCTCTGACGTCGGTGGTGCAACCGGTTCCATTCCGACCACCTCATATTCGCGCATTTTCTTGTCGCCGTCCGGAACTCGGACCAGCATGCGATCCTTCTTCATTTTCATAACGATTTCGTGCCCAACGGGCAGAATCAACGGATGCTTCAGGTCCATTGGCCGGATGCGATAGTCCATTTGATCGGTTCTGACCAGGTATTGGGGACACAGCTTCTCCGTGGCATGCACGTCCGTAATGCCGACGGAGGCCCAGAACGAGCCCAGGCCCGACAGCCCTTTTTGTTTCGCACCGCAAGGGACCGCATCCATTTTCTCGAGCATGCCCCGATCCGGGTCGCTTTTCTTCTTAGCTTCACCACCGGGCGCCACCAAAAAAACGACAACTAAGGCCAAACCGATTGGAGTCTTCTTCATCACGCCTCCTCGTTGAACTCATTTCTTTGACAGGTTCGCGACCGAGCCTATTTCTTGCCCGGTCGCGAACGGGCTTACTGCGTGCCGTCTGGCAGGCCGAAATCCGCCAACCAGACGGCGCGCGACTCTATATGCGGAGGCTAGGGCTTGGGTTGAGCCGCCGTCGTCGGGGCCGTCGCGGTTTTCGCAGGTGAACTCTGCGTGTTGAATTGCTGGGTGGATTTAACGAACCCGTGCGGATCGGCCATCAGCCCCTGCCGCACTTCAGGATGGGCATTCAAGTACGCCTGAAGTTCGGGGTGGTTGCGGACGTACTCGTCCTTTTTAACAACCGAAGGATCCTTGTCGAGATCCCGCGAGATCTCCATGTGATGTCCCAAGAACTCGCCGAACTGGCGGTGAGCTGCGTCCGGATCGCCGCGCTGCTCTTCGCTGCGGTCATAGCGGTTTTCCTGGCGCATAAAGGCGCTCGGATTTTCCTGCACTTCCTCGCGGACGTCCTTGTGGTCCTGCAGGTAAGCTTGCAAAACCGGATGATCCTTCAGGAATTGCTGGTTATCCAGCAACGAGGGATCCTTGCGGACCTGCTCGGCAACCTCGCGATGCTTGTCCAGAAACTGGTCAAAGCTCGCCAGTTGCCCGCGCGTCGTGTCGTGATCTCCGCGCTGCTCTTCGCTGCGGTCATAGCGGTTTTCTTGGCGCATGAAGGCGCTCGGATTTTCCTGCACTTCCTCGCGGACGCCCTTGTGGTCCTGCAGGTAGGCCTGCAAAGCCGGATGATCCTTCAGGAATTGCTGGTTATCGAGCAACGAAGGATCCTTGCGGACCTGCTCGGCAACCTCACGATGCTTGTCCAGAAACCGGTCAAAGCTCGCCAGTTGCCCGCGCGTCGTGTCCCGATCACGGTCATCTTCCCGTACATCAAAACGTTTTTCCTGAAGCATGAAGGCGTCTGGATTTTCCCTCAACGCATTGCGGACGCCCGTGTGCTCCTGTAGGTACGTCTGCAATTCCGGATGGTCCTTCAGGAATTGCGGGTTATCGGCCAAGGATGGGTTCCGGCGAACCTGCTCGGCGATTTCGCGGTGCTTGTCCAGAAACTGGTCGAAGCTCGCCAGCTTTTCACGGGTCGCTTCGCGGGCGGCCGCATCTTCCTGCCGGTCATACCGGTTTTCCGCGTGCATGAAGACGTTTGGATTTTCCTTTACCTCCTCACGCACGCCCGGATGATTCCACAGGTATCTTTGCAAGACCGGATGGTCCTTAAGGTACTGCTGGTTATCTAGCAGCGAAGGATCCTTGCGGACCTGCTCGGCGATTTCGCGATGGCTGTCGAGAAACTCGTCGAAGTTGGCGAGTTCCTTCCGCGTGATGTCGCGGTCCTGCGTAGGCCGGCTCGTGTCTTGTGGATTTGAGCCGGATGCGGATTGTGCTCCCGCAAATGTACCGGCCAGGACAAACATCGAAAGCCCGGAAATGACCGGCCACTTCTTGAATTGCACTCGAATCGTCGTCATATAGCAATCCTCCTTTCGGGAAAAACTCGTCTGCTCCAAGGTGCAACCGGGGTGCCGAACGAGCCAAAAAGATAGCGAACTTCCTATGGCTCAAGAAGTTGCAGCCAGGTCCAGACGAGTCGAATCGCAAAGAGGGAAGGTGCAGAAAAGTCGAATCGGAAGAAGTGGTGGAAATACTACATTTCCGTGAAAGTTTTGCTATACAGGAAATACCCTACAAGAAATTAATGCGAGAAGCATGGAAACGTAAATGGAGTTTGGTGCGGTCGAGTGGATTCGAACCACCACGGTATTGCTACCGCCAGCCCCTCAAGCTGGTGCGTCTGCCAGTTCCGCCACGACCGCACTGAGGTAAGGACTTCATTGTAGCCGCGCCGCAGAAAACCAGCAAGACGCGGAAACGCCGGACAAATACAACCGACCTGCCCGAAATTGACTTACGGCTTAGCCGGAGTCGCAGGAGCCTGCTGAGCCGGTGTCGAACCCTGCGGCGTCGCTGGCTGTGTGCTCGGTACGGGCTGTGCTGGTGCCGAAGACTGTGGAACCGCTGGAGCAGGCGTCACTGGCGCCGGAGCCGTCTTGGGCGCGGGCTTCGAATATTTCTCCAGAATCGAACTGCCGCCCGAAGTTCCCAAGCCGGTGTCCACCTTCACCACCATCGCCAGCGCGCAAACCATGAACATCACCGCGCACCACGTCGTCGCCTGCGAAAGTATCGTCGCCGCACCGCGCGGTCCGAACGCCGTCTGGCTGCCCGCGCCGCCGAACGCCCCGGCAAGATCCGCCGCCTTGCCGCTCTGCAGCAACACCACGATGATCAGCACAAGACAGTTCAGCACGAAAAAGGGCGTCAGCACGTAGCCGCCCCACGAAAAGTGAAACCCGACATAAATGATCGCGAAGCCAATCAGCAGCGCGATCGTCCATTTCATCCAGCCTGGCATTTCCTGCACCTCAAGCTTGTAAGATCTCGTTCCATTGGCCGTCGCGGCTTTCCGCTTTACCGGCTCCAGTCCTTCACTATGCTCGCAAACGACTTCGCATCGAGGCTCGCCCCGCCAACCAGCACGCCGTCGATTTCTACCTCCGCCATCAACCCCTGAATGTTGTCAGGCTTGACGCTGCCGCCGTAGAGGATTCTGAGCGCAGCCGCATGGTCGGCGCTGAACCTCTGCGCCGCACACTGGCGTACATAACGATGCACGGCCGCGGCAATTTCCGGCGTGGCCGTGTGGCCCGTACCAATTGCCCAGACCGGTTCGTAAGCTACCAGAATACGAGAGAATTCCTCGGGGGTCAACGCGCCCGCGCTCTCCTCAAATTGACACTTGCAAATGTTTTCCGTGCGGCCGGCTTGGCGGTCGGCCAGTTGTTCCCCGATGCATACGATGGGTGTGAGGCCCGCGGCCAGCGCGGCTTTCGCCTTCTTAAACACCATTTCGCTGGTTTCGCCAAAAATGTGGCGTCGTTCCGAGTGGCCGATTAGCGCGTACTGGCATCCAGCTTCCGCCACCATGCCCGCGGATGTTTCGCCTGTGAATGCGCCTTCTTTCTCCCAGTAAATGTTCTGCGAAGCAATCGCAATGTGTGTGCCTTTGGTGGACTCAACCGCCGCAGGGATGTCAGTCGCCGGTGGCGCGATCACAATATCGCAATCTTTGACGTCTGCAACCAGCGGATTAAAGGCCGCGAAAAACGCCCGCGTTTCCACCGTCGTCTTGAACATCTTCCAGTTGCCCGCAATCACGCGGCGCCGCTTGGATTGGCTCATTTGTTGGTAAGGGCCTCCACGCCCGGAAGTTTTCGCCCGCCGAGGAATTCCAGCGAAGCGCCCCCGCCCGTCGAAATGTGAGAAATTTTGGACGCGAGACCCGATTGGTGAATCGCTGCAACCGAATCGCCCCCGCCCACGATAGACGTGGCGCCGCCGCTCGTCGCCGCAGCCACGGCTTGCGCGATTGCCAGTGTGCCCTTGGCGAACTCGGGCATCTCAAACACGCCCATCGGCCCGTTCCAGACAATGGTTTTTGCTGTGGCAATTTCCGCGGAGTACGCGCCAATGGTCTTCGGTCCGATGTCCAGCCCCATCTGGTCCGCCGGGATCGCCGAGACCTCGACTACTTTCGTGGGTCCTCCGGCTTTGAATTCCGGCGTAACCACATTATCCAGGGGCAGCAGCAGCTTGAAATTTTTCTGCTTCACGTCTGAAAGAATTCTGCGCGCAAGGTCCAGCTTGTCTTCCTCAACCAGCGATTTACCGATCGCCAGCCCCTGCGCTTTCAAGAAGGTATAAGCCATGCCGCCGCCAATCAGCATGGCATCGGCAATCTTCATCAGGTTCTCTACAACTTCGATTTTGTCGCTGACTTTGGCGCCGCCGATGATGGCCACAAACGGACGCGTCGGGTTGCTGATCGCCTTGCCGATGTACGCGAGTTCTTTCTCCATCAATAATCCGGCAGCAGCCTGCTTCACGAATTTCGTAATGCCCACGACACTCGCGTGCGCCCGGTGCGCCGAACCAAACGCGTCGCACACGAAAACACCGTCGCACAGCACCGCGAGCTGCTTCGAAAAACCCTCGTCGTTTTTCTCTTCTTCAGGGTGGAACCGCACGTTTTCCAGCACCAGAACGTCGCCATCCTTCAGCGCCTTGCTTTTCGCTTCCGCATCCGGCCCCACGCAGTCCGCCGCAAACGCTACCGGCTTCCCCAGAAGCTCTTCCAGTTTCTTCGCCGCCGGCTTAAGCGAGTATTTCGCTTCGGGCCCGCCCTTCGGCCTGCCGAGATGCGAAGCGAGCACCAGCCGTCCGCCTTTTTCGATCGCCAGCTTCAGCGTGGGCAGAGTTTCCCGGATGCGGGTGTCGTCGGTAACTACGCCGTCTTTCAACGGCACATTGAAATCCACGCGGATAAACACCCGCTTGCCGCGAAGTTCAAGATCTCGAATGGTGAGTTTGCTCATGAATTCTTCCGTAGCTTCAGATTCGCTTGTGGAGCGGACGGCCTCAAAAAGCCGTCCTCATTCGGCGAGGTCAATCTTAGAACTTCGACGCCAGCATCTTGATCAAGTCGCGGCACCGGCAGGAATAGCCCCACTCGTTGTCGTACCAGGCCAGCACCTTCACGCAGCGATCGCCGACCACCTTTGTATATTCCGCATCCACAATCGACGAATGCGAATTGCCTTTGAAGTCGCACGAAACCAACTCTTCCTGCGTGTACCCCAAAATCCCCTTCAGCGGGCCGTTCGCCGCGGCCTTCAGCGCCGCATTCACCGAATCTTTCGTCGCCGGCTTCTCCACAAAAACGGTCAGGTCCACCACGCTGACGTTCGGTGTCGGCACCCGCATCGCGTAGCCGTCGAGCTTCCCCTTCAACTCCGGAATCACCAGGTGCAGCGCCTTCGCCGCCCCCGTCGAACTCGGAATCATGTTGATCGCCGCCGCCCGCGCCCGCCGCAGATCCTTGTGCGGCAAATCCAGCAGCTTCTGATCGTTCGTATAAGAGTGAATCGTCGTCATCGTTCCGCTCTGAATCCCAAACGTTTCCTGCAAAACCTTGGCCACCGGCGCCAAACAGTTCGTCGTGCACGAAGCGTTCGAGATCACATGATGCTTCGCAGGATCGTAAGTCTTGTCGTTCACGCCCAGCACAAACGTGGCGTCCGGATCCTCCGCCGGCGCCGAGATAATCACTTTTTTCACCGGCGCGCGCAGGTGCTTCTTCGCCTCGGGTCCTTTGGTGAAAAGCCCCGTGGACTCCACCACGATGTCCGCGCCGACGCTGGCCCAGTTGATCTCCGCCGGATCCTTCACTTTGAACACCTTGATGGCCTTGCCTTCGATGCTGATCGTGTCCTCGGTGTGCGTAATGTTATGCGGCAGATTCCCGAGCACGGAATCGTATTTCAAAAGATGCGCAAGCGTTTTGGCATCCGTAATATCGTTCACGGCGACGAACTGAATCTCCTTGTCGTCGATCGCGGTGCGCACAATATTCCGGCCGATGCGGCCGAAGCCGTTGATTCCTACCTTGATTGGCATGCTTCCTCCGGTGCGGGTTTCTGGATTGCGGCGTGATCATCAGGTAAGCATGACGCCGCGGGTGGAACAGAAAATGCTAGGTTGAGTGTAGCCAAAAGTCAACGAAAGAGCATGTACTTACGTCACAAATCCCTGCGGAATTCCCGGCAACGGTAAATCCTGGGGCTCGGTTAATGCGCCTCGTTCATCTCCCGCAGCTTGATCCGCATCCGTGCTTCCTCGCCCAGACTTTTCACCGCCAGCCGCGTCTCATTCACCATCGAGAAACATCCCACCGTAAGACATACCACTGCCGAGCCTCCGCTCAGCACCGCCAGCAGTGCACCAACCTGGAACAGCGGCCTCTGCCCATAAAACGCCGCAATCGATCCGGCAACCGAAATCAACGCCGACGACGCGAACAATCCCAACGACGCATAAAACAGCCGCAATGCCCGCAGCAGCATGTGCGTGCGCACCTCCAGTGCTCGCATCTGCGAATTCCACTCCTGGAATCCTTCCGACCCTGGCTTGCTCGCCGCAATATCGGAAGCCACCACGCGCGTCCGGTCCACCACGCGGCCCAGCCGGTTGCTTGTGCCCAACGCAAGCACCGAGCAGGCATTGGTCAGAATCGCTGGTGCCACGATGGCGGTAAGAACTGCGAAGGGATTGTTCGCCACGAATTGTGCTTGCATTTTGCTCCGCGCTACTGCGGGTATTGCTTGATGGAGCTTACTTTGTCGCCGCGAAAATGCACAAATACTGTTTTGTCCGGCGGGTGTCCGTAAATCCAGTCTTCCGTGTCATAGCCTTCCGAATCGCGCTCGCGAACCTTGCGGTCCGGCTTTCCAATCGCCGCCACCACTTCTTCCCGGTCCATTCCCAGAATCGGGTGGCGTTCGGTGATGGCCTTTTTCATTTCCGGCGGCAGCGTGTCTATCCAATGCACCGCGGCCGAGCGCTCCTTCGCAAAATCAAGAAACGGAGAAAGGATATTCTTCAGGTCGTCCGGCGAAAGATCGGGAATATTCTTTGGGAACTGCAGGTACAGCGTGCCGCCCTGCCCGGGCTGAAATCCCGCGGGCCCCTGCTCCTGCGTCGTAGTAGTCGTCGACTGCGGAACCTGCGACGGCCCGCCTATGTTGACCTGGATGCGATCGCGCCAGCTCTTCTTCGGCCGCCCGCCGCCATTGATGTCCACGATGATGGTGCGTTCCTTAAATTCCAGCTTCGTGATTTGCGCGTTGTCGCCGGTGTTGATCGCCGCTCCGTGCGTTGTAATCACTCGATCCAGATATTCCTGATTCAGCGGCTTGTCCGTGTACAGGACGAAACCCTCTTTTCCCCCGGGAATGGGTTTGCGCACTTTGGCAAATTCGCCCGACACATAACGGATCAGCGCCAGCTTCGAGGGCTCCGTCAGATTCGCGCCCTTCGGTGTGCTGGGCTGTTGCGGGCCGCTTGATTGCGTGGCGGGATCTGTCAGAAACGACGGCAAAAAGGAAATACTTTCGCCGGAAGGAAAATTTCCCGATGAGTTCCTGTCCGTCGCAGGCAAAAGTGGAATCTTCGGCAAATCCGCCGCGGCGAACGCGAAAACCAGCAACGAAATGGCAAGCCAATTGGACATAGCGAACCGCGCACCACCCAGCCCGGGACCCGCCTATTTTATGATGCGGCGAGCGACTTGAGTAGTGGTTCGCTTCAAAATTATTGGGAGACCACGGTGACGCCCTGGCGGTCGATCCGCATCGGCAGAAGTTCCCCGCCGTTCTCAACCACCGACCGCTCCACGCGCTCTCGCGCCTCGGGCTCGATCAACAAAACCACGCAACCTCCGCCGCCGGCTCCGCAAACTTTTCCGGCCAGCGCGCCTTTGCGCCTTGCCCCGGCAATGATCGCGTCAATCGTCTTTGTCGAAATGGTTGGCAGGTTGCGCCGCCGGAAAGTCCACTCCGAGTGCATCAGCCGCCCGGTCTCTTTCCAGTCGCCGCTCTCAAGGGCCACGCGCATTTTCTGCGCAATCTGCGAAATGTGCTCGATATTGCTTCGCACCGATTTCTTGCCGTCAATGTGCGCTTTGAACACTTCCCAGTTGTTGATCCCCGATTGCCGCGGCTTCCCCGTGTAACAAACCACCAGCCGGCGCTGCAGTTCGTCCAGATTCACGCGCAACTCGATCCGCCTCTCGCCGCCCGGCAGCAACTCAATCGCGGCCGCCCCGCCAAACGCCGGCGGATAGTGGTCCTGCGTTCCGGTGGGTACGCGGATCACGATGCCTTCCGCGTCGCGGCTGATGTGGATCCAATCCACGGTGCTCCTCCCTGCTCCGGTGAAGCGATCGAGCGCCGCGCAAATGGCCACAGCCATCGCGCTCGATCCGCCGATGCCGGCGCCCGCGGGAGCTTCCGAATTGGTGGTCAGTGTGAAGCCGCCTTCAGGTCGAAAGAACTTCACGATCTCGGCGAGCAGCGGCAGGCGATAGCGCTTTGCTTGGACCAGCGCGGCAAACGACGGGAACGCTTCCGACTTGTTCGTATCCAGAGAGACCAGCTTGATGCGCGAATCGCCCGCGGGCTGCGTTTCGAGGTTGCAATGCGCGTAGCGCGAGATTGCCGCGTTCAGCGTCAGTGCGCCGGGATGAAAAAGATAGAGCGGCCAGATGTCCAGCGTGCCGCCGGCGAGGTCAACGCGTGTAGGAGCTTTCGAATCGATGCGCATGGTGGCGCGAGCTTCAGCCAGTGCTCTTCCTCCGCTTTCCATCTTTGTCATCCCGAATCCCGCGG
>DASSGJ010000190.1:0-7702 GCA_035693545.1 Candidatus Acidiferrum sp.
TATGAATTTCCCGCAAAGATCCTGAAGAAGCTCGGCGCGACGCGCATTCGGCTGCTTTCCAATAATCCCGACAAGATAAAACAGCTGGAATCGGCGGGTATCCGCGTGGTCGAGCGGGTTCCCTGCCAGCCGCGGCTCTCCAGGATTTCCCGGGCTTACCTGCAAACCAAAAAGCGCAAGATGGGCCACCTGCTCGAAGGCATCTAGTTTTTCGCGGCGCCACGGAAGGCTCGCCTAACACCCGGCGCTAGCCGCCGCCCACGAATTGGACGATTTCAAGGCGGTCACCAGGGCCGACTTGGGTCGCATCCCATTTGGTTTTGGGCAGGATTTCCAGGTTGTACTCGATGGCGACACGGCCTGGGTTGAGTCCAAGATGCTCGAGAAGCGCTCGCACGCTGGTGCCCGGCGGCAATTCTTTCGTTTCACCGTTTACGTGAACATGGATTTCGTTCGCCATGGGTTCATCATACTGCAGGAACGCGGGGTTTCGCACGCAACGAAAAGCGAAGATGCGCGGTGACGTTGTTTACTTCCGCGCGGATGACAAGCGCTGGTTCGGCGCCGGTCAGCTTGGGCATTTCGAAGTGAATTGTGGCCTCGCCGCCCTCTCCGGTGTGGCTTGAGAAGGGTGGATGCCCGGCGCTGCCTTCGATTTCGGCGGTGACCATTGCGCCCGCAATGTTTGCGCCGCCTTCCTCTTTGACAACCACGTGAAGGGTGGCCTGCTTGCCCGCCAGCCAGGTGCGGGCATTCAACAGTTCCAGCACCAATTTCGGCGGTTGTGCAACTGAGGCAGGAGGCTTCTCCGAATTGGCTCCTGCCGGATGGGAATTACCTGAAGCCGTGTTTGCCGCCGTGGCGGGGGGTTGCGGAATCGCCAGTTGCAGCTCGCCGCTGCGGATCGCTTCGAGCACTGTGCGGTGCTGTTCATCCACCCGCAACTTTAGCGCCCGCTGATTCTCCTCATTCATTGGAAGCAGATCGTGGTAGTTGTTTGTGCGGCGGTGCAGCACGCGACCCTGATAGTAAACCGTCGTATCAATCAGGGCGTGAGCGGCGCCGCGATCTTCGGTTTGCACATGCAACGTGTTCGATCCGAGTTTGAGATTGGAGTTGTGCCCGAAAACCATCATCTTCCCTTATGCATGCCAGCCCACAGAGCTACACCCGCAGTATATGCCACGCGTCCCTTAATTTTTTTACGGGAACATTTGACCGCGTGGCTCCCCACTCGCTATTATAACGCTTTGCATATGACCCCCACCGGCCTAGAAGCGTACCTTCCCCTAGTAATACACCTGCTGGTGGCTGCTTTTCTTGCCGGCGTGCTGATTACCTTGTCCACGCTGGTCGGCTGGAAGCGGCCCAACAAAGCAAAACAGCAGCCCTACGAATGCGGCATCACGCCAAGCGGCGACGCACGCGAACCTTTTTCGGTCAAATTTTATCTGGTGGCAATGGTGTTTATTTTGTTCGACGTGGAGGCCATTTTTCTTTACCCCTGGGCTTTCATTTTCAAGGACCTGGTACACGATCCGAAGACCAAGATGTTCGGCTTCATGGAAATGATGATCTATGTTGCCATCCTGTTGGTCGGTTACTTCTATCTCTTGAAGAAGGGCGCATTCGACTGGAACAAATCGCAGAAGTAAAGACCGGTCGCCCTTCAAGGAACTCATTAACGTGCCGCAGCTCGCTAATGCAAATGCTGGTGTTGTAATCGAACGCCTTCGCGCCTGGAAATCCGAAAGTGTCGCGCAGGTAATCGAATATCGCGGCGAAACGACTATCGTCGTGCCCCCCAGGCTGTTGCTGGCCACCGCAGAGCAGTGCAAACAGGATCCCCAGCTGAATTTCAACCAGCTTAGCGACGTCACTTGCGTGGACCGCTTCCCCAACGAGCCGCGATTCGAATTGAACTATCAACTGCTCTCGATCCCCCGGGCTGCGCGGATTCGCCTGCGCACCAGTGTCAGCGGACAGCAGCCGGTAATTGATTCGCTGGAACCTTTGTGGCCCGGCGCTAACTGGATGGAGCGGGAGATTTTTGACCTGTTCGGCATTCGTTTTGAGGGCCATTCCGATTTGCGGCGCATCCTATTGCCGGATGAGTTTGAAGGAGCGCCCCTTCGCCGGGATTTTCCAGTGGAGGGCAAGCGCTAGACTCCGCCTGGCGCACTGAGAACCCATGACAACGGTTGAAACTGCAGTCGGCACCTCCAAAACGATGGTCCTGAATATGGGGCCGCAGCACCCGTCAACACACGGCGTGCTTCGCGTTTTGTTGGAACTGGACGGCGAAAACGTGGTGACGGCGGTGCCGGACCTCGGTTACCTGCACACCGGCATCGAGAAGAGCTGCGAGGACAAGACCTACTCCCAGGCGATCACCTTAACGGACCGCATGGACTACCTGAATCCCCTGGGCAACAACCTCGTGTACTGCTTGGCTGTAGAAAAGCTGCTCGGGCTCGAAGTGCCCAAGCGGGCGCAATACATTCGTGTGATGATGGTGGAACTGCAGCGGATTTCCTCACACCTGGTCTGGCTGGGGACGCACGCCCTCGATATGGGCGCGATGTCCGTGATGCTCTATGCCTTCCGCGAGCGCGAAGAGATTCTGAAGATTTTCGAACGCTTTGCCGGGCAGCGCATGATGACCAGCTACATCCGCATCGGCGGGCTGGCGTTGGACCCACCCGCAGGCTGGCGCGAACTGGTGAAGCGCTTCGTGGACATGATGCCCGCGCGCATTGATGAATACGAGGAACTGCTCACCAATAACCGGATCTGGCAGGGGAGATTGAAAGGCATTGGTTATCTATCAGCGGAAACCTTGATTGCCATGAGCACAACGGGACCCGGACTCCGCGCGGCAGGCGTGGCTTTCGATAACCGCAAGGCATTCCCTTATTCCTCGTACGAAGAGTTTGACTTCAATGTGCCGACGCGGACAGAGTCTGACTGTTTCGCTCGCTATTTGATTCGCGTGCAGGAGATGCGCGAAAGTCTGAAAATCGTCCGGCAGGCGATGGATAAGATCACGGATCAGGGGCCGATCAAGTCCGAAGCCCCGGGCATCGTTCCTCCGCAGCGCGAGAAGATGAAGACCGAGATGGAAGCGCTGATCTATCACTTCAAGATCTTCACGGAAGGCTTTTCCCCGCCGCCGGGCGAGGCATACGTGGCTGTGGAATCGCCGCGCGGGGAGTTGGGATGTTTCATCGCCAGTGATGGCTCTCCGAAACCTCTGCGCGTGCATTTCCGTTCGCCATCGTTCATCAATCTTCAAGCCCTGCCGCAAATGGTAAAAGGCCAGCTGATTGCCGATACCGTGGCGTGTATCGGAACGATTGATATCGTCCTCGGAGAAGTGGACCGATAAATTCTATGGAACTCAGCCCAAAACTCGCTGCGAAATTCGACAAACTCCAGAACAGCTACCCTGTGAAGCGCAGCGCGCTCATCCCCATGCTGTTGTACGGGCAGGACGAACTCGGCGCTGTGACCGATGAACTGATCGCGGAAATTGCCAAACGTCTGGGCCTGAATAACGTACAGGTCGAAGAGACCCTGGCGTTCTATTCCATGCTGCATCGCAAGCCGATCGGCAAGCACCATGTCCAGGTCTGCACCAACGTGGCCTGCATGCTGCGTGGCGGTACGGAATTGCTGGAACATGCGAAGAAACGGCTGGAAATCGGTCACAAGGAAGTGACTCAGGACGGCGTCTTCTCCCTGGAAGAGGTGGAGTGCATCGGTGCATGCACCGGGGCGCCCGCGATGCAGGTGAACTACGATTTCTACGAAAACGTAACTCCCCTCAAATTGGACCGGATCATCGAGGATCTCGACAAAGGCAAGCAGCCCGAGTCTCAGGGAGTAATCAGCGGCGCGCTGCACGAGCGCGCAAAGCTGGAAACCCCTCTGATCAGCAAAAAGTGGGGCGTCAAGGATTCCCACAAGATTGACGTGGCTCTTCAGCATGGCGCATACCAGGCGCTGGACAAGGCGCTGAAGCAGATGACCCCGGAATCGATCATTGACGAGGTCAAGAAATCGAGCCTGCGCGGCCGCGGCGGCGCGGGCTTCCCAACGGGACTGAAATGGTCGTTCGTGCCAAAGGATTCGCCGAAACCCAAATACGTAATCTGCAACGCGGACGAGTCTGAGCCAGGAACGTGCAAAGACCGGCCGCTGATGGAAATGGACCCGCATCAGTTGATCGAAGGAATCACCATCGCGGGCCGGGCCATCAACGCGCACAACGGATTCATTTACATTCGCGGTGAATATCGCTACGTGTTGGACATTGTGGATGCAGCGATTGCCGAGGCCTATGCGCGGGGATACCTGGGCAAGAATATTCTCGGCTCAGGGTTCGACTTCGACCTGTTGATTCACACCGGCGCCGGCGCCTATGAGTGCGGAGAAGAATCGGCGCTGATGGAATCGCTCGAAGGCAAACGCGGGAATCCGCGCATCAAGCCTCCCTTCCCTGCCGTTGTGGGCCTTTACGGCTGTCCCACCATCATCAACAACGTGGAAACCCTGAGCGCGGTGCCCGCAATCATTTTGGAAGGCGGCGAAGCCTACGCGAATCGCGGGACGCCGAAGAATGGTGGTACGCGCCTGCTGTGTGTGGCCGGACATGTCAACAAACCGGGCATCTACGAAATTCCGCTGGGCATGAACATGAAGAAGTTCATCGACGAAATGGCCGGCGGGATGCGCAACGGAAAGAAACTGAAGGCAGTGATCCCCGGCGGAAGTTCCTGTCCTGTTTTTAAGGCCGACGAAATTGATATCGCCATGGACTACGACACCGTCGCCAAGGCCGGCTCGATGCTAGGCTCCGGCGGCATGGTGGTGATTGACGAAGACACCTGCATGGTCGACATGGCGCGCCGTATCATGCATTTTTACGCGCACGAGTCCTGCGGCTGGTGCATCCCCTGCCGCGAGGGCACCAGTTGGCTGAAGAAAATGCTGGAGCGCTTCCACGCCGGCCTGGGCCGCCCGGAAGACATTGACTTGATCGGCGAACTTTCCAAGAACATGCTGGGGCGGACGTTCTGCCCGCTGGGAGACGCCGCGGCAATGCCGACGATCAGCATTGTGGAAAAATTTCGTAGCGAGTTTGAAGACCATTTGCAGGGACGTTGTGCGTACAACAAAGCCGCCGAAGCGTTGCTTGGTGCGCGGTAGGAATCCATGGCCGAAACGAAACTTGTTCATCTGAAGATTGACGACCGCGACATCGAAGTTCCCGCCGGAACGCTGGTGATTGAAGCGACCCGGCGCATGGGTACGGAAGTGCCTTCGTTCTGCTACTACCCGGGGCTTACGCTTCAGGCGGCGTGCCGGATGTGCCTGATTGAAGTGGAAAAGGCGCCCAAGCTGCAGACCGCGTGCACCCAGGTGGTCGCCGAAGGCATGGTCGTCCGGACGAATACCGATAAGGTGCGAGACGCACGGAAAATGATGCTGGAGTTTTTGCTGAGCAACCATCCGCTGGATTGCCCGGTTTGCGACAAAGGCGGTGAGTGCGAGTTGCAGGACATGGTTTTCCGCTATGGCGCCGATACCAGCCGCTTCGTGGAAGAAAAGATTCACCGGCCCGAGGAAAAGTGGTCGGATCTGGTGTATTACGATGCTCCCCGCTGCATCCTGTGCTTCCGCTGCGTCCGCGTCTGCGACGAAGGCATGGACGTAAAAGCGCTCGGCGTGGGCATGCGCGGCGCGCACTCCATCATCATTCCCAACCGCGAAGATCACCTGGAATGCGAAGAATGCGGGATGTGCATTGACATTTGCCCGGTGGGCGCGCTGACCAGCGGCACGTACCGCTACAAGACGCGGCCCTGGGAAATGCAATATGTCTCCACGATCTGCACCCACTGTTCGAACGGCTGCAAGACCACGCTGAGCGTTCGCAACCACGAAATTTTGCGCGCCAACAACCGCGACCTCTCCGGCATCAACAAAGAATTCCTCTGCGTCAAAGGCCGCTTCGGCTTTGATTTTACGAAGCACCCCGAACGACTGAAACAGCCGATGCTGCGCAAGGGCGACAAGCTGTTCCCTGTTTCCTGGGAAGAGGCTTCGCAGGCGGCCGCTGCCAAGCTGAAAGAACTGCACATGGCGTACGGCGGAGAGGCCATCGGCTTCATCGGCTCGAATCGCGCTTCGAACGAAGAGAATTACCTGCTGCAGCGGCTGGCCCGCGCGACGTTTGGCACAAACAACATTGACCATCACCGTACCGCGGATTACACCGGACTCGTAACCGCGCTGGGCGATCGCTCAGGGGACTCTTCCCTGACGATGGAACAACTTTACCAGTCGAAGGCGGTGCTGGTGATCGGCAACGATCCTTCAAATCAGAATCCGCTGGTCGGATGGCAGATTCGGGCCGGGATTCGCCACAACGCCACGAAACTCTTCCTGATTAATTCACGCGAAATCAAGCTGGAACGCAAGGCGACCCAGTTTGTCCAGGTAGCCAACGGGCAGGAAGCCGCCGCCGTGCACTTGCTGGCCACCGGCGAAGGGCATTTGCCGGCGGAAGTTTTCGAGAAGCTGGGAGCCCTTAAGAGCGCGCTGGAAGCGGAACCGGAAGTTGCCATTGTGTTCGGATCGGAACTGACCGGCAAGGCAATTGAAGACGTGGTTGCCTTCGGTTCGAAGCTCCCTGGCAAGGTACGCTACATGGCCTTGGGCGATTATGCGAACTCGCGTGGGGCCGCCGACATGGGAGTTCTGCCGGATCGTCTGCCAGGCTACGCCTATCTGGACAACAAAGCGGTGGCGGAATCACTCGCAAAGCACTGGGGTGGGCAAATCCCCGCCAAACCGGGCATGACTGCGCCGGAAATGATCGAAGCGGCGCAGTCCGGAAAATTGAAGGCTTTGTACGTGGTCGGAGCAAACCCCTTTGCGCACTTCGGAAAATCCGGCGCGGGGCGAGGAAACCTGGGACTGCTGATCGTTCACGAACTTTTCATGACCGAAACCGCCCAACTGGCCGACATCGTCTTCCCCGCTGCTTCTGCTTATGAAAAAGACGGCAGCGTCACGAATACTGCCGGCGAAATTCAGTTGCTCCACAAAGCCGCAGAGGTAATGGGCGCGCGCAGCGACTTTGACCTGCTGCGCATTGTGTCGCACCAACTTGAACGAGCGGGGCTGGGGAAAGCATTCCACTTCAAAACTCCTGGGGCTGTGTTCGACGAAATCCGCAAGGCGGTGCCCGGCTACAACGTTCAGCCCGCAGGCCTGCTGACCGGCGGCGCGGAACCCACCAAGATCGAGTTCGCCAGGAATGGCCACGCGCCGTACGATGTGCCTTTGCAGCTGATTCGCCCGGCGAACGACAATCTCTTTACCAGCGGAACGTTGGGCCGCTTTTGCACCATGATGCAGACCCTGCCGGAGGCGGAAGCGAAGCCGTGAGCGAAATTCTAGCCAAATACGGGTTCCTGATCGTTCCCATCGTCAAGGTCGCGATTCTTGTATTCCTTGTGCTGACGCTGGACGCCTATCTCACTTGGCTCGAGCGCAAGGTGATCGCGCACATTCAGGCGCGCTGGGGACCGCACCGCGTGGGTCCGCACGGCTTGCTCCAACCGCTGGCAGACGGCATCAAGTTCATCCTGAAGGAAGACCCCATGCCCACAGGCGTGGACAAGAAGGCGTA
>DASSGJ010000191.1:0-3764 GCA_035693545.1 Candidatus Acidiferrum sp.
TCATCTCTTCGAACACACGATTGCGCCGCATTTTCATTTTGGCGAAGAGACGCATACCGAAGAGATGCAGCATGGCCACGCGCAAAGCGCGATCTTTCTTGGCCTGGCGATTCACACTTTTTTTGATGGGGTGGCGATCGCTTCTGGATTTCTGGTTTCCACCTGGCTGGGCGTCCTGCTTTTTGTCGCGGTATTTCTTCACAAACTGCCTGAGGGTTTCACGGTGGCTTCCGTCGTGATGGCCAAGAGCCAAAGCAAGCGCAATGCGGTTCGGGCTGCGGGTCTTCTCGGCGCGGCGACTCTTGCCGGGGTACTCCTCACCAGCCAACTTGAGGCGCAGTTGAAATACGCCTTGCCGCTGTCCGGCGGAGTGACGCTTTACGTCGCCGCGACGGATTTGTTGCCGGAGGTAAATAAGGAGCCGAATTGGCGGATGGCTTTGCTGGTTTTTGTGGGGGTTGCCACCATGCTGATTCTAAAGCTCTTATTTAATCTCTAAGGCCCGGCCCGTACCCGTACCTTGTCTTCCCCGCCTCTTTCCTTGCAACTGCAACTTTTTGAGAACAAAAGTGTTTGGTAAAGTGTGGCGGCTATGGTCAGGACCGACGTCCAACTGATGTTGGATGTGAAAGCCGGCGACGGGAACTCGTTTGAGCTCCTGCTGCAGCGCTATCGCACGCCACTGGTCAACTTCCTGTATCGCATGGTGCGCAACCGCGAGCAGGCGGAAGACCTGGCCCAAGAGGTGTTCCTGCGCGTGTACCGGGCCCGGGAGGATTACGTACCGAGCGCGAAGTTCACCACCTGGCTGTTTCGGATTGCCACCAACCTCGCGCTGAACTCCGTTCGGGACAACCGGTACCAGAAGTTGGAAGTTTCGATTGACGCGCCGGTCTCTGTGGACGCGGAAGATGGCGACGAGAGGACGATGGATGTTCCGGAAAAGCATCCGAACATCGAGCAACATCTGGTGGAGGATGCGAGGCGAAAAATGATCCGGCATGCGATAGACAAATTGCCGGAAAAGCAGCGGGCGGCGGTGCTGCTGCACAAGTATGAAGAGCTGGATTATGCGGAGATCGCGAAGATTTTGAATTGTTCGGAAAGCGCGCTGAAATCGCTGCTGTTCCGGGCGTACGAGGCGCTGCGAGTGGAATTAGCCCCGCTTGTTGCGCAACATGCAAGGCAGTAGGGCACGGGAAGGCAGGAAATCATGAGTTGTGAACGCATGGAGAGCCGGATCCTCGGATACGTGGATGGGCGGCTGAAAGAAAGCGAGCGGCTGGAGGTGGAGAAGCACCTGGCCGAATGCGCGCCGTGCGCGCTGCGCGTGAATGAGTTCAGCGCGGTGTCCGGGCTGCTGGATGAGCTGCCGCTGATTGAGCCATCGCCGGAATTTGATATGCGTGTACATGCGCGTGTGGCGGCGGAGCCGGCGGCCAAGGCCGGTTGGTGGGCGTGGATGAACTTTTCGCCGCGCATCGCATTTGCAGCGTCCATGCTGCTGTTGTTGACGCTATGGCTTGGGTATCGCACGGGCACGCCGGTGGCGCCGAGTATTCCAAATGACGACCAGGCGATGATGCAGGATTTGCCGGTGCTGGAAGATCATGACGTGCTGCAGAATTTTGAGCCGCTGAAGGATTTGCCGCCGGGGCCGGAGGATGACGACGCGGAGGCGCAGCAGCCGCAGCGGATGTAAGGAACTTTAGAAGGGAAGGCGGAGAGCAAAGAAGAAAATGCGGAGCGGGAAACTCCAATTCGGCGTGAGATTGCTGGCGATTGCCGCGAGCGTGGCGATTCCGGCGTTTTGCGCCGCACAGAATCCGCACGCGGACCGGCCGCCGCAACGTCAGGCGCCGGCACCGCATGCTTCGCCTCGTCCCGTGAACCCGAATCGCCCGCCGGCGAATGCGAACCGGGCGCCGATGAATCAGGCGCGCCCGAATCAGGGGCCACACAACAATTTCAATAACGGAGCGAACAATCGCAACGGAGCGAGGAATGGTTCGAGCGCGGGTTATGTCCCCACACCGCGGCAGCAACTTGGGGTTGGAGCGCCCAAGCCGTGGGTGGATCAGATGCGCGACCTGTCTCCGCAGCAGCGCGAACGGGTGTTGCAGAACAGCAGAGCGTTCCAGAATCTTTCGCCGGACAAGCAGGGCAGGATTCGCCAGCAGTTTAACCAGTGGGACCGGATGAATCCGTCGCAGAAAGCGGATCTGGTGCAGAAAGAGCGCACGTGGCGCAATCTGACGCCAGAGCAGCGCGAGCACATCAAGAATGACGTACTGCCCCGCTGGCGCCAGATGCCGTGGGACCGCCAACAGGTGATCAAGCAGAAGCTGGGAGTGCTGCAGAATATGCCGGAGTCGGCGCGCAACCAGCGGCTGAACGATCCGAACTTCACTCGCGGATTAAGCGACGAAGAGCGCTCGACGCTGCAGGACCTGAGCCACACGCATGTCGGCGCGCCGGATCCTCCCGGCGAATAACTGCGGCTAATTCGTGCCAGCGAGTCTCATTGGTTTTGCCAGCAATGCGAATTGTTGAAGGTCCGCACGCTTGGCGGCTTGTTTCTCTGACTTGGAGATCATGATTTCCCGCGACCCATCCGCATCCGGGAACTGGAGTTGGGAAAGGAAGCAGAGCTTTTCGTAACAATTGAAAAGCACCTTCCCGGTTTTGCCGCCATCTTGCACGATCCGGTTAGACTGCACCACGGCCACGGTATTGCCGTGATAGGAGCGCACCCAGACCTGGTCGTGTTCTGACGAGACAACATATTCGCCGGACGGCAGGGTTTTGCCAGCGATTTCGAATTCAAATGGAACCTTTACACGCACCCCGCCGGTCTGCGCCTGAGCGGAAATTACCCCTCCCAGAAAGAACAAGCCTGCCGCTAAAAGTTTGATTTTCATGACATTTCCTTTCGCTTTGTTTCGTCTCAAGACTAGCCATGAATCGTGATCGATCCGGGGCAGTCTTTCGCGGAGTCTGTGCGTCAAAGCATGGCAGGACAATGGTTGCGGGCTGACCTGCAAGGGGAACGATTCTGGTCTGCTAACCGCATGGAAACAAAGGTGATGCGGCAGAGTATGATTTCTCTGAATAGGCTTGCGAGAGAGTGAAAAATGTATACTTCGGGGAAGTCAGGGAGGTGAGCGATGGAAGAGCTTACAACCGCCAAACGAGCCATCCGCTTCGGCCTCTATGAGGTAGATTTTACCTCGCAGGAATTGCGCAAGTCTGGCGTCAAGATCAAAATCCAGGATCAACCATTTCAGATTCTTGCCCTGCTCCTGGAGCGGCCCGGGCAGATTGTTACGCGCGAGGAAATCCAGAAGCGACTGTGGGCGGGAGACAACACATTTGTCGATTTCGATCTGGGGTTGAACAGCGCGGTAAAAAAGCTCCGGCAAGCCCTGGGCGACGAGTCCGACAATCCCCGGTTCATCGAGACGCTGTACCGGCGGGGGTATCGTTTTCTGGCTCCGGTGCAAGATGAGCCTGCGGGCGCTGCCGCAAGCTCCACTGCTGCTCCGCCGATTGCCGGCAATGGAAATGGAACTAAAACCGGGGGGAATGGGCTGGCGGAGATGCCCGTGGGCGGCGCGTTGCAAGAGAAGAACTCAAAGAAACTTCTTCTCTACCTGACGCTGCCGATTCTGCTGGGACTCGGCCTGCTGGGAGGCTATTGGCTGCGGCCGCCGTCTTTGCCACGAATCACCGGGTACCAGCAGATCACCAGCGATGGGCGGCAG
>DASSGJ010000192.1:0-15667 GCA_035693545.1 Candidatus Acidiferrum sp.
GCGCGGGAACTGCAAGTGGACGCGCTGGTCGAGGGCACCGTGTTGCGGTCCGGGAACCACATGCGCATCACGGCGAATCTGGTGCAGGCCGCGCCGGAAAAGCACCTGTGGGCGGAAAGCTACGAGAGCGAAGTGGGGGACGTCCTGACGGTGCAAACGCAGGTGGCCCAAGCGGTGGCGCAAGAGATTCAGGTGAAATTGACCCCGGCTGAACAAAAACTGCTAAGCAGCAGGCGACCGGTGAATCCAGAGGCGCACGATGATTATTTAAAGGGCCGCTATTTGTGCGACAAGGATACGCGCGAAGGACTTGATAAGGCCATTCCGTATTTCCAGCGGGCGATCCAGGAGGCTCCGGACGACCCCCTTGGGTATGCCGGATTAGCGGTGTGCTATTCCATCCGGGCATGGGCTGGGGACCTGTATGCGAACGACCTCGTCCCCAAAGACTTCCTGCCGGAAGCACGAGACGCGGCGTTGAAGGCCCTGCAACTTGACCCGAATCTAGCCGAGGCCCACACCTCACTGGCCAATGTCCGGATGGTCCTGGACTGGGACTGGAATGGCGCGGAGGGTGAATTCAAGCGCGCTATCCAGCTAAATCCCAATTATTCGCCGGCCCACAACTGGTATGCACACTATCTGGTGGCAATGGGACGCTTTGATGAAGGCGTCGCTGAGGCCAACCGAGCTCTGGAACTGGACCCATTTTCCGCATTCACGATGGATTTTGCGGAATGGGCTTACTACCTGGCGCGGCGCTACGACCTCGCGATCCAGCTATCGCATAAATCCATGGAGGTTTCTCCGGAATTCCCCTGGGCGCATTACGACCTTGGCCAGGTCAACGAGCGTACAGGCCGACCCGATGAAGCAATTCCGGAATATCTCAGAGCGGAGGAATTATTCGGGATGAGCCAAGACCGCCTGGCAGAATTGCGGAAGGTTTACCAGCGGTCTGGAGCAAAAGGCTATTGGAGCAAGAACTTGGAACTTTGTGAGCAGGCGTTCCGCCAGCCACGAAAATTGGGGAGCGTTTCCGGCTTCGGCTTTTGTGATTACATGACAAATACAGACGCGGCCACGATCCAGGTTCGCCTGGGTGAATACGACGCTGCAATCGCGCCACTGGAAAAAGCCTATTCGAATCACAATGGTAACATCTTGTATCTCAATGTGGACTCCCTGTGGGACCCCATCCGGTCCGATCCGCGGTTTCGCGACTTGGTACGCCGCATGGGCCTTCCCCATTGAATTCTTTCCCGGAGTTTGGCCAAGCCTTTGGCAGATGATCCTGGTGCACTCACCGGGCGAGCAGGTGTTTGGATGAAACCGGAGGGCGTCGTTTACACTAGGCAGGTCCGATATCTCCGGGCGAAAAAGAGAAGAGGAATAGGGATGCGTGGAAAAATGCGGTGCGCCGCCTTACTGTTGGCTGCAATTTTCGGTTGGCAGGCTGCGAGTTGGGCCCAGAAGGGATCCCCCGTCATGGCGGATCGGGAGCGCGAGCGGCGAAGCTTTGCGCAAAACCTGGTGAAGGCGATCAACGCGGCGGAAGCGGACTACCACAAAAAGCATGACGCCTACGCAAATTGGGACACTTTGATGGGAATCGGGGATTTCTCTTCGAATGGAACCAAATGGGCGCCGGCCGACTTTCCAACGGTGGCGCATGCCCTTTATGGGAGTGGAGCGGAAATCGTGCCGGGCTGGCGGCTGCGGCTGCACCTATCAAAAGGTGACAAAGCTTACGATCTCCTGCTGGAGGACGTGACCGACCCAAAGTGCGGATACGCCGTCTCTTCGGATGAGCGAGGCTTAATCCGGCAGGGGAAATCGATAGACTGTCCGCTATAGAGTAGGTTCCGGGAGACAAACACCCGGTGGCATTAAGCCCGGGTAGAGAGCCCGATCCCTGACTTCTCCGGATGCTGCATCGGCAGAACCGAAAAATATTTATGCCGGCAGGGCTCGCAGCGAAACGCTGGAATGTGCAGGGTGCGCCAGACGAATCCAAATACCGCATTCACATGTTCGGGGGAGATTCGCTTCAGCTCAGGATTCCCGCAAATCGGACAGTGGGCGTGGAGCGAATTGTGAAGGGACATCAGGCGCGCATAGAAGCGCGCACTGCAGCTCTTGCAACGCCAGGGGTAAACACCAATCACGCCGAGGACATAATCCGCGGCCGTTTGACGCCGCGACCGGCGCGCACCATCCTGCTTGCAGATGGGACAGTTCATCTGGCTAGGTGGATTCCCCTCCGAATGGCCCAAGGATAGGACAGATGCCAGGGGTAGGCAAGGGCCGGAGGTACCAGGTTTCCCGGGTACAATAGTTCCAGAGGATTCCATGCCGAATTACACCGACGAACACGCCCAGGCGGGGATTGCCGCGAAGATGCCGCAACTGGAAACCTGGCCGAATCAATATCCGGGGTACATCATCACCACGCGCTTCCCGGAATATTCTTCCGTGTGCCCGAAAACCGGGCTGCCGGATTACGGGACGATCACCATTCAATACAAGCCGCGGAAAGCTTGTATCGAACTAAAGTCCCTGAAGATGTATCTGCTCGCCTACCGCAACCTGGGCATTTTTTACGAAAACGCCGTGAACAAAATGCTGCGCGAGATCGTGGAAGCCACCAACCCTGAGTGGTGCGTGGTGAAGGGCGAATTTACGCCCCGCGGCGGGCTGAACACTTCCATCTTTGCGCGGTGGCCGGAGCGCCGGGAAGCGGCGAAGGGTAAAGTAAAAAAGTGAGCAACCCCAGCCGAAGGGCATTAGACTTAGGCGGGGTCTCGTTGGATAATTCCAACGAGCGAACACCACGCCAGTTGAGACTATTCGAGGAGGAAGAATGAGCATTTCTCCAAATGTTCCGAGCCCGCAGGAGTCCTACCACTACGAAGGCGGCGGAACGCCAAGGTGGATCACCATCCTGTTTGCGGTGGTGATTGCCGGAGTGGGAGCGATGGCCTATGCCGGCTATTCGGCGCAGACCCACTTGCAGCAGGAAGTGACCAAGGCTCAGGACCAGAACAAAATCCTGACCGCGCAGCTCGATGCTGCCAACACCCGGCTTGCCGAGTTGAAAGGGCGGATGGACGTCACGTCGCAGAAGATCGGCATGACCCAGGCGGAGCTCGCGGATGCCCGGAGCCGGGCGGAAGCGATCCGCAAGCAGCAGACGGCTTCCGACCAGAAGCTCTCGGAGAAGATCGCGCAGGCCCAGAAGGAAAACGAAGCGCAAATCGGCGCGGTGGCCACGGACGTCACCGGCGCGAAGAAAGACATCGAAGCAACCCGCACGGACCTGGAAGCGACGAAATCGAAACTGGAACGCGCCACCGGGGACATGGGCGTGATGAGCGGCTTGATCGCCCACAACCACGACGACCTGGAGGAGCTCAAGCGGCGCGGCGACCGGAACTATTATGAATTTACGGTGCAAAGGGCTAAAACGCCGCAGCGCGTCGGCCCCGTGCAGATGTCGTTGAACAAGACCGACTCGAAAAAGTCCAAGTACACCGTGACGGTATTGGTGGACGACAAAGCCATCGAGAAAAAGGACAAAACGGCCGGCGAGCCGGTGCAGTTTTACGTGAAGGGCAGCGCGCGCACGGCGCCTTATGAAGTTGTGGTGTTCGATGTGGGCAAAAATGCCATCACCGGGTATCTGTCCACACCGAAGGATGCCAGCAGCACCCCCGCGGCAGCACCCGCTGCAACTCCCGCAAAGCCCTGACGTCGTGGCTGAATTCTAGGTAATTGCAAACCACAAGCCCTGCTCCGCCGACTGAGAAGTTAATTCTGGAAACTCAGACCGGGACAGGGCTTTGGTGTTTCTGGGAGGGGAGCTACGATTTGGATCAGCCCACGGCCCTTTGAAGATCACTGGACTCATCCGCTGATGCAAAACTTTCGCGCTACCCTACGATTCCTGTTTTTTGCAGCTGCGTGGCTGATCATCAGCGCCCGCGGGCACGCTCAAGAAGCGCCGGCTACGGCCAACCAGGCCATCCGGGTGAACGTGGCGAGAGTGAACGTCGGCGTAGTGGTCACCGATGAAAAAGGAAAGTTTGTCGAAGGCCTGCAACGTGGAACTTTCCACGTGTTCGACAACGCCACGGAAGAGCCCATAACGGAGTTTGCGTCCATCGAAGAGCCCGGGCAGGTGCTGCTGCTGGTCGAAGCCGGCCCGGCAGCCTACTTCTTGCAAAGCGCGAACCTGTTCGCGGCGGATGCCATGCTGCAGGGGCTTTCCGCGGGAGATCGAGTGGCGGTGGCCCGGTATACGGATGCGCCTCTTGGGATTCAGGATTTCACTACCGACAAAGTGGCCGCGCAGGCTGCGCTGAGCAGCATTCAGTTCAACTTGGGATTCGCCGACCTGAACCTTTCGAGCAGCCTCAACAGCGTGTTGGATTGGCTGGCGCGGGTTCCCGGAAAGAAAACCATCGTTTTGATTTCGACCGGAGTGGATACATCTCCGGCGCCTGCTGCGGCGGCGCTTCAGACCCGGCTGCAGATTGGCGACGTGCGCATCCTGTGCGTTTCGACCAGCGGACCGCTGCGCAACGGCAAGCTGGGCGGCAAGGCGAAAATACAGCAGACCCAGGATGAGTTCGCCGCCGCGGACCGCAGGTTGCAGTCTATCGCCGGCTTGACCGGCGGGCGCGCGTATTTTCCAATGAACGGCAAGGCGTTTCAGGAGACGTACAAGCAGGTGGCCGAGATTGTGCGTCACGAATACAGCCTGGCGTTCGCACTGCCCGCCGCGGACGGAGCAATCCATTCCATCGAAGTGAAGGTGGATAGGCTGAGTTCTGCCGGGAAATCAGCATCAGCGTACCGGGTAGATCATCGCAAGGGGTATCAAGCGCCGAAAGAGTAGCGAGCCGAAGCGCGGCTAGTCGAATTCCTTCATCATCCGCGCCATTTCGATCAGGCGGCGATCAACTTTTCCAAAAACGGTGCCGTCTTCGAACGATCCGTCGCCGTTGCGGTGCCCGGCGGCTTGGCCAGTGAGGAGTTCGATTCCCTGCTCAATGCGGCCCACGGGCCAGATATGGAACTTGCCGCTGCTGACGGCGTCGAGCACGTCTTCGCGGAGCATCAGGTCTTCCACGTTGGAGGCCGGGATCAGGACGCCCTGCGATCCCGTCAAACCAAGAATGCTGCAAACGTCGAAGAAGCCTTCGATCTTTTCGTTCACGCCACCGATGGCCTGGATGTCGCCTTTCTGATTGAGCGAGCCGGTGACGGCAATATCTTGACGGAGTGGAAGATCGGACAGCGCGGAGAGCAGCGCGTAGACCTCGGTGGAGCTGGCGCTGTCGCCGTCCACTCCGGAGTAGGACTGCTCAAAGCAGATACTCGCGGCTAGAGAAAGAGGTTTGTCCTTGGCGAAGCAGCTGCGCAAGTAACCGGCGATGATGTGCACTCCCTTATCATGGAATCGTCCGCTTAGATTCGCTTCGCGTTCGATATTGATCAGGCCGGCTTTGCCGAGGGCGGCACTGGCAGTGATGCGGACAGGCTTGCCGAAGGAATACCCGCCGATTTCGAGCACGCTCAAGCCATTGACCTGGCCGACGCAAGCGCCGGAAACATCCACCAGCAAGGTTTTTTCCTCGATCATTTCGCGAATGCGGGTTTCCACCAGGTTGTGGCGTTCCATTTTGGAGGCGATGGCGGAACGAACGTGGGCCGCGCGAACCACATTTTCACCGGCAGCCGCGGAGGCGTAATGAGCTTCTCGGGCAAGATCGGCGATGTCCACAAAACGCGCCGTGACCTTGTTGCGGCGCCCGGCCCTCCGGACCCCGTATTCGAGAATGGCGGCGAAGGCTCCGCGATCAAAGGGGAAGAGATTTTCCTTTTCGCTGAGCGCGCGCAGGCGTCCGGCGTATTCCTCGATGACGCCATCCGTCATCGGCATCTCTTCATCGAATTCCACACGGACCTTAAAAATTTTCTGGAAGTCTTCCTCGTACTCGTAGAGAACTTCGTAGAGGTCGCGATCGCCGATCAGGATGACCTTCACGTTGATCTCGACAGGCTCCGGCTTCAGCGCCGTGGCGGTGAAGGGGTAGAACACTTCGAGAGGCTGGATTTCCAGCCGGTTGTGGTTGAGCGTGCGTTTCAGGGCACGCCATACGCCTTGTTCGGAAAGCGCTTCGATCGCGTACATGATCAGGAAGCCGCCGTCGGCGCGCAGCAACGAGCCGCCGCGCAGATCCATGAAATCGCTGGACCAGCCGCCGCGAGCGTCGTAGGCGCGTTGGATAGTGCCGAAAAGATTGGCATAGCTCGGGGTCGTCTCGAAGATGACCGGCGAATTATCGTCGGAATTGTGAGCAAGGATGACGTTGATGCCGTAGACGCGGAATGGATCGCGTTCCGGCCCCGGCGATTTCTGCTGCTGGATTTCGGGGGTTTCCGGCGGCTGTTCCTCTTCGCCCTCGCGTTCCTTGAATGGTCCGAGATTGTCGAGGATGTGGTGGCGCACTTCTTCCAGATATTCGGTTACGCCGGTTCCCGGATATTTTTCCTTCAACTCCTCGATGACGCCGTCCACGAGGACGGAAGCCGCTTCCTGCTCGAGGTAACTCAGCTCGCTGGCGAGTTCGCGGGAAAGCGTCAGAGTTTTGCGGTAAACAACGGTGAATTCCTGGCGGAACTGCTCGTACTTGCGCTCGATCTCTTCGGCAACGCCGGTTTCCAGTTTTCCTTCGTGCACCATTTTAGAGATGTCCTCGATGGGCACCATCTGGCCTTCCAGCACGGGGAAAATTTCGGGCAGCGCGACGGCCCCCACCTGCATGTGGCCCAGCGCAAACTGGTCGCGGGCAATGCGCCGGGTGAAATCATCCATCAATTCTTTTTCGCGCACGGAAAAGCGTTCAACGATTCTCCCCTTCTGGCGTTGAAAGGGTTCGCCTTCGAACACTTGCGGAATGCGGCGCCGCAGGAAATCGATTCCCGCCTGGACATCTTTCTTGAATGTGTTCGCAGACCCCCGGGGCAAAACCAGCAGGCGAGGGCGATCCGGAATTTTGAAATTGTTGACGTAGCAGCGGTCCATCGAGGGTTTGGTGGCCGGATGGAGTTCCTCGATCATCTGCGCGATGGTGCCGCCCCGGCTGGTGCCGGCGAGACCGCAAACGAAAACGTTGTAACCCGGCGCGGAAAGTTCCACGCCCATCTTCAGAGCCCGCAAAGCGCGGTCCTGCCCGATGAAGCCTTCGCGCTTCTGTGCCTGCGCGGTGGTTTCAAAGGGAATGCGGGAAAGCTCACAGCGCCAGCGAAGCTTCTCCAGTCCGAGTTCTTTCGGCTTATCCATGTTCAGTTCAATCGATTTCGCCATTCGAGGGCGTACTCTAGCACACAGCGGAGCCCGAAGCGCTGAATTTAGCCCGCGCGGATGGCAAGAAGTTACGCGTTGAGCCCGTCGAGTTCGTCCCGGTGCTCCGTGTAAACCCGAAAAACGCCGAGCGCGGCGGCGACGATGGTTGGGCCCGCAACCAATCCAAGCAATCCAAAAACCTGCAGGCCGCCCAGAATGCTGATGAAGAGCAGTAAATCGTTCAGCCGGGTCCGGTTGCGCAACAGCAAAGGCCTCACAAGATTGTCCGCCAAACCCGCCACACCACCGCAGATGATCACCACAAGCAAGGCCTTGCCCCAGTGGCCGTTGAGTCCGAGCCACAGCGCCGCCGGAACCCAGATCAGCGCCGAGCCGACCACCGGCACGATAGAAAAGAAAGCAATCAGCACGCCCATAAAAACAGGAGCCGGAAGACGCGTGAGGGCAAAAGCCGTTCCGCCCAGCAGGCCCTGGATGGCGGCAATGAGCAGGGCGACGGCGACACTGGCAAAGATGAGGTCACGCGACTCGGTGAGCATTTCGTCCTGGATTTTCTTTTCGAATGGAACCAGGTGGCGGAGGCTGCGGAGAATCAATTCGCCATCGCGGAACATGAAGAACAAAGCGAAAAGAAGAATGAAGAGATCGACGAAGAAAGAGAAAAGATTCTTGAGCATGGCCGCCAGACTGCCCGCAACGTAGGAGGCGATCTTCTCCATACCCTGCTGCAGCGGCCCCGTGAAATCGAGGTCCTTCATGGATTCCGGCAAATGGTGGCGGATCGTGTCCGCGAACGTCATCGGCACCATCAGGCCGCCGCTGTTGATCAGGTTGCGAACTCGTACTGTAATTTCCACGGCTTCGCGTCCCGCAAACAACAGCACCCACAAAACTGGAACGATCAGGACGAGCGTGACGCCGAGCGTAGAGAGCAGTGCGGCTTTGGTGACCGAGACGCGCCTGCACAGAAGAAGAAACGCCGGGAAGAAGAAGATCGCGAGCACCGCCGACCAAGCCAGCGGGATGAGAAACGGTGCGGTGATGCGAAATACCAGGTAGCCAAGCAAAAGCAGTGCGCCATAGGAGAGCACCGTGGTCAGGCGGTCACTCGTCGTCGTGTTCCGATTGGCTTCCCTCATCTGCGGTATATAATCCTTTTCGGTCCCGGGAATTCCGGGAATTGGCAAAACCGCCGGTCGCCAGGTCGCTCGCGCCAGGGGAACTGATTTTATCAATGATGGAACGCCTTATCCCATTCAATGCCGCGCAAGTGCGCCTCCTTGCTGTACTGGCTTTGATCAATTTTGTCAACTTTGCGGATCGCCAGGTGCTGAACCCGCTGCTGCCGTTGCTGCGCCAGCACTTCAGTGTGACCGACTCGCAACTGGGTTCCCTGCAAACCGTGCTGCTGATTGTTCTGGCAGTCGCGAGTATTCCGTCGGGGTATCTGGCAGACCGCTTCAGTCAGCACACAATCATTGCCGCGGGGGTGCTCTTCTGGAGCCTCGCCTCCATGTGCAGCGGCCTTGCACCTTCATTTGCCGTGCTTTTTGTTTGCCGCGGCCTGGTGGGAATTGGCGAAGCGGCTTACGCACCCGCGGCCCAGGCCATGATCTCCGATTCGTTTCCGATCGAGCACCGGGCCCTCACGCAGGCAATTTTCGCCTCAGGGATGTTGCTGGGGGGTGCGGGGGGACTGGCGCTCGGTGGGATCATGGGAGAGCGCCACGGATGGCAGTATGCTTTTTTGATTGTCGGCGCAATCGGGATTATCCCCGGCCTTTCGGCATTCCGACTGAAAGAGCCGCCGAAGCGGCCGCGTTCGGAAGTGGTGTCGATCGCGAAGCTCTTGAGCGTGCCCGCCTACGTGGCCATGACGATAGCGGGGACATGCATCACGTTTTCGACCGTATCGTTTGTGACCTGGGGCATTGACTACGCCACCAGCTACAAGGATTTCAGTTTGAAGGAGGCGGCGCTATCCCTGGCGGTAATTGCGCTGCTTTCGCTGGTGCTGGGGGCTCTGGCGGGCGGATTTTTCGCGGACTTATTGCAGAAACGGTTGGCATACGGACGAATTCTGGTGATCGCGGGGGCGTTCCTGGTGGCGGCGCCATTTTTACTCCTGGCGCTGCAATCGGACGAGAAGTGGATGGTACTGGCGGGCTTTTTCGTCTCAAGCTTTTTTATGTCCTGGTATCACGGGCCGACGACAGCGGTTCTTCACGACCTGACCCCGCAACGGGCCCACGCCACCGCCATCGGCGTTTATATGTTCATCACCCAGATTGTGGGGGCGCTGGGGCCACTGCTGATCGGGAGAATATCCGATGCCTCGGACCTGCTGGTTGCCTTGCAGGCGGCTACCGGCGTGATGGTCTTCGGGGCGCTGCTGATGCTGGTGGCCATTTATTTTGTTCGGCGGGATGGAATGCATCACCCGCGATTGGCGGCCTTCCGAGCGGAGGACGAGGCATATTCCGCGGTGCACCCGGTGAAGGGTGATTAGGGTCGAAGAAAGACAAAATTTAACGCAGAGAACGCTGAGACGCGAAGTTCTCAGAGAGAAAGAAACCCACAGTAAATTGTGATTACTTGATGCCGATCATTTTGATCAGGCGCGACACTTCCTCGTGCGGCACGTCGTAGAGCGGGCGTTCGTCTTCTTCTTCAAGGCGTTCGCGGAGAAATTCCGCGGCGATGAAGCTTCCTTCCCTGTCGGTCAGGTCGCGGCCGGTCTTTTCGCGAAACTCGACGAATGCGGGATGCGCCAAGCCGACGATGCGACCGACGGCATCAACATCAAACTTGGCGTCGATCGTGTCGCTATGCCGAGTGGCGATAGCATTCCAGATGTGTGAGAAGCGGCAATCGTAAACGTGGCCGCTGAGCTTCGAAGTCACTTCAAAGGCGCCGATGAACTGATTCATCGCTCCGGTATTTGCAAGTACGGGGTAAGCAGGCACGGAATCCTCTTTTTCCTGAAACTTTGCGGCATGGGGAAAACGATGCCGCGGAAGACCGATAATTAGTGTCCGATTCCTGCGGCAGCGTGTCAATGCTGCCGCGGCGGTCAACTGAGCCGGTGCAACCCTACAGCCTCGGCGGTGACGTCTGTATATTTCAAGCCAGCGCCGGTGTTGAAGAGTACCACGCGGTCTTCGGGTTTCAGAAAGCCCGTCTCCAGCAGGTGATCGTAAGCAACCGTTGCGGCAGCTCCTTCGGGACAAAGGAAGATCCCCTCGTTCCTGGCCCAATCCTGCAGAGAAACGAGAATCTGTGCGTCAGAAAAGGAGAGCGCCACACCGCCGGACTCCCGCAGAATTTCGAGCATGATGTAATCCCCGTAGGGCTTTGGCACGCGCAGGCCGGAGGCGAACGTCGCGGCGTTCGCCCACATCTGGCTGGCTTTTTCGCCCTGCTCAAATGCCCTGGCAACCGGCGCGCAGCCCGCGGATTGGACCGCAATCATCTTCGGGCGCTTTCCGGGCTTCACCCAGCCGAGTTCTTCGAGTTCTCCGAACGCCTTCCACATGCCGATCAGGCCGACGCCTCCTCCGGTCGGATAGAACACCGCGGCCGGATACTCCCAACCGAGTTGTTCCACGAGTTCGTACCCCATGGTTTTCTTTCCTTCGATGCGGAAAGGCTCTTTCAACGTGGAGATGTCGAACCAGCCTTCTTTTTCTTTGCGCTCGGCGACCATGCGGCCGCAATCGGAGATCAGGCCATCCACCAAAGTAACTTTTGCGCCATACATCGTGGCTTCTACATAATTGGCGAAGGGTACATCCTTGGGCATGAAGATGTTGGCTTCGATTCCGGCCGCCGCGGCATAGGCGGCCAGCGCGCCGGCGGCGTTGCCGGCGGAGGGTACGGCAAGTTTTCTCAGGCCGTAATGGCGGGCCATGGTGACGGCAAGCGCAAGGCCGCGCGCCTTGAAACTGCCTGTGGGATTGGCTCCTTCTTCTTTTACATACACCCCCGGATAGCGGCGGCTGCGCAGCATCGGAGTCCACCCCTCGCCGAGTGTGACCGGCGTGACTTCAGGTAGAACACTGCGATAACGCCACAAACCGCTCCAGATATTGTTCGCGGCCGCGCGGGCAATTTCCTGGCGGGTGGCAACGCCCCGAAGCGGGGCGAGATCGTAGCGGACATAGAGCGCTCCTGCGCATTGTGGGCAGACCGTCTCGGGCTTTTCCGGCGAAAGATGCGCATGGCAGCGCGAGCATTCCAGGTGACTGATTTTCGGCATATTGGAACGATAGCAGCCGCAAAAAAGAGCGGCAAGTTGGCGCGGCGGCTAGCGAAAGAACTTCTCTCACCCCGCGGCCCACGTTATGATGTCGCCGCTCTCTCGATCAAATCCAGGTTTCGCAGGATATGG
Organism: Candidatus Acidiferrum sp.; assembly: GCA_035693545.1. Taxonomy (GTDB): domain Bacteria; phylum Acidobacteriota; class Terriglobia; order Acidiferrales; family UBA7541; genus Acidiferrum. The sequence continues at coordinate 11,766 of DASSGJ010000192.1, forward strand.
CGTTGCCAAAGAACTCCACAAACGCAGGAACGGTCTCGCTGGTTGCAGGTTTAGTGTTGTTTGCGGCTGGTGCGCTGCTCGCCTTGCTGCTTCCGGCTCACGAAACATTTCCCGTGCTGCGATGGAGCGGGCTGGCGCTGCTCGTCTATGCCGGCGTGCGAGGGCGGTCGCTGACCTATTGGATTTTCGCGGCGATGCTTGTCGGTTTCGAGCTGGGGATTGACCGTCCGGAGTTTGCGGTGCGTTTTCGGGTGCTGGGCGATATTTTCCTGCGTTTGATCAAAGTGATTGTGGCGCCTTTAATCTTGGGAACGCTGGTGACCGGCATCGCGGCGCACGGAAATCTGAAAAAGGTGGGGAGAATCGGGCTGAAGAGCCTGATTTATTTCGAAGTAGTCACCACCATCGCGCTGTTTCTGGGGATTGGCGCGATCAACCTGACGCGAGCCGGCGAAGGAGTTCATCTGCCGGCGCCCGCGACGGAGCAGACCGCTGCACCCGCGGCGGCGCTGAAATGGGACGATTTTCTGTTGCACGTCTTCCCGGAAAACATTGCCAAGGCGGTCAGCGAGAACCAGATCCTACAGGTGGCGGTCTTTGCGGTGCTTTTCGGAATTGCCTTGACGCTGGTGCCCGAGAAAACGCGCCAGCCGATGCTGGCGCTTGCCGAGTCCCTGGCACAGACGATGTTCAAGTTCACAAACATCGTGATGTACTACGCGCCGGTTGGAGTTGGCGCAGCGATGGCTTATACCGTGGGGCACATGGGGATCAGCGTGCTGCTGCCGCTGGCGAAGCTGGTGCTGACGGCGTATGGAGCGCTGCTCGCTTTTCTCTTGGTGGTATTGCTGCCCGTGGCCGTGCTGGCGCGCATTCCGCTGACTCGCTTTCTGAAATTCGTCGCAGAGCCGGCGACGATCGCGTTCGCCACCAGCACTTCGGAAGCGGCGCTACCCCGTGCGATGGAGTCCATGGAAGAATTTGGCGTGCCACGGCAAATCGTGGCTTTCGTGATTCCCGCGGGGTACAGCTTTAACCTGGACGGCTCAACCTTGTACCTGGCGCTGGCCTCGATCTTCGTGGCGCAGACGGCGGGGATGCATATGTCCTGGCCCGAGCAGCTTCTGATGGTGTTCACGCTGATGCTGACGAGCAAAGGGATTGCGGGCGTCCCCCGCGCGGTTCCCGTGGTTCTGCTGGCCACGGCTTCCACATTTCATCTGCCTACGGAGCCGATCTTCATCATTCTGGGCGTGGACGCGCTGATTGACATGGCGCGCACGTCGGTTAACGTCATCGGCAACTGTCTGGCCAGCGCCGTCATCGCGCGCTGGGAAGGCGAACTGCAAGCCTAGCGGGCGGCGAGGGCCGGGGTTTCCGCTTTGATGTAAACGCCGAGGGCGGCGCCGACTCCGGCTCCTGGCGATACGCGATGCCCCTGATCGCTGAGGCACTTTTCTATCGCGGCAAGCAGCTGCAGCACGAAAGGTTTCTGGCTGCAGTAGCCCATCAGGCCGAGGCGCCAGATCTTGTCCTTCAGCGCGCCGATTCCGCCGGCGATTTCGATATTGAATTCTTCCAGGAGCTGGTTTCGGAATTTCGCGTCATTCACGCCGGCGGGAATCATCACGGCGGTGACGGTTACCAGGCGGTCTTTCGGATTCTCGACCAGAAGCTTCAAGCCCAGCGCCTCGACTCCGGCCACCAGCGCCAGTTGGTTGAGTTTGTGCTTTGCCCAGCGCGCTTCCAGGCCTTCCTCCAGCACGATGCGCATCGCTTCGCGCAGGGCGTAAATCAATGAAATGGGCGGGGTGTGGTGATAGAGGCGGTCCTTGCCCCAGTAATTCATCGCGGTGGAAAGATCGAAATACCAGCTCTGCACCTTGGACTTGCGGTTGCGAAAAACCTCTTCCGCGCGCGGGCTGACCGTGATGGGCGACATTCCCGGAGGCGCGCTGATGGCCTTTTGCGAGCCGCTGAAGCAGATGTCGATCTTCTGCTTGTCCACGTGAAGCGGCTCGGCCGCGAGAGAAGCGACCGTGTCCACAACCAGCAAAGCTCCAAATTCGTCCGCGACTTTGCGGAATGGATCGATCTGCGTGACGACGCCCGAAGAGGTTTCGCCATGCGCCAGGCCGATCATTTTGATCTTGCGTCCCTTGGCCACTTTGCGCACGTCTTCCGCGTCCACCGGCTTCCCGTAAGGGGCCTCAACGATGTGCACGGTCGCGGGCGTGTGCTGCGCGATCACGTACATCCGTTCGGAGAAGGCGCCGTTGACGCAACAGATCGCTTCGTCGCCGGGCTCCAGCGAATTCAGGACAGCGGCTTCGATCCCGCCCGAGCCGGAAGCGGAGAGCGGAAACGTGACGCGGTTTTCCGTCTGGAAGATCTGGCGAAGAAGCGTCTGCGTCTCATCCATGCACGTGCGGAACCAGGGGTCCATGTGCCCAACGAGCTGGGTGGCCAGCGCGCGATAAACTCGCGGGTCGATCGAGGAGGGCCCCGGCGTCATCATCAGGCGTACGGGGGGTTTTAGTTCACCGATGGGGTTGGCCATGTCTTTGCCTCGTATTCGTGGAATTGCTTTGCGCCATTGTGGATATACCAGTTTCCCGCAGGGGGGAGCGCTGGCGCAACCGTCAATTTGGCATGTCCGCAGCTTCTATCCTGGCGGTTTAAATTGGCACTCTTTCCAGCGGGACGATGAATTGTATGCCGGGGACTTGACGATTATGGAGGCGGGCGTCATTGGTGACGAACAAGTCCACGCCGAAAGCGGCGGCGCAGGCGAGTTGCATGGCATCCGGTGCTCGTAATCCGGAGTCGCCGCGCAATTGCGCGTAGACCAGGGCAGCCTTTTCATCAAAAGGTAGAAGAACAGCCACCCGCGGAATCACCTCCGAATACTCTTTCAGCAATTTGGTGTCGCCTTCCTTCAGCGGTTTGACGAGCACTTCGCCCAGGGTCAATGACGAAGTGACGAGTTGATCGCCGCGACGCAGCATTTTTTCGCGCAAGCCGGCCACCTGGCTTCCGAACGCCGCCGATCCTTCAAACAGATAGATGAACAGGTTGGTGTCCCAGAAGATCCGGCTCATTGCCAGCCTTCGCGGAGACGGTTTACGTAAGCGTCGGCCGGCTCCGATTTCCAGAGTTTCTTTCCTGACCCTCGCAATCGCAGCAGCGGATCGCCCTCCGCCTGTTGCCCGGCCGCCGCTTCCGCCCAGTCGCGATACCAGTTCAAGAGGGCCTGATACTCCTTTGGCAGGTCTTCGGATTCCGGAACGATCTTGGAGCCTTCGCGCGCGGGATGGTAGGGATCGCCCTTGCGGTACAGCCGGCGGCGCCCTTCGGAGGTTTCCAGCAGCATGCGGTAACGGCCGGGATTCGGGGCGCGGTTGGCCACGCAATGTTGCACGATATGGACATAAACGCCGGGCCGCAGTTCGTCGGTGATAGCTTCCTGGCGGGCGCGTTCCAGGATTTCTTCCACCGGAAAGTCAGCGGCAGTCCGCCGCTCTCGATGGAGTAGCGCGACGGCCACCCAGACCTCGTCCGCGACCTTGATGTCGAGCTTGGTAGCCATTCTTCATCCACTAAGATATTCTTTGCTACCAAGTATTCTCTCCTATTCCAATACTCAAGACAAGGCCAGTCTGGCTCCAGCGACGATGCGCGTATCTGCTTTCAGCGGCTGGCCGGAGGGTCAGAGTAACGCATACGGGGAGTACCGTACCTGCCGAGTCTCGAAGCGCGCCACACCGCGTGGCCTACTACGGCTAACCCAGCGCCCACCCCAGGAAAGGTCACCGTATGAAATACAAAAGTCTCGTCCTTGGTGCGGCCGGAGCCGCAATTCTGTTTGGCGCCACCACCGTGGCGGCGCGTTCCTACAACCC
>DASSGJ010000193.1:0-6323 GCA_035693545.1 Candidatus Acidiferrum sp.
GCAGGGTGTGATCGTTGTCGGCGGGAGCCTGAGCGAACGCGGCGGAGGCGGCGGCAAGAGCGAAGAATGCGGTGAACATGCGAATGGCGCGCATTACTGAAGGCCTCCGGCTTTCTGGATGTCGTGCGCCGGGGGCGGCAAAATGGGCGGGCGGTCCGTGGACGATTGTTTTTTCTGAACTTCGAGCTCAGAGGTGAGAATCGCAGGCGAAGCCGCGGAAACCGGAACATAGCCGGATTCGGCGCCGCAGTAACCGTTGAAAACTTCCGGAGTGTCACCCGTAGCGACGATTTTCGTCAGCGCGGCGAGGGGCGTGCCGACGATATCCACCCCGCGGACGAGCTGGTCCGGGCGGCCATCGGCAAACACTTTGTAAACGACGAGAGGTTCCACCTGGAAAGCCTGCGGCTGTCCGCGGCCGGTAAAGGTAAATCCGCCGGCGATGTCGTCAATCAGCAGGCCGTAGGGCTTGCCTTGCTGCTTGACCAGTTCGATGAGTTTGGCGCGAAGTTGCGCGTTGGTGAGCTTCTTGCTGCTCTCGACCAGCAGGTTGCCCTGCCGGGAAACAGGATTGGCGCCCAACTGGCGGCGGCCGTGACCGTTCGAACGGGGAAAATCCTTGAGCGGCGAGCGGGACATTTCGAAATTTTGCAGAACGCCCTTGTCCACCAGGACGACGCGCTGCGCGGCGACGCCTTCATCGTCAAACTGGTAGTAACCGAGCAAATCCTGGCCCACCACTCTTTTCTCCGTGGCATCATCCACGACCGTGAGGAAGCTGGGGAAAATCTGTTCGCCGACTTTCTTGGCGAAGGTCTGGCCCTCGGTGACGTCCTTCTGCCGGTGGCCTTCGGCGCGGTGGCCGAAAACTTCGTGGAAGAAAACCGCTGCGGCGCGGCCAGTGAGGAGAGCGGGGCCAACGGTGGGGTCGTTCAGAGGCGAAACCACCAGGCCCTCCATCTCTTTGCGTAACTGCGCGGAGGCGGCGAGCACGGCTTTGTCATCCGGGGCGTCGTTGGGATTCACCCAATCGAAATTGTAATAGCGGTTGATGTCCATTCCGTCCGCGGCTTTGCCCTGAATGAAGAGTTCCAGCCGGTAGCGGATCTGGCCGAACTGCAGCTGTGTGCCTTCGGAATTCACCTGAATCTGATTTTGCGCCTGCGCCGTGAACGTGACGATGGAGTTGATCACCGCCCTGGACTCGCGGAAGTAGCGGGTGTAGTCGCGAACCTTTTGCTCCCAGGGTTTGCGATCGAGCGAATAGGAAACCAGCGGGCCGGTATAGACCTGCGGCTTTTCGCGCGAAAAATCCGGGGCGGCGCCTTCTTCGGTTTGTACTTTCACTTCCTTGCCGGTCTTGATCTTGATGAGGGCTTCGGCGGCGGCGCGGTATTCGGTGTCCGTCTCCAGCCACACGGCGCGGCGAAGAACATCGGGGTCGTCGTCAACAGGCACGTTGGTGCCCGGGCTGCCGGAGGGTGGCTGCCGGCCGTCAATCTTGTGGGTGTTGTCGAGGTCGTAGCTGCCGGTGCGCACGGTAACTTCCAGCCAGCGGTTGCGGCCTGCATCGCTGTTGAGCAAAGCTCCATTGGACCCGGAAACGGTGGCGCGCTCGGTGTCGGTGAGAGTGTAGTTGATGAAATAAGCGGCGGGATCCTGGGCGCCGTAGGTTTTCATGGAACGATCGAGTTCCGCTTTCAAGGCGGCAATGAGCGGCGAAGGCTTCGCTGCGGCGTCGGGCGGCATGGCAAAGACGCTGGCATTGGGAGCCAGGACAGAAAAAGCGCCGAGCGCGGCGGAGAGACAGAAACGGCGAACCGACAAAACGGGGGTGGATAGGTTCAAGAGTGCCTCACTCACAATTAGACGCAATGCTTAAAGGTTCAGTGTACGCCACCGCCGGTGGGTAGACAAAGCGTGGTGTAGACGGCGAGAAGCGGCAAAAGCACTACGCAATGTTAGATGGCTGAAAGGAAAAGAGCGTTGCTAAACGAAGGCCCGGCCTGGTGTTGCGCCAGGGCCCCGCTACATTCATGGAAAAATCGGGCGCAAACCTCAACACCCCGTTTGTCCGCATTTGCCGACGGGCGGCGGCGCCGGAGTTCCCTGCCCGCGCGTGGTTACGATGGGAACAACCACAATAGGAATCACGGCAATAATACCGATGGCGATGGCGGTGCCTTTTCCGATGTGATGGATCTGCCCGATGTTCGGGGGGGCTTCGAGGGTGGTGCTGGCGACCGCCTCCGAAAGCGTGGAGAGGTTTGCCTGAGAGGGAGCGGCCGGGCCGTTGGAATCACTGTTGCGCACGGTAGTGATTTGTCCGGCTTTCACGGCAACACAAATGCCGGCGAGATTGCATACCTGCACCTGACCATCGAACACGATCACGGTCATCACGTTGTTTTCGTAGCCGACATAAAAATCCGTGCCGACCACGCCGGCGACACCCGATGGCGTGTGCACTTCGAACTTGCCGTTAGGCTGCGAAATTTTTTGCGCCTGCGAGCGGATTTTGCCGACGGTGACTTCAAGGTCGGTCTGCTGGGCGCCGGCATCGTGCTTCACGACTTTCACCGACGAATCCGAGCCGACGTTGAGAACGGAACCGTCGTCGAGCGAAACGCGCGCGCGGCCGTTGGCCTGCGTGCTCAGTACATCCTGCCAGTCAACCGGAGTTTTTGCCGAGGCGGTCAGCGATTTCGCCCCACGAGTGAGGCTTACGGCCGGAATGACACGGGAAACTTCCCCCGCGCGCTGGCCGGTGGCATCGGGCAAGGCGAACGCGTCGAAGGGGATTGCCAGGGCACAGGAAAGCAGACAAACGAGTGCCGCTGGGTACGGGGATTTTCTATTCATCGAGGACTCCTAGATACCAACGAAACTGTGACTACACTAGTTACTGGAGAAGCGGCCTGAGGTCAATTGAAAAGAGACGCGCTTTGCCCAGTTAACCACGCCGGGTTAAATACGCCCAGTGAAACAGGGCGGAGAACGCGGGCGGCGTTTACCCGGCGAAGTGGAAATAGGCGGCGGTCATATCGTCCCACTGCTTGCAGTTGGTGGTGAAATCCTGAATGGCCGAAAAAAGGTGTCCGAGCAGATCCAGAGGCGATTCGCCGGCATGGCGGCGGCAAACGTCCTGGATGCCTTCGATGCCGAAGTCCTGGTCCCGGGTATTGCGGGCGTCGGTAAGGCCATCGGTGAAAAAGAGGAGAGAGTCGCCGGGTTCCAGCTGCACGGAGAGTTCGTCGTAGTCCGCGGCGGAAAACAGACCCGGCGGCAATCCCGCGATCTGAAGAAGGCGGGAGTCCTGGCCACGGAGCAGCAGCGGGCCGGGCATCCCGGCACTGACAATACGGATGCGCGCGCTGGGCGGATCGAAGAGAGCGTACTGGATGGCCGAATGCCGGCCGGGAATGCCACGGAGGAGCAGCCGCTGGTTGAGCAGAGAAAGAACGCGTGCGGGATCCATGCCGGTTTTATGGATGCCGCGAAGGGTGCCGACGGCAAGTGCCGCGTACAGCGCGGCGGGCAAGCCTTTGCCTGAGACATCGCCCACGTACAGGCCAATCGTATCGTCGCTGAGCTTGAAGTAGTCGAGATAATCCCCGCCGACTTCCGCCACCGGCTGGAATTCGTGCGAGATCGTCACTCCACCGACGCGTAAAGGCTGCGCGGGCAGCATGACGTTCTGAATGACGCGTGCTTCCTCGAGTTCCTGTTCACGAAGTTTTTCAATTGAACGCAAATCCAAAGGGAGAAGTGCGGTGTCCATGAGTCCGTCCGGAGGGGAGGGTAGAACCGCGAGAGGGGCGGCGTTAATGGGAGCATAGCAGGCGGAGGCGCCCGGCGGGGAGAATTGAAGGAGCCCTGTTACTAATTGTGCTCCCGGGCGGCTTAATGGGCTTGTACAAACGGGGCGCTGGGCGAGAATAAGAGCATGAGATCCCTGGTATATCTGCTGGTCGCGGTTGCCGTGGGCTACTTCATTTATCAGTATTCGCTGAAGAAGCTCCCGACCTCGGACGTGGGCACGGTGGCAACGCAAGAGATTGCGTTGACCGGAGTGCGCGCCGACTTGCTGCAAATTGGCCAGGCCGAACGCTCCTATATCGTTACGAATGGCAAATGTGCCAGCGTCGAGGAACTGATATCCACCAATTCGCTGAAGATGGTGGAACCGGAACGCGCCGGCTACAGGTATGAAGTTGAGTGCCCGGGCGGCGCGGAATTTCGGGTGGCGGCACGCCATGCGCCCGCGCCGGAGGGGTCGTCTATCCGGTATCCCGTGCTGGCAATTGATTCCTCGATGCAGATTCGCGAAATCCACTAGCTCCCCACTACTTCCCTACCCTCCCTATAGCCCTTTTTCGCGGGAACAATCCGCTGCCCCCCTGCGTATTTATGGGTGAGGCCGCAGACAGCGGCCGGCGGATGAAGAGCGGAAGGGAGAGCAAGAAAATGGGTGGCGATGTGATCGGATTGGTTGCCGTGGTGCTGACGTGCGGGATTCCTGTGGCGTTCATGTATACGTACTACCGGGTGCGGAAACTGCGCAGTGAAGAGCGGCTGGCGGCACTGGCGCGCGGGGCGGAAATCCCGATGGAGCCAGAGCTTTCGCAGTATGCCCGGTCGCGGCGTGCGGGGATTCTGCTGGTGAGCGGCGGTGTTGGATTTATTGTGATGTTCGCGATGATCGCGCGGGTGGTGGGCGAGCCGGAAACGCTGGTGGCTTCGGCGTTTGGCATTCTGCCGCTGGCCATTGGGCTGGGCTATTTTGTGGATGCGGCGCTGATTCGCCGCGATTTGAAGGCTTCGTAATTTCGCAGCTTTAGCGGGTTCCGGGCATCCGTTTAATGTTCAGGCTTGAGGTCGGCCACCAGGGTGCCGGCTAGCGCATAACTGGTGGTCGGCAAGTCCTGAAACGTGATTTGAATGTGTTCGGCGCTGGCTTTGCCCTCTTCCATCAACGCCGAGGCGATGCGTTTGGCAATTTTGCGCTTTTGATCGGTTGAGCGCCCTTCAAGCCAGGTGATTTGCACGTACGGCATGGTTCCTCCTAAAACGCGGTTGCGATTCTTCCCTTAGTTTACGGACGGCGGCTTATCGGGAAAGGTGAGCCGCCGCCGTGTGTTAGAATCAAGCCCGAATGAATCCTGCTATTCCTCAGATGCTGGAGCTGCAACGGCTGGACCAGACCACGGCTGCGCTGCGCGCGGAACTGGAAGGCATGCCCAAACGGCTGCGGGAAGCCGACGCCAAGTTGACCGGCGAGCGGACGGGGTTGGCCGGCGCCAAAGAAGCGCTGGCGCAGGCCCTGGCTCAACGCAAGAAACTCGAACTGGACGTACAGCAGTGGAAGGACCGGGCGAAAAAGTATCGCGAGCAGAGCAGTTCCGTCAAAACCAACGAAGCTTACAAAGCGCTGCAGCACGAGATTGCCACCGCCGAGGGCGAGGCTTCGAAGGCTGAAGATCGCGTGCTGGAACAGATGATGGCGATCGAGGAAGCGGAGCGCCGCGTGAAGCGCCTGGAAGCTGAATTGAAGGAATCCGAGCAGGCGATTGCGGCGGAGAAAAAAGAGATTGAGGGGCAGTTCGCCGGAAAAAAGAAGGCTTGGGAAGCGGCAACGGCAGAGCGCAAGGGCATCGCAAAGAAAATTCCCGAGGATTTGCTGGGGCTTTACGAACGAATTGCCAAGAAGCATCCCGGGACGGCGATGGCCCAGGTGCGCGACGGGCAGTGCAAGGCGTGCGGGCTGCGCGCGCTGCCGCATACGATTCAACAGCTGGAATCGGACACCGATGAAGAGCTGTTGCGCTGCGAATCCTGCGGGCGAATTCTCTACTCGCTGGAACCCATTGCCCACGCCACGCCGAAAGAGTCGGCTACGGGAGCGGCGAACTCCTGATGTGGAAACGTCCTTCAGTGCCAAAAGGCGCGGGCCTTTTCGGAGAAGCGGAACCCGAGCGCAAGGCAATGGCGGCATATCAGGCGAATGTGGATGGAGGCTCGCGGGGAAATCCGGGGCCGGCGGCGTATGGCGTGGTGGTGCGCGACCCGCGCGGCGAGATTGTGGCGCGGCTGAAGAAGTACATCGGCAATAACACCAACAATGTGGCGGAATATTTCGGGCTGATCGCGGCGCTGGACTACGCGCAGAATCACGGGATTCGGGCGTTGCGCGTGGAGAGCGATTCGGAGTTGATGGTCAAGCAGATGCGCGGGCAGTACAAGGTGAAGAGCGCGGAGTTGAAGCCGCTGTTCGAGCGCGCGAAGAAGATGTCACAGACGTTTGAGTCGTTCCGCATCAGCCA
>DASSGJ010000194.1:0-16224 GCA_035693545.1 Candidatus Acidiferrum sp.
GGACGCGGTGCAAAGTGGTATTTCCCTGGTCGTTGGCCAGGAGGCGAGCGTGGACCTGCGGCTACAGGTGAGTACAGTGAAGGCGGAGGTCAAGGTCACTGGCGATGCGGCCGTCATCAGCGTAACAACGCGGGACATCAGCGGATTGGTTGGCGAGCAGGCTGTGAAGGATCTTCCTTTGAACGGGCGGAGTTACGATCTGCTGCTGCCGCTGAACCCGGGAATCGTCAATTTCACATCGCAGAAAACGGGCGGAACCGGGATTTCGAATTCCACCACGGGGAACAATTTCTCTGTGACCGGCAATCGCCCCCAGCAGAATATTTTCCTGTTGAACGGCGTGGAGTACACCGGCGCGGCGGAAAATAACATGACGCCGGGCGGGCCGAGCGGAATGCTGCTGGGCGTCGAGGCTGTGCGGGAATTCAATGTGCAGCGGGATTCCTACAGCGCGGAGTTGGGGAAACGCCCGGGCGGGCAGGTGGTGATCGTGACGCAGTCCGGCGGGAACCAGTGGCATGGCGCGGTGTATGAATACCTACGGAACAACGCGCTGGATGCGGCGAACTTCTTCGACCAGGGCTCCGCGCCGCCGTTTCAAAGGAACCAGTTTGGCGTGTCTTCGGGCGGGGCGATCCAGAAGAACAAAACGTTTGTGTTCGGCAATTACGAAGGATTCCGGCAGAACCTGCACCAGACTTCGGTGGCCTTCGTGCCTGATGCAAACGCAAGAGCGCAAGCGGCGCCCAGCGTGCAGCCGTTCTTGAATCTGTGGCCGGTTGCTCCCACGGGCGCGCAAGATGCGACGGCTGGAACCGTGAACGGCGTGGCGGTGGGAATTGCGACGGTGTTCAGCAGTCCGTTACAGACGATACGCGAAGATTTTGGGACTTTACGTGTCGACCATATTTTCTCGGGGAGGGATTCGCTTGCTGGAATTTACACGGTCGACGACGGCGGCGATGTGACGGCTACGCCTGCCAATCCATACAGCTCCGACATTCTGAAGCTGCGCGAGCAGGTTTTCAGCCTGGAGGAGACACATATTTTTTCGCCTTCGCTGCTGAACACCGCGCGATTTGGATTTTCGCGCGCGGGGTACTTTTTTACCGGGGAACCTACGCCTGGCACTACCGCAGCTGGCGTGCCAGGATTTCTGAGCGGACTGCAGGTAGGAGCAGTGGTCGTGGGCGGCAGCGCGGCTTCAAACCCGCAGGCTTCGATTGGCCTCGCGGGCAGCAACAACGGCAGCAACCTGCACATCACGCGCAACCTGTTTACGTATGAGGACCGCGTAACGATGACGAAGGGGCGGCACCAGTTGAGTTTTGGCGCGTGGTTCCAGAAGTTCCAGTCGAACGAGATCATCGCGCTCAGCCAGTACGGGCAGGCGACGTTCACCAGCCTGTCGACTTTTCTGCAGGGCACAGCTTCCTCCTTCCTGTTCGATCCGACGCCGACGAAGATGTACTGGCGATCCCTGTTCGGGGCGTTCTACGCCGAGGATGTGTTCCGGGTTAATTCCCGGCTGACGATTTCGTTGGGATTCCGCGACGAATTTTCCACCGGTTGGAACGAAGCGCACGATCACGCGGCGAATTACACGTTTACGGATGGGGTGATCTCGTCGCAGCCGCGAATCGGCGGCTCGCTCTTTACCACCAACAACGCGAAGTTTCTGCCTCAGCCGCGCATCGGGGTGGCATGGAGCCCGTTCAGCAGCAAGACGGTGATTCGCGCGGGATTTGGGATTTACAACGATCTTCAGGACGCGCTGGGGTATCGCGCGGACCAGAACGCTCCGTTCAATCCAACTTACAGCATTCCAAACTTCCAGGTTTCTTCTTTCCCGGTGGATCCTGCGGCACCGGTGCCTGCCACGGCAAAGCTGGTGCCCGGCGGCGTTCAACCCGATATGAAGACCCCGACGCTGATTTCGTGGTCGCTGCGAGTGGACCGGGAACTTTCGCCAAACACGGTGTTGACGATCGGCTACATCGGCTCGCACGGGTATCACGAGTTGATCGGGATCGACGCGAACGAGCCGGTACCGGTGATATGTCCCGCTTCACCATGTCCGGCGACGTATCCGGCAAATTTCCCCGCCCCGCTTGCCGGTTCTCCGGTTCCGGCCGGGACTTACTTCATTCCGTTCGTATCTCCAGCAACTCCAAGGGCGAATCCCACCATTGCCAATACCTGGACATGGTTCTCCGTGGGAAACAGTTCGTATCACGCGTTGCAGGTGGATCTGCGGCGGCGATTCAGCCACGGCCTTTCGGTTCGGGGAGTTTACACACTGTCCAAGGCGCTTGACGACGGGGATTCGTTGAACCAGACGACCGCCGGCAATGCGCCGGGGCTGGTATCGAATCCTTTCAATCTGGCGGCGGATAAAGGACTCGCAACCTATGACGCGCGGAACGTCGGCGTGGCCAATGTGCTCTACGAATTGCCATTTGGCCGCGGGCAGACGTTCGCGCGGGATGTGGAGGGCTGGCGCGATGCGCTGGTAAGTGGCTGGACCGTATCAAGCATCGTCACCGCGCAATCGGGATTTCCGTTCACACCACAGCTGAGCTACAACCCATCCAATAACGGCGATACGCGTAATCCCGTCCGGCCATTTCTGAATCCCAATTTCACGGGGCCGGTGATTCTGGGCAATCCGAACCAGTGGTTCAATCCGGCGGCGTTCCTTGCTCCGCCCGTGAACAGCGGGTTTTACGGCAATGCAGGCAGAGACACCTATATCGGACCCGGGCTTGCGACATGGGATTTCTCGGTGCTGAAGAACACTCGGATTCGCGAGAACCTGAATCTGCAATTTCGGGCGGAGATTTTCAACCTGCTGAACCGCGCGAATTTCAATACGCCGAACCTGATCGTGTTCACTCCGAGTGGAACATCTCCGACCGCGGCAGCGATCAGCAGCACATCCACCACGGCGCGGCAGGTGCAGTTCGCGCTGAAGGTACTCTGGTAGCTCGATTGACAGTTTTGGCCGGCTCCGGCAGCATAGCGGATCAATGTCCACTTTTTCCTCTCTTTCAACGCAGATACCAGATTTAATCTTGGCAAACCCGACGGCCGGCGGCGGGTTGGCGCGAGAGGTTCTGCCGCGTCTTCGCGCATTTGCAATCGAAAAACAGTGGAGTGCGGAATTTCGCAGCGCAGAGAGTTCGGAGGAATTCGCGCAAATCGCGCGCGAGGAGGCTGCGGCTGGGCGCGAGCGAATCTTCGCATTGGGAGGTGATGGAACCTTCCAGACGCTATTGAACGCAGTGGCGGGAAACGCGAGCGTTTCCATCGGAGTCTTGCCGGCCGGAGGAGGAAACGATCTGGCGTCGGCGCTGGGATTGCCGTTGAATCCCGTGCAAGCCGCGGAGATGATTCTTACCCAGGGAGAAGCGGTGCCGCTGGATGCGGCGCGCGTGCGCACCGCTGATGGAGTGGAACGGCTGTACATGGGCGGAGGCGGAGTGGGGCTGGACGCAGAGGCGGCGCGATTTGCGAGCGGGGCTTACCGGAAGATGCGAGGCAGGAGTAGGTATCTGCTTTCCGCGATTCGCGCGCTGGGAAGTTTCCGAGGGATCGAAGTGCGGGTTTCGTTAGAGGGTGACGAGCCATCTTCTCTACAAGGAACGGCGCTGGTGCTGGGGATTCTGAATACGCCGAGCTATGGAGGGGGATTGCGCCTGGCGCCAGAGGCACGATTGGAAGATGGGCGTCTCGACCTGGTGTTGCTGGAAAATTTGAGCGTACTGGAAATTGCGGGGATCCTGCCGCGCCTTGCAGTGACCGGCGAGATTCGCACGGCCAGGATTCAGAGGCATCGCGTAACGCGAGTCCGGATTGAGACCGAACGGCCCTGCGCGTTTCACGCGGACGGAGAGATCATCGGAATCACGCCGGTAGAGGTTGCAGTGGTACCGGGAGCGATGCGTGTGGTGGCGCGCGCGGAGGAGTTCCACGGGCGCGACGCCCGGTTAGGTCGATTTAATTTCTTTGAGCGGGTATACCTGAAGATGGCCGCTACGCGGTTAGTCGATGAAATCGATTACCGCGCCTTCGTGGCGATAGAGGAATCCGACGAACTGGCCGAAATTCGGTGAAAAGACGTTGTTGTAGACGGCGTTGAAGTTGCCATGATTGGTCACATTGAGCGTGTAGACGCCGAGCCGGATATGGTGCTTCTTGCCGCCGCGATTACCAAGGAACGGCACGCGAAACTGGCGGTAGAGTTTCATATCCAGCGAAAAATATTCCGGGAAGCGCTTCCCGTTGGGCGTGCCCACATACTGCTGTTGAACATCAATCGGCGAGTAGGGGAAGCCCGAGTGAACGTCCACGAGTGGGCTGAAGGTAAGCTTCCACGGCAAACCAAAGATTCCCCAGCCAACCACGCGATTCGGAATGTCCGAAGGTAGAATGCCGTAAACATTGGGACGAATCACGGGCGCCGCGAATGGAATGTATATGTTCGAAAGACTGTTCAGGTCGCCGCGCGCGCGGCTCCAGATGTAGGAGACGTTAATCTGATCGCGCTCGCGCAAGGAGTAATGCGCCGATGCCTCCATTTCGCGATAGTGGGAAGAACCGGTGTTCGTAAGTCCCTCGAAGGACGGGCCGCCGGTGGTAGAGGTGAAAGGATTCACAGTGAAAAGATACGTGGCGTGACTATCGAGGTATCCGGCGCGCAACTGCAGATTCCGGAAGAGTTCGTGCTCGATCTGGCCGTTCCAGGTGACGTTGCGCGGCGTGGTACTGGGCTTGACGGGCAAAGCGGGAGCGGTGAGCGGATTCAAGTTTGCGACGAAGGCGTTCGTGTAGGTGATGGGCGTGCCGATCGGCAGGCCGGTCGTGTCAAAGTCTGCGATGGTACGGCTTGGATTGGCTGCAAAATCCGCGGCGAGGAGCGGCAACACTCCGAAGAACATGCCGGAGCCGGCGCGAATCACCGTCTTGCCGCTTTTCCCAGGAGAATAAGCGACGCCGGCACGGGGCGCGATGGCGAAAGGCCAACCAGTGGTCTCGGTGGAAATTCGCGCGCCCAGGTCAACGCTCCAGTGAGAGTCAAGAACCCAGTGATCCTGAAGAAATTCGGCGACGGAACTATCGGAAGGAGACTGAGAAGGTGCGGTGCCAAAGGTGATCTGCTGCGCCAGTGAATTATCCGGGCGGAGCAACTGGATCGGGTGCGACAGGGTATTGCCAAAGAAAGAACGGTAGTCAATATCGGCGCCGACGCGGATTTCGTGTTCGCCGTGCCAATGCACTTTGGGGAATTGGAAGGAAGGAACAGCCTGAAACTCCTTGCCCCGGCGAGACCACTGGTTGAAGTAGTTGCCGCCGTATCCTTGCGGGGTGATCAGCATGTCTTCCGGACCCTGGCCATGAGCGTCGCTGTCAAAACGCATGTACTGCGCCACAACAGCCAGAATGGCGCCCGTGCTGAATTGATATTTGTCGTTGAGACCGACAGCGACGCCATTTTGGTTGAGGTCATTTGACGCGGGTTGAGGAATAAGCGCATTGATATCGTAGTGCTGGTGTCGGAGCGGAAATGCGTTCACGGTCAATGTGAGCACGTGGTTAGGCGCAAGAATAAACTCGAGAGTCGAAAAGGAATTGAATCCCTGGCGCTTGCTGATGTCATGCGGCCAGGGCAGACCCTCAATCGTGGATTTTTTCATTTCGTACTGAAAAGATTCCGAGAGCAGGAGCTTGTGAGGGATGAGCGGCGCATCGAAAGAGACTCCAGGAATTGCCTCGGCTATGCCCACCATGCTGCCATTCTTGCCGAGGACGGAGGGAACGATCCCTCGCAGCTTGAAGCTCCACTGGTCGTCAGGCGGCCGGGTTTCGATAGTGGTCAGTCCTCCGGAAAAACTGCCCAGGCTGGAATCGTACGGCGTTTTGTAGACCGCGAAAGATTCGACCGCATCGGTCGGAATGGGGACGCCAAAACTCCCAGTGACCGGATCGGTGGTTCGCGCGGAATTGACTAGCAACAAACTCTGATTTTCGTCGGCGCCCTTCAAAGTCAGCTTGCTGTCGAGCGTTTTGATGACTCCGGGCGTAAACGGAAGGATGTCTTTCACTTTTTCCTGAGGGGTGGGGATGGTGGTGAGTTCGACATTGGTGACGACGGCCGGAGGCGGAGCGGCAGTCTCCGTGGCGATTGCGGCGGCGGTCTCTTTCACTTCGACTTTTTCCGCCACGACATCAAGCTCAAGAGTGAAGTCCTGAACGAGTTGCTGTTTGGGAGCCAGCACAACGAATTTCGAAATAGTCTTGAACCCTTGCAGGGTGATGGAAATGGTGTAAGTGCCGGGATCGAGATTCTGGAACTCGTAGCCCCCGTGTTCATCGGTGTCGGCGCTCAAAGGGGTTCCATGCAGCGGATCGCCGGAGAGCTTTACGGAGATCCCGGCAACGCCGGAAGGGGTATTGTCCTGGATCGTAGTTACGGTGCCGTGGATGGAGGCGGCAGGAGCGCCTGGGTTCTTTGGAGCAGCATCCTGCGCGAACGCGGACGTAACCCCAAACAGGAGAACAAGGGCGATAACCAATCGCGAAAGCGAAATCCGGGTGATGCACCAAATAGAACCGCTGATCACGGGGCTGTTTCCGGGCTGGAAAAACAGAAATGGGTCTGGATTATTGTTCCGGCTCATGCAAAGACTTGGAAAACCTTTCTTTCAGTTTATTTCGGGGGAGCAGCTTTCCTGGCGGAGAACCTTCTCCTCGCAAATCCCCGACGAGTCGATCCAATTTTATTGCTTTCCCCATTACCGCGGCCGCCCGGCGATAAATGTTGAACTCGCGGCGGCAAAATCCCCGAACCGGCAATCCCTGTTCCGAGCCCCCCAAGGCCGGACAGAGAGTTGGCGAAGCTTATCCTCGCAGCATTACGTTGCGCGGATCGCGAAACACGCCCCTATTTATGGTAACAGAAGGGCCTCCGGCAAACGCCAGGGAGAGTCTCACCGTGTTTCGTGATGGCAAATGTCGCTCAAATAAAAGAACTTATAGACGTGGATTTCAGTTCCAACAGCTCGCTGCTTAACTTTTTTTACGGTCGATTTTCAGGTTCACGACCATTTCCTTGCGACTGTCCAGCGAAGAAACATTGCGGACCGGAGACTTGGCTCCCTCGAATTCGGCATGAACTTCATAGTCGGCATTCGGGTCCAGGCCGCTGAAGCGGTAATTCCCCTCGGAATCAGCAAAGTTGCTGCGGACAGCGTTGGTGCGCAGGTTCTTCAGGAACACCACGCTGTTGGGCAACGGGTTTTCGGATTTATCGGCGACGACACCTCGAACGGTCCGTAACTGGGTTTCCTTCTTCGAATCCTGCGCCGCTGCGATAGAAGCAAAAAGGAACAGGAGGCTGAAAACAACGGCAATGCTTCGTGTGCTGTTCATTTCGGATCCCCCGCCTTTGCTGGCTTGCTGGTTTCCAGTTTGAAGCTCAAGCGTTTTTGTACATCCGCCATGTTGGCCACGACATCCTGCGATTGTTCCTTATAGTTTTTCTGGCGGATCACCACTTCATATTCGATGCCGTCCGGGACACGAATGGCAAATTCACCGCGAGAATTTGTGTAGGTGTCGTAGCGGAATTTCTTTTCCCCTTTGCGGCGTATTTTCACGTTGACACCGGGAAAGGCCAGGGCATGCTCGTTGAAAACGGTTCCGAGGATCAGGAACGGCGGAACCTTGCTTTTGTGTTTGCTGGTGCTGGAGCTTTCCGGGGCGCGAACTGCCGGAGCCGCGGGAGCCGGAGTTTCGGAAGGTGGCGGAGGCGGCGGAACCGGCTGCTGGGCCGCAGCAAGGCACGGCAAAACAAGAGCGGCGAGAAACAGGGACGCTATCAGGGAGCGCATGCCTGGAAGATCGTGTAGGGAATAGCTCACGTCAGCTTAGATGGATTCCAGGAATTCCAAGAATGCCCGGCAGCACCGGGGAAGCAGCTTCATTCGTCCTCGTCTTCCGCTTCATCCTCGTCGTCCTCGTCTTCCGGAAGGTCGCCGTCTTCGTCAAAATCGTCTTCATCCTCGGCGTCTTCTTCATCCTCATCATCTTCGTCTTCTTCTTCGTCGAGGTCATCGGAAATGGGGTTCAATGCCACGGGGTGCGTCTGCGAGACTTCCAGCTCGGTTTCGCACTCGGGGCAGCTCAGGATTTCTCCCTCTTCCACTTCGTCTTCGTCCACATCGATTTCAGCGGAACATTCAGGGCAGCGGAGCACGTCTCCATCCTCCGATTCGATTTTTCGGCCGGCACAGCTAGAAATCCCAGGACCCACCAACCGGCGTATTATATACCCGGCGAGTGAACCCTCAGTCGAGGCTCACTTACCGGCTATTCAGTGTAACTCAACACCTTCGATGAAAGAATAACAGGCCATGGCGAGAGAGTACCCGGATCGGCCGGTGGTGGGCGTCGGCGGGGTGGTCATCGAAAATGGGCGGGCACTGCTGATAAAGCGTGGCAGCGAACCGCTGCTGGGGCAATGGTCGATCCCGGGTGGGACGCTGGAACTGGGCGAATCCCTGCAACAGGGCGTTGCGCGCGAATTGCTGGAGGAGACTGGGTTGGAAGTGCAGGTGCTGGACATGATCGAGGCCTTTGATCGCATTTTTATGGATCCCGCGGCGGTGAACGAGGGAGGCAGGTCTCGCCCCAAGTATCATTACGTGATCGTCGATTATCTGTGCGAGCGGCTGGCAGGCGAGGCGCAGGCGGGCAGCGATGTTACGGATATTGCGTACGCCACGGAAGAGGAATTAGAAAAATTTCATTTGACGTCGACGGCCACGAGAGTGCTTCAGCGCGCCTTTGCGATGGATCGCGAGCGCCGCAAGGCACCATAGAACTTCGCCTGGGCACTCCCTCACTTCATCAACTTCAGGATATCGATGTTGCCGTTCGAATTCGTAAGGGTAAGCGTGCACGCGCCATTGCCAATCTTCCCGCCCAACGAATCTCCACCCACCTGGCCGACTGTGGTGATGGGCAATTCGCTGTTGATGCGGCCGAAAGAGGTGCGGGCGGTCAGCGTGTAACCCGCGTTTTCGGGAATCCGTATCTGAATCGGAGAAAACGAAGTCTTCGCCGAAATGTTTCTGCAACCTGTCGAGCCACGGGCGGCCGTCAGCATTACCGCTCCGTTCTGATTTTCCACGGTGATGTGCCCTCCGATGTCGTCCAGCGTGACCGCGGCAAAGCTGGTTCGGGCGGAGGCGTCTCCTTTGACGGAACTCGCGGTGACCTGGCCGTTCGAATTCTCGATGGTGAGGTTGCCGTTCACTCGCGTGATGGTGACCGCGCCAAAACTTGTTTTTGCGTAGGTGTCGGCGCCCATATCGGACAACGAGATGCGTCCGTTACCCGTGGTGGCCCTTACGCCCTTTCGCAATCCGCTGGCTTCGATGGCGCCAAACGAAGTGTTCAGCGTGGCGCTGCCCTTGATTTCCCGGAGATTGATTGCGCCGTTGGAATTCTGGACTTCCACTCCGCCGCTGATCTGCTCAAGCGACACCTCGCCGAAGCTGTTGCGAACATAAACATCCTCGCCCGCGGGCCCGCCGATGACACGCCCGTTGTTCTCCGTGCATTTTACGTGTCCAGCGATGTTGGCAAACGTGATGGCGCCAAAGCTGCCGTTGAGGTCCGCCGACCCGCTTACCGTGTTCGCCTCAATCGAGCCATTGTTGTTGCTGATGGAGAGCGTCCCATGAATATTTCGGGCGGTTACGGGACCGAAGGAGTTGTCCACTTTCGAGTTGCCCGCATCCGTGAGTTCGACCGGACCGTTGCCACCAACGATGGTGACGCTGCCCTGGATATTCTTCGCAGTGATCGAGCCGAAACGGTCTTTGATGTCCACGATTCCCTTCACCGTGGACACGGCGACGGTGGCGTTGCTGTTGACGACTGTAAGATCTCCGGCCACACCCTCGGCTTCGACCGCGCCAAAGGAATTGGTCAGTTTACTGGCGCCCATGTCGCGCACCGTCAACTGGCCGTGGCTGTTTTCGACATCGCTCCAGGAGCGGACGCCGCGAATTTCCACGTTGCCAAAAGCGTTCTTCACCCAAAGCTTGGCATCGGTGGGGACCGTGATGTCGTAATCTACGGAGTAAGAATTCTTGTGCCCGACACGGAAAACCAGCGGACTGTCCGAAGGGGCGACCGTACGTACGGAGATTCCACCGGCATCCTCTTTCACATCAATCTGCACGCTTTCAGCGAACTTTTCCGCTTGCGCCTGCGAACTTGCTTGCGCGCGGATGCTCGCGGAAATGATCGCCTGGCGGGAGTTTTCGCCGTGGATGCGGATTTCGCCGAATTTATTTTCGATGCTGAACGTCTGGCCGGCCGCGAGAGGCAACGTTTTCCGAAATTCCCGGGATGCCGCATCCTCCCCTGAAGCCGCGGAAACCACCCCAGGCAGCGCGAAGAGGCAGACCATCAGCAGTGCGGGCGCGTATTTTCCCAACCGGTTTTGCGCGGGGAAATAACTCATCGTTTTGTCTCCAGAACATCCTGCAGCGTCTGCTGCTTTTCCTCGTACATCGCCAGAAGCTGGTAGCGGAGATGAGCGTTCGAAGGATTCTCTCCGGCCTGGGCGCGCAAGTCCGCAATGGCGCTGTCCAGGACCAGCAATTTTTCGCGGTAGCTGGCCATGATCGGGGCATCCGTGGCAAGTTGAGGACCGGCGTCGGCAGCAAGCTTGTCGATGGCTGACATGTATTCCCTTTCAGTGCGCTCGACTTCGGCAAGCGCCGGGGATTTCAGCAATTTGCCACCCGAGGCCGCCGGCGGCGGGATCCTATGCGTGTAGATATAGCCGCCGGAAACCGCCAGCACCAGAACCATTGCACCGACAAGCGCCGATTGCCAGGCGGGTGAAATGTTGCGCAAGAAATCCAGAGAACTCCAAAAAGCCTTGCGCGGAGCGGGCGCGGCCTGCTGTTGGCGAAGAGCGTTCTCGATGCGCGCCCAAAGCGCAGGGCTCTCCTGGTAATCCCGCAGTTCTTGAGCCGCAGTGCTCAGTTCTTTCCAGGCGCGCAGTTCTTCCGCGCAAATGGCACAACTATCGGCGTGGAGTTCGAAAGCAGCCCATTCCTCGGGCGATCCCTCCAGAAGAATCCGTTCGCGATCCTCGCAGTTGATGTTCATTGAGCGCCTCCCGTTGCGGAACTGCGGGGAGGTTCCAGCATAGTGCGGAGATTCTTTTTGGCCTGGAAGAGCGTGTTCTTGGAAGCAGTTTCGGTGATGGCAAGCATGCCGGCGATTTCGGCGTGGTGAAAGCCTTCCACTTCGTAAAGCAGGAAAACATCCCGCTGGTGGGCCGTCAGGCGTGCCAGCGCGCGTTCAAGGGCCATGCGGAGCGAAGGATGAGCGCCGGGGGCCCGCAATTCCATCCGCGGGGGCAACCCCTCCACGTCCTCGTTCACCTTGTCTTTCCGGCGGATTTTGCTGCGGCGCAAATCGTGACAGGTGTTGACCAGGATGCGAAACGTCCAGGTAACGAAAGAAGATTGCCCGCGAAACCCGGAAATACTGCGCTGGATTTTCAGAAAGGTTTCCTGCACCGCGTCCTCGGCGTCGGCCTGCGAGCCCAGAAGGTTGCGCGCAAGATTTTTCATCCGCAAGCCTTGCCATTTGTAAAGACCCTCATAGCCCTGCAGGTTTCCGCTGAGGCAGGCCGCGGCTATGGCCGCATCCTGGGGAAGTTCTTCGCTGGTCCGAACGGGTTCGGCTTTCCCTTCGAAAGATTCCACTCGTTGCTCCCCGTCGCGTGCCACAGAAGAAAGTCTATTCTCCCATGGCAGCGTAAGTCCCACAGATCCCATCGCTTTCTCCTGAGGTATAGACGATAGCGGGAAGGCAAAGGTCTGGGCCGGGACGACCGGCAGAGAATGAAATGAAACAACATACAGTATTTTCAATTACATAAGAACTGCGTCGGAACTGGGGAGTTAAAGTTCACATTCACGAGGGAGACCGCCACGGGTGCGCTCGCGCTGTTCGAACTCGAGAATCATGTCGCGCAGGTCTTTGGGTGTGAAATCGGGCCAGCGCTTGGGCAGGAAGCAGAACTCAGCGAACGCGCATTCCCAGAGCAGAAAATCGGAAAGGCGTTGCTCACCCCCGGTGCGAATGAGCAGGTCAACGTCGGTAGAGCCGCCGCGCTGGACTTCGGCGAGCACGTCGCTGAAGGCGTCGCTGGAGAGGTTG
This sequence comes from Candidatus Acidiferrum sp., assembly GCA_035693545.1. Lineage (GTDB taxonomy): Bacteria > Acidobacteriota > Terriglobia > Acidiferrales > UBA7541 > Acidiferrum. Next base: position 12,256 of record DASSGJ010000194.1, read on the forward strand.
GTGACTTTGTAGAATTTGCTGGCGGCCTGAAAAATCGCATGGCGCGCCGAGTAGTCAATGGCCAGGCGCAGGTGCAGCTTTTTGCCGTTGACGGTCAGCGCCTCGGAATCGGCGATCGTTTCGCGCAGGTCGCAGGGCAAGCGGTCGCGGCGGCCGATAATGCTCAGGCGGATTCCCTCGTCAAGACAATGCGAGGTTTCGGCCACCAGATATTCCCGAAGAATCTGGAGAATAGCGGCAACTTCGGCGGCGGGGCGCGCCCAGTTAGCGGAAGAGAGCGCGAAGAGCGTGAGCGTATGAATACCGAGAAGCGGTGCGCTGCGGATGACGCGGCGGGCGGCTTCGGCGCCTGCGCGATGGCCGGCGGAGCGAGGCAAGGCGCGAGAGGTAGCCCAGCGCCCGTTGCCGTCGCAAATAATCGCAACGTGGATCTGGGAAGCGACGGCGGAGACGCTGGGAAGCGGCTGTTGAAATACGCTTTCGAGAACAGGGTTTTGCACGAACATGATTCTTTCTCCGCCGCCGACTGACATAATGTACTTCACGTTACAAAGTACAGGAACAAAAAATTTTCACTTCTCGCGGGTTGCGCGAATTAACGCCTCCATATGATCCAGGTAGCGCTCCAGAGCCTTGCGTCCCGCCGGGGCCAGCCGATACTCGGTCTTGGGCAGGCGTCCGTCGAACGATTTCGTGCACAGGATGTAATCGGCTTCTTCGAGCTTCCGCGCGTGCACGCTCAGATTTCCGTCCGTCGTTTTCAACAATGCTTTCAGCTCATTGAAGGTCAGCGCGCGATTTACCGCCAGAGCACTGACGATGCCCAGGCGAATGCGTTCGTGGATCAGGCGATCCAGCGGAACCGAGACAGGCTGCGAGGCGCCTCCGCGAACAGGCGAGGGGCCCTCTTCCCGTTGCGCGCGTTCCTGCCGGACTGTGGACGGCTTGGCCATGAGTTCCTTTCGTTCGAAAACTTACTCGCTTATCCCCCGTACCGCAAGGCGATCCAGACACCAAAGGCGATGTGCACCAGGCCAAATCCCGCGGCCATAAACAAATTGCCCCACGACGCCGGAGCGAACAACGCCGCAGCACCGAGAGCCATCAGGCACATGCCCATGATGGGGACGGCGCGGACGGAGAATGCACCGCCCGTGACAATGGCCGTGCCATATAGCAGCAACCAAACACCCGGCAGGATGGAAATGGCGCCGAACTGAAACAGGGCCAGGGTTAGCAATCCGCCGACAATGATGGGCGGGGCGAAACTAAGGGCGAATTTCCGGCCCGGCCCGCTGAAAAGAGAAGAATTGGCGCGCTTTGCTTTGGTTGCCGCTGCCGGGGCCGCGATGGCAACAGCAACGAATACTTCCGCCAGCCACACCATGAGCCACGCGCGGGGCGAGCCCTGGCGAGAAGCAAGAAACGCGGCGGCAAGGGCCGTGGCGCCCATGGCGACACCACCCCAGCCGGGCACAGCGGTGAATTCGGCTGCACTCTCCATGGTTTCGCGGATATAGCGCAGGTGATCGGCGGCCCGGGCGTCAATGGGAATCGGGCGCGAAAGGGGAGCGCGGTTGGAGCGGGGGATAGGCACGAGGGAAGGATAGGGGAAAGCGGAAGTTGTGTCAAGTACTTTATGTCATAAAGTTGCCCCTACTTTCGCCAGCCGTGCTGGCCCATCAGCGGCACAAAACGGCACGGACCGCCCTGCTTCACAGAGAAGTTGCCTTCGCGCTTTATGACTAACTGTAACTCCTGTTTGTCTTCATCACCGACCGGAGCGACCAGCCGGCCGCCTTCGGAGAGTTGCTGCAAAAGAGGTTCCGGAACTGCGGGCGCGGCCGCGGATATGAGGATCGCATCATAAGGACTCGACTCCGGCCAACCCATCGTTCCATCGCCGCAGTGGACGTGCACGTTGGCGTAACTGAGACGCTGGAGCCTCTCGGCGGACGATTGCGCCAGTTCGGGCAGAATCTCCACGCTGTGGACTTCCTTCGCCAGGAGCGATACGACCGCAGCCTGATAGCCGCACCCGGTGCCAACTTCCAAGATTTTTTCCGAGCCAGTAAGAGATAGCGATGCCACCATCGCGGCCACGATATAGGGTTGCGAAATGGTCTGCCCGTGACCGATGGGGAGGGGTTCATCCGCATAGGCCTGGTTGATCCAGAAGGCGGGTACAAACTCGTGCCGCGGCACGGTGGCCATCGCGTGGAGTACACGCTCATCGGCAATTCCGCGCTTGCGGATTTGCGTCTCCACCATCAGGCGGCGGTCATCCGCAAACCGGGTGGCACCTGAGCCGTTGCCTTGACGCAATAGATTCATCTATTCCTGCGCCTCCCAGTGTGCCACCACCTGCACGGAAGGTCAGTGACGTACTCCACAATTCTGGACTTCAGAGCAGGCGTCAGGAACAAATCCTCTCATTAGACTTCTTCCTGCATGGTAAGCACGGGGCATTCGGAAAGACCCTGGCAAAGATGTGGAGGCGGTCATGAAGGCGGTTCTGGCTCTGATTGTAATTTACATCGGGACGTTTCTTGTAGCCATCCAGGGTGGCTCGTTTGCGGAAGTCCAAGCGGCGCCGCAGGCTTCTTCCGGGGCGCAAAGCGGTGAGCTGGCCGCTGGCGCGATCGATCCAGCGAAAGAAGCGGATATCCGGGCGCTGCTTGAACTTGTCGGCGCGCGCGACCAGGTGCAGGATTCGATGACCCGCGCGGCGGAGCAGTATCGCGAAAAGTTGCTGGAGACGGTGCCGAACAACCAACAGGGACAGGCCTTCGTCAATACAGTGATTCGTACCTACGAAAAGAAATTTGATGCGGACGCCGTGACCGAACAGCTGATTTCCGTCTACGACAAGCACTATACGGATGACGAAATCAAGGGCTTGCTGCAATTTTACGGCTCGCCGCTCGGCCAGAAAGTGGCCGCCGAATCCCCCAAGATCGGACGCGAAATTCAGGAATCGATTCGCCTCTCCTCAGGAAAAGCCGCCAAGGAAGCTCTGCAGGAAACGAAGCAGGAGAATCCGGGTATCGGACAGAATGCCCGGCTGGCGACACCGGGGAAACGGTTTCAAGGCCGCTTGCCGCGGCAAACAGATGGAACGCAGCAATCCGCGCAACAACAGGATCCCCAATAGTTCGAATGATTTTGTTGTGAAATGTGCTACTGAAAGCGCTTCTTGATTTTGATGTCCACGCCAAACGTGCCGTTCTGATCGCGTAATCCCACAATCGAAATATTACGGTTCAGGTTGTACTCCACCTGGATCACCTGTTGCTGTGAGGAACTGACGTTGGAAACGTAGGTCACCGTCAGGTCCCGGGTGACCTGCTGTTCGACGGTGACGCGCGCGCCTACGTTCTGGCCGGAAGTGGCGGTGCCGAAGCCGGCGAGGCCGGGATCGACCCTGAACCGGGTAATACCGAACAAACGCTCCGCGCGGCCCCCCAGTTGGCTGGAAATCGCTTCCGTGAGCAACGCCGTGGCTCCACTGTTACTGGCGGCTCCGGCCTGGCCGGTGACGCCGCCATGCATTGCCGTCTCCGAACTGGTCTGACCGAGCGCCAGCAGGGTGACGATATCGTTTCCGGGCAAAGGCGGATCGGAGCGATAGGACAGGCTCATCTTGCTGGCCTGTCCCGTGAAATTGAGAGTGATCTCGTACTGCTGGATGTTGGTGGTGGCTTCGAAATTGATCACCGGGTCCATGCGGAACGGATTGGCAAAGTTCAAATCGCCGCGCGTGACCTTGTATCGGTTGTCGTGAAAGTAGAGATCGCCCGACAGCACGTGGATGTGCCCCAGGAGAATCGGATGCTCGGCGGTGCCGCGGACCCGCAGGCTGGATTCGGCTTCGAGGTGAGCGCCGGGCCATTCAAGGCGCGTATCGGGCGTGGAGCCGCCTTCTATATCCAGTTGCAGGTTTCGCAGGAAATCGGAACTGGTGTTGCT
>DASSGJ010000195.1:0-14466 GCA_035693545.1 Candidatus Acidiferrum sp.
CTTACCAACGAAGTTCGCCTGGAGCCCATGCTCGGTTCGGTGATGGACCGCGTTTCCCAGACGCTGCTCGTCGATCGCCTCGCTATCTTCGTGGAAGATGCCCAGAATCCCGGGGAAATGCGCCTGGCGCGTTCGATGGGCGTGCGTCTCAGCGAACGCCTCGACTTGAGCTTCTTGAAGTCGGCCACGCCGGAGCTGGCGAATAACACTATTTTCTTCGAGTCTTCGCGAAGCGTTCCGGACGTTTCGGAATCCGTTCGCCGTACGATCGAACAATTGGACCTCAATTATTTCATTCCGTGCCGGATTCGAGAGCGCACAGTCGCCTTCCTCGGCCTCGGCAAAACGGTGGACGGCGATTTCCTGTCGAGCGACGACGTCGAACTGGTGCAGACCATCGCCGGATACCTGGCAATCGCGCTGGACAACTCGCAGTTGTACACCTCGCTGGAACAAAAAGCCTTCGAAGTGGCGCGATTGAAAGACTTCAGCGAAAACATCGTGGAATCACTCAACGTCGGCGTGTTGGCCGTCGATCTTTACGGAACGGTCGAGGCATGGAACAGCCGGATGGAACAGCTCTTCCAGGTGTCCCGCAACGACGCCGTCGGCCAGCCGCTTGCTGGCCTTCTGCCGGTCGAACTGGTCCAGGAAATTTCCACGCGTGGCGATGCCGAGCAGGTCACCGGTATCTATAAGCAGCGGCTGCAGCACCAGGGCAACTCGATGGTGGTGAACGTCTCCATCACCCCGCTGGTCAGCAAATCCGGCGAACGCATCGGACGCCTGCTGCTGTTTGACGACGTGACCCAGCGCGAGCGCATGGAAGAGCAGATGTCGCAGACCGAAAAGCTAACTTCTCTTGGTCTGCTTGCGGCCGGTGTGGCGCACGAGGTGAACACGCCGCTGGCCGTAATTTCCAACTACATTCAGATGCTGGCGAAGCAGATGCCGGAAGGCGATCCCCGGCAATCCATCATCGAAAAAATTGTGAAGCAGACTTTCCGGGCCAGCGAAATCGTCAACAATCTTCTGAATTTCTCACGCACCGGCCCAAGCGCGCTGGCCGATGTGGATGTGAACCGCGTCGTAGAGGAAACGCTGTCGCTGGTCGCCCACCCATTGAAGACTTCGCAGATCCAGGTTGTGAAACATCTCGGCGACGGCCTTCCGGCGGTTCGCGGCTCCGCCAACAAACTGCAGCAGGTTTTCCTGAATCTGTTTCTTAACGCACGCGACGCCATGCCCACGGGAGGAATTCTGGAAGTACGCACTGGCGCTCACAATGGCAGCGTGGAGATTGAAGTGGCGGACACAGGCAACGGGATACCCCGCGACCACATCCATAAGATATTCGACCCGTTTTTTACGACCAAGCCCGGAGGCCGCGGCACCGGCCTGGGCTTGTCCGTCAGTTACGGGATCATCAAGGAGCATGCCGGCAAAATCGATGTTCGCTCTGCCCCGGGGCGCGGCACATCCTTTCACGTTGAATTTCCGGCCGTGAGGAAAGCAGTTCATGCCTAAAGGCTCAATTCTGGTTATTGACGACGAAGCGGAAATTCGCGAGGGGCTGGAACTCCTTCTGAAAACCGAGGGATATCAGGTCACCATGGCGGATACCGGGCAATCCGGCCTTGCGCGCCTGGGCGAGCAGCCCTACGACCTGTTGCTTCTGGATGTGAGCTTGCCGGATCGCAACGGAATCGAGTTGCTCAAAGATATCCGTCGGCAGAATCCCAATCTCCCGATCGTGCTCATCACCGCCTACGGTTCCATCGAGATGGCGCGCGCCGCGTTCAAGAGCGGAGCGATGGACTACATCACCAAGCCGTGGTCCAACGACGAACTGCTCGCCCAGGTGGCGCAAGCCGTCGAAGCCCATCGCTTGCGCGAGGAAAACGTCCAGCTAAAGCGCGCGCTGAAGCAGCGTTTCAATTTCCCGAACATCATCGGCAAAAGCGAAAAGATGCTGGCGCTGTTCGATCTGGTGGCGCAGGTCGCGCCTTCCCGGTCAACGGTGCTCATCAGCGGGGAAAGCGGCACCGGAAAAGAGCTGATCGCGAAAGCGATTCATTCCTCTTCGACGCGCGCCGACCGTGCCTTTGTGCCGGTCAACACCGGCTCCATCCCGGTTGACCTGCTGGAATCACAACTTTTCGGCCACGTGAAGGGCGCGTTCACCAGCGCCGTCGCCTCCAAAAAAGGTCTTTTTGAAGTTGCGGACCAGGGCACGATCTTTTTCGACGAAATCGCGACGGTCAGCCCGGAAACCCAAGCCAAACTTCTGCGCGTGATTCAGGAACGCGAGTTCATGCGCCTTGGCGGCACAGAGCAGCTCAAGGTGGACGTCCGCATCGTCGCCGCCTCTAATATTGATCTCCTCTCCCTTGTGAAGGAAGGGCGGTTCCGCGAGGACCTCTATCACCGCCTGAATGTGATTCATCTTCATCTGCCTCCGCTTCGCGAACGCCGGGAAGACATCCCGATGCTCTTGGCTCATTTCCTGGAACGCTTCTGCACCGAAAACACGAAACCCTTGCGAATGTTCACGCCGTCCGCGATGAAACTGTTAATGGACTACGACTGGCCGGGGAACGTCCGCGAACTCGAAAATGTGGTCGAGCGCGCCGTGGTGCTCTCCACGCAGGAGCGGGTGGACGTGGATCTCTTGCCGGAGTCTTTGCGCAGCAAAGAAATCGTCCGCGGAGTTCGCCTGCAACTTTCTGAATTTCTGCCGCCGCTGCCGGGTGAGGCCGGCGCGCGAACCGCCGCCGACAATCCGACTCCGTCGCTCTTTCAGATCATTGACGAAGTCGAGCGCCGCATTATCGTGGATATGCTCGAGCGTACGGGATGGAATCAGACCGAAGCCGCGGAACGCTTCCTGATTCCTCTTTCTACCTTGAATCAGAAAATCAAGCGCCTCGGCATTGATGTGCGCCGTCGCGGCCGGGTGGAAGAGAGTCAGGTCGCCTGGTCGGGTAAATAGGTCCAGTAAACGAACTGTTTCAATCTGGAACGAAGTTTTTCACTCCCTGTTTCAATTTATTCTTGCTTCTACTGTTCTCTCTAGGCACAGTAATTTGCGATGATCCTGCGCCTTTCGGATTCCCTCTCACGAGGCTTGCTCGTCATCGGTTCCCTTATCCTTGCGCTATGGGTGTCTTTCTTCGGGGTCCGCTCGGGAATTGCCGGACTCGAGGCGGACGGCAGATCACTCAATGATTTGCAATTGGCGGTTCGCCTGGAGCCGGGCAATCCGGAATACTGGTATCGGCTGGGTCACTATCAACAATTCAATCTGGAACAGCCCGACGTTGTGGCCGCTGTTGCGGCATATCAAAAAGCCGTGACACTCAATCCCGGCTACACCCAGGTGTGGTTAGATCTTGGCACCGCGTACGAAATTGATGGAAACACAAGCGCGGCGCAGGACGCGTTTCTGCGCGCGAAGAAAACATATCCCGCTTCTGCCGATGTTGCCTGGCGGTACGGAAATTTTCTTCTCCGGCAGGGCAATCTGCCCGACGCTTTCGCCGAACTCAGGCTTGCCTTAGTAGCTGATCCGCGCCGGGCTGGCGCTGTATTTTCACGCGCGTATCGGGTTGACCCGGACATCGATTCAATTGTGAATGATCTTTTACCTCCGCTTCCCGCTGTCTATGTGGATGCCATTACGGAAGCTGTGGGTTCACAGCAACTGGCGGTCGCGCAGACGATGTGGATGCGGCTGATGAAGCTGAATCCCCGCCTGCAGCTTTGGCAATTCGAGAAATTCGTGGGAGCGCTGGAGGCCCATCGGGACTACGAGGCGGCACGCCAGGTTTGGGATCAGGGCACCTCCACAATGAACTTACCGCCGCTAACCCAGCCGCGGGATTCGGTTTTGTGGGACCCCAGCTTTGAATCCGGGCTCAGCAATGTTGCCTTCGCCTGGTTTTATCGTTCGTTGGCGGAGGGAGTCCACACCGAAATTGACACCAACGAAAAACTTTCCGGCAAACAGTCGCTTCGCGTGACCTTTGATGGAAAACACAACCCCGGTGCGGATCTTGCCTGCGCCACCGGAGTTGTGACTCCCGGCACGAGATACCTTTTCTCCGGTTGGGTAAAAACGCGAAATATCACCGGTGACCAGGGAATCCGATTCCACCTCAAGTCGCTTGGAAATAATCAGATGCCTTTGGGAACCACGCGCGAAATCCGTGGAACCTCTTCGTGGACATCCATCGAGCAAGACTGGACGGCTGGGCCTGGTGTCCGGCTCGTGGAAGTGTGCATCGGCCGCGACCCCAGCACCGACGCGGACGTGCACATTTCGGGCGACGCGTGGGTGGATGACGTCACCCTTGTGCCGAAGGCCGTGGAGCGCCGGCGGCCATGAAAATCTTTCGTGTAGGCATCGGCGTACTTCTCAGTTTCGCGGTTTTGGCCTACGGAGGCGTCGAAGAATGGTCCCAGGGCGTCCTGGCAGCGGGATTTGCGGTGCTCCTGGTGATCTGGGCGCTGCGCACCTACGCGTGGCAGCAGGAAGAAATCGCGGTATCGCCATTGCTGCCGCCGCTGTTGGCGTTTGCGCTGTTGGCGTTGGTCCAATTGATATTCCACCGGACCGCTTCTCGCTACGACACGCGGATGCAGATTCAGTTGTTGTTCGTCTACATTATTTTGCTGTTTCTCTTGCCGCAGGCTTACTACCGCATGAGCCATTGGCGAGGAATGTTGTGGTTCCTGATGTCCCTGGGATTTTTCGTCTCCGTCTTCGGCATCTTGCAGCACCTGACCTTCAACGGGAAACTTTACTGGTTCCGGGTGATGCGTTACGGAGGGTATCCCTTCGGACCGTATGTGAACCGGAACCATTTCGCGGGGTTTGCCGAAATCCTCATTCCCGTCGCGCTTGTGCCGCTGGTTTTGGGAAAAGTCCGTAGGGAACGTTTGTTCCTAGTTGGCTTGTTCGCCGTAGTTCCCATCGTTGCACTGCTCTTGTCCGCCTCCCGCGGAGGCATCGTGAGCTTCGCGGTGCAGTTGGTAATTCTTTTTTCGCTCCTGCTGATCCGGCGTCTTCACAGCAAGTACATGCTGGCTGGTGGAGTGTTAGTTCTCTGCGCGATCCTGGCAGTCTCGTGGATTGGCGTCCAGCAGGTTCTCCAGCGATTTTCCAACTACCAGACGGTGGATGTTTCGATGGGCAAAAGGGCCTCCATGCGGCATGACACCTGGAGAATCTTCCTGGACCATCCGGTATTGGGGACCGGCCTAGGTACCCTGCAAATGGTCTTTCCTCCCTACGAGTCGTCCTATGACGCGAAGATTGTGAACCATACCCATAACGACTACCTGGAAGCACTTGCGGAAACGGGGGTTCTCGGTGCGCTCTGTTGCCTGTGGTTCCTGGCAGTTCTATTTATTGCATCAATCAAAGGACTCAAGGAACTGGGGGGTTCCTTTGGAGCCGTGCTGAACCTGTCCGGCTTGGTCGGTTGTTGTGGGATATTGGTCCATAGTTTAGTAGACTTTAATCTTCATATCCCGGCCAACGCTCTCTTGTTTTTCGTATCGGCCCATTTGGCAACAGCCCGCCTCCAGACGTCGCCCCCAGGGACGCCCGAAAGCTCCCAGCCCCGCCGAGAAACAAGAAAAGTAGAGGGCAGTTAATGATGTCAGACTGTATAATGCCAGTTGGGGGTCACCCATTCTGATGGTCCCGTACTCAACCATGGGACGGCGTTGTGTTTTGCTCTGCGCCGTTGCCACAAGTCTATTCGTTGCTCCCTCCATTGCGCGAGCGCAGCAGAATGTTACTGTTGGTGAAACACCCCAGCAGGTGAATGATCGGATTCGGACCCTTTCGATGGGCTCGAAGGGTTCCGCCCCGCACGATTATCTGATCGGCAGCGGAGACTTGTTGGACATTTCCGTCTTCGACGTTCCGGAACTTTCGAAAGAAGTACGGGTGAGCCAGAGTGGCACAGTGAACATTCCGCTTGTTCCGGTTCGTCTGCGGGTCGCCGGGCTCACCGAAACCCAAGCGGAAGAAAAAATTGCCGAGGTCCTCGAAGCCAATGGCCTGGTTTCTCATCCTGAAGTTGGGGTGGCTGTAAAAGAGCATCGCAGCCAGCCAATCACTGTGGTTGGCGCGGTTACGCATCCGATGGTCTATCAAGCGGACCGTGACGTCACCTTGCTGGAAGTGCTTGCCGAAGCGGGCGGCATCACCAACGACGCAGGCGACACCGTCATTGTGACTCGCCACCGGGTGTTCAGCTTGGTTGAAGTTGCGAATCCACAGACCGCTCCCGCAACTGCCGCGCCCGGTTCCGGCGAACCGCCCCCGCTCGATTCCCCGGCATCGCCCGAGTCTGCCGGGAAGAAAGCGGAAGTATCTCCGAAATCGTCGCCTTTTCCCTCGGCTGAGGAATTGGCGCATGCGGCTCCGCCGGCTGCTCCCACTGCCACCGAGGCCAGTCCCGGTGATTCAAGTCCTGACGCTACTTCCATCACCATTAATTTGAGTGAGCTTTTGGAAACCGGCGACACTCGCAACAATATTCTGCTGCACTCAGGCGACGTGGTCACCGTTCCCCATGCCGGAATCGTTTATGTTCTCGGCGCGGTCACTCGCCCCGGGGGCTTTGTCCTTTCCAACGACCGCACGCAACTTACCACCCTGAAAGTGCTTTCGCTGGCCGGCGGCCTGACGAATATTGCCAAGACCCAGAATGCGGTGATTATCCGCAAAGACGACACGGGCAGGCAGACCGAAACGCCCGTGGACCTGAAGAAGGTATTAAACCGTCAGTCCGAAGATATCACCATGCACCCAAGCGATATTCTTTTCATTCCGGATGACCGGACCAAACAAGCTTTGATTAAGGCGGCGGAGATTGCACTGGGTATCGGCGCGGCCGTTGCGGTATTCCGGCTGGCGTACCACTAAGAACGGACTATGATCGAAGACTCCAAACTGGTTCCTCGCAGCACCGGAGGCAATGGGTCCATCGACGTGATTTCCGCGTCAACCCGCGTGCCGTCAATCGATTTGTCTCCGCGCGAGCCGCACCTCTACGATTACCTGTTGATTCTTCGCAAGCACCAGTGGTTGATCCTGTCGTTTTTGCTGACGGTGGTGACCATTGTCAGCATCGCAACGTTCCGCATGCGGCCCGTGTATATCGCCAGGGCCACGATTGAGATCGATCGCGAAAACAACAACATTCTGCCCTTTCAGGGAGCTGATGCCTACGATTCGATGATGGATCTCGACAATTACATCGAGACCCAATCCAAAGTGCTCACCAGCGAAACGCTGGCGCTGCAGACCATCCGCAATACCGGCCTCGCCGCGAATCCCGAGTTCTCGGCTGGGGGTATTCCCTCGGAAGCCATCGCCACCGGCTCTCTTGCGAATCAAAAGCGCCCGCCGGAAGTCGCAGCCTTCCTCGGCAGCTTGAGTGTGAAGCGCATTCCAAACAGCCGCTTGATGGAAGTCAGCTATGAATCCACCAACCCGGTGCTGGCTGCCCGGATTCTCAATGCCCATCTCGAAAATTTCAAAGCCCAGAATATTCAGAGCCGCTATGAAGCGACGCTCGAAGCAACCCGCTTCCTCACTTCGCAGCTCAATGAACTCAAACTGACCGTGAAGCAGTCCGAAGACGCGCGCATCAATTACGAGCGGCAGAATCAGATCTGGAGCGTCGACGACAAATCCAACATCACCACCCAGCGCCTGGCGGATCTGGATAAACAGTTAACCGACGCGCAAGGTGAAACGCTCAAGAAGCAGGCCCTCTACGAGTACGCGAAGGCCGGCGATATTGATGCCGTGCCTGAAATTCGCGCGGATGCCCTTCTACAGGAGTTGCAGAAGAAACGGGCCGACTTTTCGGTCCAGTATACGGAAGCCCTCAATCAGTACGGTCCTAATTTCCCGAAGGTGCAGCGTCTGCAGGCGCAAATCAAGGAAATAGACGATCAGATCGCCCGCGAAAGCAAAGGCATCATCCTTCAACTGGAAAGCGACTATCGCGAGGCCAAGCAGCGGGAACAGCTCATCCGCCAGGCCCTGGAACTCCAGAAGGCCGAAACCAACAACATGGCCGAGAAAATGGTGCAGTACAACATTCTCAAAAGAGAGTCGGAAGCAGACAAATCTCTTTACGAAGGCCTGTTGACGAAACTGAAAGAAGCGGGCATTTCTGAGGGCTTGAAATCTTCCAACTTGCGCGTGGTTGACCCAGCTATGATTCCCTCGTACCCCGCGCGCCCCGCCAAGGCTCGCAACATTGCACTGGCTTTCCTGGTTGGTCTGGTCGGAGGCATCGGCCTTGCTCTCCTGCGGGAATACCTCGACAACACGGTAAAGACCCCGGACGACATTGAGACGCTTACGCGCTTGCCCAGCTTGGCGGTAGTGCCGGCTTTTGGCGAAGGCGGTCCGCACAAGCGTCGAATGGGAATCTTTGGCGGCGCTTCGACAAACGGCCACGAGAAGCGCATTGAGCTCGTCGCTCAGCACCTTCCGAAGTCGCAAATGTCGGAAGCCTTCCGGGCGTTGCGTACAGCGTTGCTCCTCTCTCAGCCGGATCACCCGCCCCAGGTCATTCTTGTCACCAGCGCCCTCCCGCGCGAAGGCAAAACCACTGCCGCCGCCAATCTGGCGGTTACGCTGGCGCAACTCGGCGACAAAACGGTCCTGGTGGATGCCGACCTCCGCAAACCCGGTGTTGGAAGACTGCTGAATCTTGGCACTGGCAAGTACGCCGGCTTAAGTTCGTATCTCGCGGGTGTTTCAACGCTGGATCTGGTGACCGTTCCTCATCCGGCCATTCCGAATCTGGCTGCAATTCCGACCGGCCCATTGCCGCCAAATCCGGCCGACCTGCTCTCTTCGCACAAGCTGGCGGATGCCATCGCCGAGCTTCGCACCAAGTACAAATTTGTAGTCATTGACTCGCCGCCGATAATGGCCGCGACGGACGCGGTGATCCTGTCGGTGCAAGCCGATGGCGTGCTGCTGGTGGTGCGCTCCGGGGAAACCCCCAAAGAAGCTTTTACGCGCACACGCGACCTGCTGACCAGTGTGAAGAGCCGCCTGCTGGGCGTGGTCCTGAACGCGGTGGATGCCAGCGCGCCTGATTATTACTACTCGTATCGCTATTACCCGTATTCCTACGGCTACGGCCCCCAGGAAGCCCTGGAATTGGGTCACGAGCAGGCTTCCGAGCACGTTCCATCCAAGCCCATGGATCGCGACGATTCGGACAAACTCTAGGAGGAAGTGTGCGATATCTGATCACGGGCGGCGCTGGATTCATCGGTTCCCATCTTGCCGAGCGGTTGCTGGAAAAAGGCGAGCAGGTGGTGCTGCTCGACAATCTTTCCACCGGCAGCATGGAGAATATCCGCCACCTGAAAGGCTCCGACCGGCTCGAATACCATCTTGATGGCATCGAAAACCGGCAGGTCCTTGCGGAGTTGGTGGATGACGCCGATGTCATCGTTCATCTGGCGGCCGCGGTCGGCGTAAAACTGATCGTGGAGAGTCCCGTCCGCACCATTGAAACCAACGTCAATGGGACTCAGATGATCCTGGAAGCGGCCTCCAAAAAGAAAAAGCTTGTTCTGATCGCCTCGACTTCCGAAGTCTACGGAAAAAACACTAATGTGCCGTTCCATGAGGATGCGGACCTGGTGCTTGGCGCCACCACCAAGGGACGTTGGAGCTACGCCGCTTCCAAGGCGCTCGACGAGTTTCTGGCGTTGTCTTACTGGAAGGAAAAGCAGCAGCCTGTCATCGTTGTTCGTTTTTTCAACACGGTCGGCCCGCGCCAGACCGGACGCTATGGCATGGTGCTTCCCAATTTCGTGAAGCGCGCTCTGGATGGTCAACCGATTGAAGTGTATGGCAACGGACAGCAGTCCCGCTGCTTCTGCGACGTCCGCGACACCGTGGAAGCCCTGCTTCGTTTAATTCCGCTGGATCGCGCGGTGGGGGAAGTGATCAATATCGGCAACACCGAGGAAGTAACCATCGAAAATCTCGCCAAAATCGTGAAGCACCGCACCGGCAGCGACTCTCCGATTCAGTTTGTGCCTTATGACAAAGCATACGAGCCGGGTTTCGAAGACATGATGCGCCGCGTGCCCTCCATCGAAAAACTTCATTCTTTGACCGGTTTTCGTCCGCAAACAAATCTTGCTGATATCATTGACCGGGTTTCGGCCTACTTCCGGCAAAAGGAAGGTTTACTCGGCGGCGCAGCTGTAGCCAAACGCTCTGCCGGCTAAACGCTTTCAGGATTTATCTGCTTCAGAATTCGAGTTATACCGGAATCGTACAAACGATTCGATACCTTCTATGTTTCCGTGTAAAGGTTCAGGATGATTTCGCAGCATGTGCCCACCTCTGCGCAGCCTCGCACGCTTGAGCGGCTTCTGCTGGTGCTCTTTCTTCTCTCGCTGCCTCTCTTGAATCCTTGGGTTCGAGGAGACGGCGTTGGCTACTATGCGTATGCCCGGGCGCCGTTGATCGAACACAGCCTGGATTTTACGCACGATTATCAGAGTGCTAACGAAAGCTTTCGCGAAGGGCGCCTGGACGACTCCGGTCAGCCGAAAGCCGCGTTTCGCACCGTCACCGGCCATCTCGACAATCACTTCACCGTTGGACCCGCGCTGCTCTGGTCACCCTTTCTGCTTGCGGCTCACGCCGGGGTGTTGCTGGCCCGCGAATTCGGTTCTTCGGTGCGGGCGGATGGTTTTTCCGCCCCATACCGCTATGCCATGTCCCTTGGCACGGCGATCTACGGTTTTCTCGCGCTGCTCGTCTCCTTTCGTCTTGCCCGGAAATATGTGGATCCGTTGTGGGCATTTGTCGCCACACTCGCGATCTGGTGGGCCAGTTCACTTCCGGTGTACATGTATTTCAATCCTTCATGGTCGCACGCGCACTCCGCGTTTACTGGTGCCTTGTTCTTGTGGTATTGGGAGCGAACGCGCGACGAACGAACGCTGCGGCAGTGGCTCGTTTCGGGATTGATCACGGGCCTCATGCTGAATGTCTACTATCCGAACCTGATGCTCGTCGGCGTGGTTCTGGTGGAAGCACTCTGGCAATACCTCGAATACTTTCAAGGGAAAAAAGAACCCGGGAAAGCCGCGATACTCTCTTTGCTCTCACGGCAACTTCTTTTTGGGGCGGTCGTATGCGTTTGCCTCTTGCCCACGTTCATCTCGCGCTGGATCGTTTACGGCGGCCCGTTCCAAACCGGCTACCTTTCGATACGTGATTTCCTCTGGGGCTCCCCCGTGTTCTTGAAGGTGTTATTTTCCTCCAATCACGGGTTACTTTCCTGGACTCCGGTGCTGATTTTCTCGCTGTTCGGCCTGCTGCTGTTTGCGCGCCGTTCGCCGCTCCTTGGAATTCCGTTCCTTTTCGCGGTCCTGGCTTTCTACCTGTTCATATCTATTTACCCGGATTGGGCGGGAATCTCCTCCTTTGGCAACAGGTTCTTCATCTCTCTCACAGCACTTTTCATCTTCGGGCTGGCAGTCTGCCTGGAAAGCCTGGCATCTCGTTTCTCGCACACGCGCAATGCATTGCTCGTGTCAGCTTTCGTGCTGGGATGCTTTACGCTCTGGAACCTGGGAATGATTTATCAATGGGGCACGCATTTGATTCCCGCCCGCGGGCCAATCTCATTTTCCGAGGCCGCTTCCAACCAGTTTCAAGTGGTTCCGCGCCGCATTTCCTCGCATCTGCACGCTTATTTCTTCCGGCGGGGTGACATGATGAGGCAGATCGAGCAAAAGGATATCGAGCAAATGAAGCAGGATTCGCAGCCATAGTTCGCGGCCGGGATGAAATTCTGGCTTTCAGGGCTCCGGCGCCGCTCCGCTTATCCGTTTCTGTTACCCTGTCATGGACAGCAAATCTGATGGGGATTTTTACGCGCTGAAATGGCCTCAGTCACTTCCAATCCACCCGCTGGTGCCCCGCTCGCGAACCGCCGGTCGGGCGCGCTGACCCTGCGTATTGAGCCGCCCCGCACCTGGTTCGAATTACGTCTTGAAGAGCTTTGGAAATACCGCGAGTTGCTTTTTTTCCTCGTCTGGCGTGACGTCAAGGTTCGCTACAAGCAGACGGCCATCGGCGTCGCCTGGGTAATCGTGCAGCCGCTGCTGACCATGCTGGTGGCCACTCTTTTTTTTGGAAGGCTGGCAAAACTGCCGTCCCAGGGGCTTCCCTATTCCGTCTTCTGCTTTGCGGCGCTGGTGCCCTGGACTTATTTTTCCACCGCACTGGTTCTCGCTACCAACGTGGTGGTGGAAAACCAGCGGGTCATCACCAAAGTCTATTTTCCGCGTCTCATTTTGCCTGTTTCCGCGGCGCTTTCCGGGCTGGTGGACTTTGGTATCGGCTTTATAGTTCTCCTTATTTTCACTTTCGCGAATGGGATCCGCCCTGCCTGGACCCTCGCGCTGCTGCCTTTCTTCCTGCTGCTCGCCGTTCTCACCGTTTTGGGTGTTGGCCTGTGGCTTTCCGCGCTCAATGCGCTTTATCGCGACGTGAAGTACCTCATTCCGTTCATTGTCCAGTTCTGGACGCTCGCTTCCCCCGTCTACTATTCAAGTTCCATGGTTCCCGCGCGCTATCGCTGGCTCTATGGCCTGAATCCGATGGCAGGTGTGATTGATGGTTTTCGTTGGGCGCTGACAGGCACGGGCCAGGCTCCCACAGCCACGTTCTTCGCTTCCACCCTCATTGTTTGCTGCGTGCTCTTTGGCGGCCTGGTCTTCTTTAACTACATGGAAGGGAGCATTGCCGACCGCGTATGAGCACCTCCGTCATCGAAGCTTACGGCATCAGCAAACGTTACCAGCGGGGTGCGCTTTCTTCTTCCGGGCTGCTTCGCGACACCCTCGCGCGGACGTTTCGCTCTCCCTGGACCATGTTCCGGCGGCAAAAACCAGACACCTTCTGGGCGGTGAGCGATGTCTCTCTGCAAGTCGGTGAAGGGGAAGTGCTGGGATTAATTGGCCGCAACGGTTCGGGGAAGACCACTCTCCTAAAAATACTTTCCCGCATCACGCGCCCCACGTCCGGTTGGGCGGAAATTCATGGACGCGTCGGCAGTCTCCTCGAAGTCGGAACAGGTTTTCACCCGGAACTGACTGGCCGCGAAAACGCTTATTTGAGCGGAGCCATTCTGGGCATGAGCCGGCAGGAAATTACGCGTAAATTCGATGAGATCGTGGCCTTCGCCGAACTCGAAAAATTCATTGACACCCCGGTGAAACATTATTCCAGCGGCATGTATGTGCGCCTTGCCTTTGCGGTTGCCGCGCACCTCGAGCCGGAAATTCTCCTGGTGGACGAAGTTCTCGCCGTCGGCGATATCAAATTTCAGCGCAAATGCCTGGGAAAAATGGGCGACGTGGCCCGCGCCGGCCGGACGATTATCCTGGTCAGCCATCAACTCAACCAGATTCGCCGCCTGTGTCAACGCGTTGTCTGGCTCGACGCCGGCAAGCTTCGCGAAGCAGGTCCCACCGCTGAGGTTATCGGCGCTTATGAACGCGAAATGTCTTCCTCCGATGCGCTCGTCGAAAAGGGGCCGCTCGGCGGCAAGGCTCATTTTCTCAAGTGGTGGATTCTGGATCCGGAGGGGAAGCCAAAGCACGTACTCTCGGACGATGGGGAACTCCAGCTGCAATTTCTGCTGAGAGTGAATCAACCCGTCTACGGTTTGTATCACGACATCGAACTTTACGATCAGAACCGCCAGCTTCTCTGGGGCAACGCCATCGGGAATGTCACGCTCGAACCCGGCGTTTATCTCTGCAACCACACCCTGCCACATTTGCCGCTGAGGCCGGGCAGTTACACGTGGCGGGCAACGTTGTGGGATGGCGGCGAAAGTGTCGCGGACTATGATTGCGTTCCGGAGATGCAGGTAGCCACCGTGCCGGTGGGGCACCCGATGGACGAAAAAGCAGGCATCCTCAATATTCCGTCGGTGTGCGCTATCGTGCCGCAATCGCCCGCGGAGCTTTCCAAATAAAATGGACGCGCGGATGAGCCTGTGATTTTTTCAAGGGTGTATGATCAACCGTCAGTTTTTTTACTCATCGGCCGGAAGTTTTTGCATTTTGAATAGAATGGGTTGCGCCTGATTTTATGAGCGGTCACTCCGTAAATCCGAGGGAAAGCCTGGTCGAGGGCCAGAACGCACCGCCTTCCACAACGCTAGCACCAGCTTCCTGCCCGATTTGCGAGTCGGCTGCGGCCGGACCCGCGCTCGAAAAACAGGGCAACTACACGCTTTTTTCGTGTGCCGAATGCCAATTGCAGTTTTGGCATCCCCGCGTTCTCCCCACATCCGAATGGTACGAACTGATGTACAGCGGCCGCGACGCCAAACTTCTTCCTCTCGAACCCGGCCACAAGTATTTCCT
>DASSGJ010000196.1:0-3737 GCA_035693545.1 Candidatus Acidiferrum sp.
TCCACGGCGCGCAAGCGGTCTGCATACACCTTGCGCATCTTCGTCAGATGCTTTTGGAACAGCCCACGCTTCAGGAATTCCGCCATGGTGGCCTGCGCCAGTTGATCCGTGTGCAGGTCGGTCATTTGCTTCACCAGGCGAAGCCGTTCGATCGCCGCGGGAGGCGCCACAATCCAGCCCACTCGCAATCCGGGGAAAGCCACTTTCGCAAAACTATCAATGTGGATGACCAGATTCGTGCGGTCCAATTGTTTCAGAGAAGGAATCCGTTCCTCCTGCGTGTTCAGTCGCGCGTAAATGTGGTCTTCCACCACCGGCACCTGGTGCCGCGCCGCCAATTCCATCACGCGCCGGCGCGAAGCCAGCGGCATCGAGGTTCCCGTGGGATTCTGAAAGTCGGGCGTCAGCACCAGCAGCTTTACGCGATTCGCCGCCAGCGTCACTTCCAGAGCTTCCAGATCGATTCCCAGCGCGCTGCCCGGTTCCGCGTGTGTCCGCACCGGCACGCCCAGGCACCGCGCGCGCACGCCATGAAATACCATCGAAGCGCCGGGGTAGGTGGGATTTTCCATCACCACTGTGTCGCCGGGGCGCACAAACGCTTTCGCGATCAAGTCGAGCGCCTGCTGGCAGCCATCCGTTACCAGCAGCGTCTCGTCTTTCGCGGGGATTCCGTCGTGCCGCAACATCTCCAGCAAGGCCGCTTTCAAGGGAGCGTAACCGTCCGACGCGCCAAGGTTCAGGATGTCCTGCCCTTCGCGCTTCATGGCCGCCTGCGAGCAGGCCTGCAACTCTTCGATGGGGAAAAATTCGGGGTCGGGGCGCGCCATGACAAAAGAAAGCGAATTGACCGGAGCTTCGGCGGTCAGCCTGCTCAAAATCTCTTCGCTGCGCTCATCGGCGAAGAGCAGTTCCCAACGCAAGCCATCGCCGTTCGAAAGACTCGGCGGAGCGGGTGGCGTGATCTTCAGTCCATTTCCATTGTTGCGAATGAACGTGCCGCGGCCCACGTGTCCCTGGATCAGGCCTTCTGATTCCAGCTCGGCGTAGGCGTTCGCCACCGTGGTGCGATGCACGCCGAGCATCTGGGCGAGTTCGCGGCTGGCGGGAATGCGGTCGCCGGGGCGCAAATCCCCGGCATGCACCAGGGAGCGCAGTTGGTCGCGCAATTGAATGTAGAGGGGAATGTGGCTTTCGGGCTGAAGGTGTAATGGCAGCATTGTCTCTCACCCCAGCCTAATTCTACCAGAAATTGGCCTAGTAAAAGAGCCAATTTGTCTTCCGCCAATGCCCTACTCCGGCCGGATGGCGCCTGCGCCGTTCTTTTCGCCGGCCTTCAAATCACGGATACACAATCGTGTCCAATCGTGCGCGTCGCACTGGTAAATCTCTTTCAGCGGCAAATCCTCGTCCTGCACTTCGTACGAGCCGGACTGCATGTCCTCGCTGTCATCTGTGGATGCGACCGCGACCGGGCTTCCTTCCCGCACCCGCAGGCGAAACTGCTTGGTCGCCGGCTCATAGTTCGAATACAGGAAGCAATGGCCGACGCAGGCGCGATCCACGACATGCAGCGTCACCATGCGGTAGTCTGGCGGCTCGGAAATTGTGGCCAGCACCCGAGTCCCCATCGGCAATCCCCGGGTGATCTTCTCCGCGTTTTCTTCCATCCGGTCAGCAAGGCGCGTATCCCTGTAAACGAAGGTGAAATACACTGCGGCGCAAGCGGCAAGCGCAACGAAATGCCACTTGCGCGCCCGCAGGGTTCCCAGCCAACAAAAAATGAAAATCGCGCTGATCAACGTCAGCCGGGTCACCAGCAGGCCAATCCAGCCAGCATTTTGGTCTGGGCGCAGATTCTCAGGCAACAATGAGGTTAAGCAAAACGCCACGGCGTAAAATTCCGGGAACAGCCGCCGCTCCTTGCCCTTCCCATTCCCCAGTTGCCACGAAGGCAAGTCCGCTAAGGTTGCCACCGCCCCAAACCCAATCATTGCCAGGGACACGTACCACGTCGCCGGGCGGAAGACCCAGAACTGGTCCGCACCATTCCATTTAAAGAATGGCTTATCCGGCCAGTCAGGCTGAAATTCCGGATGGCGCGCCAGCAACCAGCGGACCACGAGTCCAATGCCAATCGCAGCGGCCGGTGGCAGCCATTCTTCCCAGCCTTTCATACGCGGCCAGAGCAGGCGATACGCGCCGGCAGCCGCCAGCCACAAAAATCCCAGGGGATGCGCAAGAAGAGTCAGAGGCGCCAGCAACACTGCGATGAAAATCCCTCGCCGCTCGCCGTGCCAGAGCGCCGCCAGGCCAAAGCAGGCCAATCCGAGCGAGAGGTAGTAATTCATGAAGCCCATGTAAAACACATAGCCATACGCAAGCATCGCCAGGCCGGGGATCAGCAACCATGGCTGTTTTCGCGTGGCCACACTGATCAGCGTGAACACGCCCCAGAAAAAAATCAGGACGCAGAGCGAAACCGCGATTTTTTCCCCCGCGGCAAAGCCAAATATCCGGCTGAATTTCAGCAGCAGCAGGTCGAACAACACGTTTTTTGCCTGCCACACCGTATACACACCGGGCGCGTTGCTCTCTCCGGCCAATTTTGCCAGCCAGGCGTTGTACACGTGACTCGCCAGATCGCCCGCCTGAATGTGCCGCTGCCAGAAACACGGAATCAGGATGACCGCCGAAACCAGCGACACCAGTCCTATTTCGGTTTTCCACGGAATCTTTGAAAGAGGGACCTCTTCGGCCCGTGGCAAAGCTTTGCCTGGAAGCTCGCCCGACACACCCGCCTCAGTTCGCATGCGCCGTATTGTATCGTTTCCGGTGGCTCATCCAAAAACGGGCGGGATGTTCGGAGCCAGAGGCCGGGAAAAAGCAGATCCCTCACCTGCAAAGGACGCAAGTTCGGGATGACAACTACATAGCGAACTGGTTAGGGAATGGTTTTCCTGGCGCATAGGTGCGCCAACCGCTAGCGCATCGGCTGGGCTTCGCCGAGTTTCTTCAGGCGATCGCGCAATTTCCGCTGCAGCGGATTCGGCGTATTCGGATTGAAGGCCACCAGGTACCACAGCGGCTGAGTCTTATCTTTGCTCAGATAGGTCAGCGTGTTCGCGTCGGCGTTCGGATGCCGCGCCACGTTTTCACGAATCGCGCCATACGGGTGCTTCGCCAGCTTGCCCAAAGTCTTGGCATTGGTCCGCGGATGCTCGCTGATCAACCGCAGCATGTAATAGTCTTCCTCGGGAGCCTGCTTCACCAACTTCTCGAGCATTTCCGGCTTGGCCTCGGCGCTCAGCACCAGGCCAATCTTTTCGTCCCACGCGGTATTAATCTGGTTCAATTCGCGCGTGCGGGCGTGGATCAACTCTTCCAGAATCCGGCGCTCCTGCTGCATGCGCGCGATCGGCAACGAGGTTCCTTCCAGCGAATCCAGCACCCGCAAAAGGTGCTGGCGCTCCCCGAACACGATCTGCGAAGTGCGATCGATTCGCCCGTTTTCCTTTTCTTTGTGTTGTACAAGGTCCGAACGTCGCATGTTTGGATGCTCCCAATTCCCGCCGGGCCTGTCACCGAAAGGAACGAATTCTCTGCCGGTTTGCTTTTGAAGGCTCATCCTGGGCACTGCTTTCTGGTCGTGGCTGCGGCTCCATTGGATTATGTTCTGGGCATACGGTAGGGTAAAGATTCAGGGCAGCGCCCTGTGCCCGAAGTGCAACGCCCGT
>DASSGJ010000197.1:0-4946 GCA_035693545.1 Candidatus Acidiferrum sp.
TCGTTCGAGGATTCGGGAAAACTATCCTACTCCAAAACGGGTGAATTTTGATTAAGCGGCTTGAACGCCGGCGCGTTCGACGTTGAGCATCCAGGGAATGCCGAAGCGGTCGGTGAGCATACCGAAGCGGTGAGCCCAGAAGGTTTCGCCGAGGGGCATGGTGACGTTGGCATTTTCAGAAAGCGCGGCGAAGATGCGTTCGGCTTCTTTGACGTCAGCGAGGCCGATGTTGACGCTGAAGCCCTGCGGCCTGGAGTAGCGGCCTGGAGGCGCGTCGGAGGCCATGAGAATTGCGTTTCCGATGGTGATGCGCGCGTGGAGAATTTTCTTTTGCCATTCGGGCGGCACCTGGCAGGAGGCGGGCGTGCCTTCGTGGGTCAGCATGCAATCGATTTTTCCGCCGAAAATCTTCGCGTAAGTCGTGAGTGCTTCCTCGCAGTCGCCGTTGAACAACAGATAGGAATTGAATTGCATGGGGTGCTCCTTTTTCAGATTCGGATAATTGCTGAGGGCCGTAAGCCTTAAGCTGTAAGCCGTAAGTTCCAAGACAAAGGCTTATGGCTACGGGCTTATGGCTTATGACTTTTTTAATCGCCGGTTGTGGCGGAAGATTTCGCTTCGGCTGCCGCCTGCTGGAGTTTCTTTATATCGATCTTGGTCATTTGCAGCATGGCCTGCATGGCACGCTTGGCTCGTTGCGGGTCCTTGTCGCCGAGCAACTGGCCGAGAACCGTGGGGATGATCTGCCAGGAGACGCCAAACTTGTCCTGGAGCCAGCCGCAGCGATCGGTGCGGCCGCCGGCGGAAAGTTTTTCCCAGAGATCGTCCACTTCCTTCTGGGTTTCGCAATTGACGAAGAAGGAGATGGCGGGCGTGAATTTGAATTGCGGGCCGCCGTTGAGAGCGAAGAATTCCTGGCCTTCGATCTGGAAGGTCACGGACATTACGGAGCCTTTGGGGCCGGGCCCAGCGTCGCCGTAGCGGGAAATCTTGCCCATCTTCGAATGCTTGAAGATGGAGATGTAGAAGTTGGCGGCTTCTTCGGCGTTGCCGTCGAACCACAAGAATGGGGTGATTTTTTGCATAGGAGTTCCCTTTCTGCGGCTACTTTTTGCCGGCGGCGAGTTTCTTGCCGACTTCCTTGTGGTGTTCGACGGCGTCGCTGGGGGCGAAGTCTTCCATCTCGAAGAATTGCCGGACTTCGACTTCGCCCTCTTCCTGCGCACCGAAGGGGGCGGGAATTTTTCTGGCCCAATCCACGGCTTCCTGGCGCGACTTCACGTTGATAACCCAGTATCCGGCGATCAGTTCCCTGGTTTCGGCGAAGGGGCCGTCAATGATGGAGGTCTTCCCGCCGGAAAAACGGACCCGGAAACCTTTGGCGCTGGATTGGAGCCCAGCGAGGTCCACGAGGACACCGGCGTTCACCAGTTCTTCGTTGTACTTGGCCATGGCTCCGAGAAGTTCTTCGCTGGGCATTTTGCCGGCTTCACTGTCTTTGTTGGCTTTCACGATCATCATGAATCGCATGTTTCTTTCTCCTGAAGGATTGTTTAACGGCTGAGAACTCGGGGTGCCGGGCGGCCAATCCTGCTCTCTATCAGTAAGACGAACGGCTGGTGGCGAAATCGACAGGCCAGGAAATTAAGTTTTGGGCAGGCCTTCGATATCGACCAGGGGGCGGATTTCGACCGTGCCCCAGCGGCCGGCGGGGACCCGGGAAGCGATATCAATGGCTTCGTCAAGGTCTTTGGCATCAATCAGAAAGAAGCCGCCAAGCTGTTCGCGGGTTTCGGCGAAGGGGCCGTCGGTGACAATGCGCTTGCCGTCCTGAAGGCGGAGGCTGGTGGCTGTGGAAGTGGGCTGGAGGGGGGCAGCGCCAAGAAATTTGCCCGATTCGTGGAGCTTGTTGGCGAAGGCGGTGGATTCGACGTAGCAGTGCTCGCGCTGTTCCTGGGTGAGCGCTCCGTTCTCTTCGAAGTACATCATCAACATATATTTCATAGGGGTCCTTTGAGCCGAAATGATGAATTCAAATCGTCGCTTCAGTAGAAAATCATTGCGAGAAAAGGGTTCTGATCCACGCGAGTCATGACGGCGTCATACGCGACATTTCCTGTGCCATCCACCGGCCTCCAACCGCCCGTGAGGCTCCGGCCATCGTCACTGAAAGTGCCGGTGTATTTATGGGTTTCGGTCCAGTGGGTAACCGCATTGCCCTGAACATCCCAAGAGTAAGGAAGGATGGCACCCGACATGTCGGAATAGACGTTTGCCGGGAACGTCTGGCTCGCGGGGTCGTAAGAAATAATCTCCAAACTCTGCATCGTGAAGCCATTAAAGGTGATGTGGCCGGATTGTTTTAGGAAGAAACCACCGAGAAGCCACTCGCAGGTCATGCGGCCCGTGATGTTATCTACATCGGAGTCGAGGGTGCGGCCTTTGATATCCCAAGTGCCGACCAGCCGCTCGAGGCGCTTTAGGGCGGGATCCGGGCCGGATACTTGCCGTGGGGCGGCTTTGCTTGCTGCTCCTGTTGACATAGGCCTTCCGCTCCTTCCTAAAGTAAGTCGAACGAGTGACACAGAAATCGACAGGGTACCGTAAGATATTTGGACGATCTATGAGCACCGCCGCAGCCACAGCTGTTGAAACTGTTTATCGAGCCGAATGGGGCCGCATTGTGGCGACCCTGATCCGGCTGATTGGCGATTTTGAGCTTGCGGAGGAATGCGTGCAAGAAGCTTTCGCGGCGGCCGTAGAGCAGTGGCGGGCGACGGGAGTGCCGGCGTTGCCGCGCGCCTGGATTATTCAGACGGCGAAGAACAAGGCGATTGACCGGATCCGGCGGCAGGGAAAGTACGCGGAAAAACTTGCGCTTTACGGCAATTCGGAATTGGGGACGGAAAGCCAGGAGCCGAATTACGATACCGGCGAAATACCCGACGACCGGTTGCGCCTGATCTTTACGTGCTGCCACCCGGCGCTGGCGCCGGAAGCGCAGGTGGCGCTGACGCTGCGGACTTTGTGCGGACTGGAGACGGAAGAGATTGCGCGGGCGTTTCTGACTTCAACGACGACGATGGCGCAGCGGCTGGTGAGGGCGAAGCGGAAGATCCGCGACGCGAAGATTCCGTATGTTGTGCCGGAAACGAATGCTATCGCCGAGCGGCTGGATGCAGTGCTGACGGTGATCTACCTGGTATTCAATGAAGGCTATGCGGCGACGCGGGGGAATTCCCTTTTGCGGCTGGATTTGTGTTCGGAGGCGATACGGCTGGGGCGGCTGGTGGCGAATTTGATGGCGCCGCAAACTCCACTAGAGGCGACGGCGCTGGTGGCGCTGATGCTGCTGCACGATGCTCGGCGCGAGGCGCGGCTGGATGAAGCGGGAGAGATTGTGGTGCTGGAGGAGCAGAACCGGACGAAGTGGAAGCGGGAGCAGATTCGGGAAGCATTGCCGCTGGCGGAGGAGGCCATGCGCGGGGAGCCAGGGCCGCTGGCGCTGCAGGCTGGGATTGCGGCGGTGCACTGCCAGGCGGCGCGGGCGGAGGAGACGGATTGGAAGGAGATCGTGCGGTTGTACGATGCGCTGATGGTGGTACAGCCTTCGCCGGTGATCTCGTTGAACCGAGCGGTGGCCGTGGCGATGGCAGAGGGACCGCAGCGCGGGTTGGAATTGATGCGAGAGTTGGGGGCGGCAAGCGACCTGGAAAATTATCATTTGTTGCATGCGGCGCGGGCGGATATGCACCGGAGGTTGGGGAGTTTTGCGGAGGCGGGGGAGGAGTACGAGAAGGCGTTGAGGTTGGTGACGAATGAGAGTGAGCGGAGATACTTGGAGAAGAGGTTGAAGGAAGTGACGGGCGCCGTGGCGTAAGAATAAGGAAAGAAGGCGGCGTAAAGCCGCCCCTACAAGACGTCGGACAATACAGCAATCATGAGAAAAACAGGCGGGTAAGCAGACCGGCGAATGTGCCGAGGGCGGCTACGGTCGCGTAGGTTGCGGCGGCGACGCGCCAGGAGAGTGATTTGCCGACGACGGAGAGCGAATAGACGCTGATGATGCCGAGGGTGCAAAGAATCGTGACCACATAGGGGAGCGGAACACCTTTGGTCATCGCGATATAGGCGATGGCTACGTCGAAGGCCATGGGCACAGGCAAGAAGGCGGCAACCAGCGCTACGAGAAGGATGCCGCCCAAGGTAACCGGGGCGACGAGCGCCTGCGGCGGGAGAAGTTCCACTACGAGTGCGCCGAGGATCGCGGCGAGAATCATCAGCGGCAGCGCAACGCGCGCAACATACCAAAAGCTTTTGACGAAAGAGCGCGCGACCCCAGAGGCGGCTTGCAGCCAGGTTTCCCCAGAAGGAATTTCAATCGGGCAGACAATCGCGGTTTCTCCAGAATCCCGGCGAGAGGCGACGGCGGGAGCGAAGACAAGGATGAGGAAGAGAACGCTTGTCAGTTTGATGAGGGCGACGGAGACGGGAAAGAGAGTGAATGTCATGGCGAGGACGACTACGTTGAGTGCCGGTGAGGAAAACATGGTGGCGAGGACGGATTCGGCGCTCATGCCCGAAGCAAACAGGCCGCGCGCGATGGGCGCGATGCAATTGGAGCAAACAGCCAGCGGGACACCGGTAGCTGCTCCGAGGAGGGTGTTGAGGTAGCGGGAACGGAATTTGCGGCGAGGGAGCAGAGCGAGGAAGGTGAGTGCGGCGGGACCGAAGAAGAACGAAAAGGTCATGCCGATGCGGTTGGCGTCGAGCCAGTTGACGGTGGTCCGCCAAACTCGGGTCGCGAGCGGCATCGAGCGATCAACCGGATAGACAGTGCCGAAGGTCAGCGCGCCCGTGGCTTTGAGTTGAGTGCCGGCGTGATAGCGCTTGAGGAGGGCGGGGTAGCGGGAGTCCACCCAGAAGATGCCGGCGATCGCGACCAT
>DASSGJ010000198.1:0-18038 GCA_035693545.1 Candidatus Acidiferrum sp.
GTGGATTTCCGGAACACGGTGCTGGTGATGACCAGCAACGTGGGGTCGGCGGCAATTTTTGAACTGTCGGAAAAAGATCCGGAGCAAGCTCGCAAGGAAGCGATGGAAGCGTTGCGCGCGTCTTTCCGGCCGGAGTTCATCAACCGGATTGATGAGATCGTGATCTTCAACCCGCTCGGAAAAGACCAGCTGGCACGCATCGTCGGGTTGCTGCTGAAGAGCGTGGAAAAACTGTTGGCGGAACGCCAGATTACGCTGGAGATGACGCCGGCGGCGACGGAAGTGCTCCTGCGTGAGGGCTACGATCCCGCCTACGGGGCGCGGCCATTGCGGCGAACGATCCAGCGGCTGATTCAGGATCCGCTGGCCCTGCAAATCCTGGAAGGCAAAGTGTTGCCGGGAGACCGTGTGCGAGTGGATCGCGACGGCCAGAAAGACGCGATGAGCTTCGAGCGCGTGCCGCCGAAGCAGCCGGCCGCGGCAGCGAAGAAGTAAAGCAGCGCGGGAATGCGCGCGTCTGGAGCGCGTGTTGACGCCTCCTGCGCCCGCCCCTAGACTGAAATTTCGCGCGTTTTGATGCGTAGTTATAGAGGAAGGCTGATTCCATGAAAGTTCTGCGCACTGGGGCAATTCTGATTTTGCTGAGCGTCCTGCTCGTTATCGCGGGCGGAGCCATCGGCGGCCGCGGCGGCATGCAAATCGCGCTGGTATTCGCCGCGGTAATGAATTTCGCCTCATACTTTTTTTCGGACAAAATTGCCCTGGCGTCAAGCGGCGCGAAACCGGTTACCCGCGAACAGTTGCCGCGGTTGTACGACGTGATGGAGCGCCTGGCCGCAAAGGCCAACATCCCCGTACCGAAACTTTACGTTGTGCCGGACGCCGCGCCGAACGCTTTTGCCACCGGCCGCAACCCGAGTCACGCGTCCGTTGCGGTGACGCAAGGATTGCTGGAGATCATGAACGACGATGAGCTGGAGGGCGTGATCGCCCACGAACTGTCGCACGTTCGGAACTACGACATCCTGACGAGCTCGATTGCCGCGACGATTGCGGGCGCAATCACGTACATGGCGTCTATGGGGAAATGGGCGTTGATTTTTGGCGGGTTCGGAAGGGACCGCGACGACGACCGCGGAGGCGGAGCACTCTCCGCCCTTCTGATGATGTTCCTGGCTCCGTTTGCGGCGCTGCTGCTGCAATTGTTCCTGTCACGGACGCGCGAGTACGCTGCCGACGAAACCGGGGCACGCATGGTCGGCCAGCCGTACGGATTGATCAGCGCGCTCGAAAAGCTTGGCACCTACAACCGGCGAATCCCGACCTCGGCGATTTCGCCCAGTACTTCCTCGCTTTGCATCGTGAAACCCATGTTCGGTGGCGAGACCCTCTCCGCATTGTTCAGCACCCACCCGCCTCTGGAAGACCGCATAGCAGTTCTGAAGCAGATGGTCCATACACCGTTACGTTAAATTGGCGTAGTCAAAGAGGGAAACTGGAACATCCAAAGCGGGGTAAAGTTTTCCCGCGGATGTGGCGCGTTCAGAACAGTTTAGCGATGATCCTCTACGTAACTTATTAAAAATAGGAATGTTATTAAATTGAAAGACTTAGGGCCGACTTTGGCGAAGCAGGTGCACTGGTAGTTATACCAGTCCGGGGGGACTGGCGGGAAACTGGGGGACATCAGTTATGAGCTGTCGAGACACTATCCATTTGATTTGTATGTATTTAGAGGGAAAGCTCTCCCCGAACGTGCAAGGGGAGATCGAGAAGCATTTGCAGGAATGCTCGGATTGTCGCCTGGTCCTGGATGCAGCCACGACCACCCTCGATCGCTATTTCGGTCTGCCAAAGCCGGTTTCTGATTCACAAGCCGCTTGATCGCCAGCGACAAATGCTTTAAATTCAAATAGTTATGGGCAGGGAAAACGAGCCTTTTCCTGCCCATAATTATTTTGACCTGCGTCGAAACTAAGGTTTTTGCCGGATTGACACTTCTGTAAAAATTGCGCTTGCCCTGCCGAATCTGTAATCTTTACTAGTACTAGAACTTTTTCGAAAACGCCTCCCCTTGAATTCAAGAGTTGCTAAACCCATATTTCCCGGAGGTTTGCATGGTTTCATGGGGGAGTCCGGACTTTGGTTCTGGGAGTGCCCATCTACCAGCCAAGCGGCGGCACCGCCGTTAAGTTAAAAGGAGACGTACATGAGCGAGTTTCAGGAAACCTCGACGCAGGCAGCGGCACCCCGGTGGGTAGGCCTGGCCATCGCGGCATTGGGGGCGACCTCCCTTCTTGGTATTGGCATCGGGTGGAGCGCCTTGAATCAAGGGAAACAGACTGAGCAGAACGTGCAAGCCTCGGTGAAACAGCAGAACGACGCGCTGATGCAGCGGCTTGCCAAGAGCGACGATCAGAACCAGCAACTCCAGAGCGACCTGAAGGTCGTGACAAACAAGCTGAACGTGACCCAGGAAGAACTCGACCGCGCGCGCAAGCAGACCAAGGCGTCGGTTGTGGCCTACAACAAGAAGCTCACCGATGTGAACACCCAGCTCGGCACCAAAGCAAACATTGAAGACGTGAACAAGCTGAGCGGCGACGTTTCGGGCGTGAAGAACGACCTGGACGAAACCAAGGGCAAGCTGGATCGCGCCACTGGCGACATGGGCGTGATGAGCGGCCTGATCGCGCGCAATCACGATGACGTCGAAGAACTCAAGCGCCGCGGCGACCGCAATTATTTCGAATTCACCATTCAGCGCGCCAAGACTCCGCAGCACGTTGGGCCGGTGGCCATCGCACTGAACAAGACCGACTCAAAGAAGTCCAAGTACACGATCACGGTTCTTGCCGACGACAAGTCCATCGAGAAGAGGGACCGGACGGCGGGCGAGCCGGTGCAGTTCTACGTAAAGGGAACGGCACGGATGTCTCCTTATGAAATCGTGGTGTTCGACGTGAACAAGAACCAGATTACGGGTTACTTGTCCACTCCGAAGTCCGCAGGAGCCGCCGCAGCCGCCAGCAACACCTCCGGGCAGTAACAAGAGGGCTGGTGAACTGTTTTGCTTCCTTGAGAGCGGGAGCGAAGAGGGAGGGTCGAAAGATCCTCCCTTTTTTTTGTCCGGGCGAAAGAGGTAACATCCAATTACAGGTCTGGACACGTACTTAAGAGTTGTGACACCCTTAAGGGCGCCCTGACGGGGACGAAATCGAAGCTGAAGTTCAGGAGGGGAATAAACATGAAAGTTAAATTCGCAGCAGGTTTAGCACTCACTCTTTGTACAGCGGTCCTCACTTTGGGAGCCGACGGCAGCTGGACGGGATACATTTCCGACAGCGCCTGCGGAGCCAAAGGCGCCAACGAGAAGCATGCCGAATGCGCCGCGAAGTGCGTAAAGGAAAAGGGCGCGAAGTATGTCTTCGTCAACGACGCCGACCACAAGGTCTACGCCATTGACGCGCAGGACAAGGTTGCGGCCCATGCCGGACATCACGTCACCGTGAAGGGCAGCGTGGACGGCGACAACCTGAAGCTCGCCAGCCTCGAAATGGCCAAGTAACCTTCGCAATATTTTACTGAGGAGAGGGGCGGGACTTCGGTCCTGCCCCTTTTTTTATCTGTATGTAGGGGCGGCTTTACGCCGCCTTCCTGTGTTTACGATTGCCAGGAATCAGCCAACCGCACGCGGACGAGAACCGCTTAGGCCGTAGTACGCAATATAGAGGTAGCACACGGCCGGCAAAATAAAGGCGTGATGCAGGCCAATAGAGGGCATGTC
This sequence comes from Candidatus Acidiferrum sp., assembly GCA_035693545.1. GTDB lineage: Bacteria > Acidobacteriota > Terriglobia > Acidiferrales > UBA7541 > Acidiferrum. The sequence goes on from DASSGJ010000198.1 coordinate 3,788, forward strand.
GGCCAGCGCGCCAAAGAGCAGCGGGATGATTGCGCCGCCTACGATGGCCATGATCAGAAGCCCCGAGCCGGCTCCGGTTGACGGCCCCAGTTCGGCGATTCCCAGCGTAAAAATGCTGGGGAACATGATGGAGTTAAAGAAGCCAACAAGGATAATGCTGGCCACTGCGACGTGGCCGGTGGTGAGCAGCGACGTCAGCACTAGAGCGCATGCGCAGAAGGCCGCAATACCCAGCACAGTTCCGGCTTTGACCTTTTGCAGAATGGCAGAGCCGATGAAACGTCCGACCATCGCCCCGCCCCAGTAGTAGGCAACAAGCTTTGCTCCCTGGGTTTCCGGAAGATTCCCAATCTCTCGCAGCTGAAAGTACTTGATGAGGAAAGTCCCAATCGAAACTTCCGCGCCGACGTAAACAAAAATCCCCACTACTCCCAGAATGAGATGCCGGTATTTCCACAAACTCTCACCGGGAGTGTGGCCTTTCCTCTGGGCCTGCGGAATCGCCGGCAAGCGCAGAAAATAGATGACCACGGCCAGCGCGACCAGTAAGAGGCCAATGAAGAGGTACGGCGTCTTTACCGACGAAGCCTGCTCCACCTTGTAAGTTTGCAACGCTTCCGGCGAAAGCAGACTTAGTTCCGCGGCGCTTTTTGCCGTAGTCGTCAGGATCAACATGCCGCCGATCAGTGGGCCGATCGTGGTGCCGAGCGAATTGAAGGCCTGGGTAAGATTCAAGCGGCTGGAAGCGGTGTCTGCCGGGCCGAGAACGGCTACATAAGGATTGGCCGCAACCTGGAGAACCGTGATCCCCGCCGCCAGCACGACCAATGCCCCGAGAAATAAGTTGAAAGACGCGGCCGTGGCCGCCGGGATGAACAAAAACGCGCCTACGGCCATGGCCAGAAGCCCCACAACAATGGATGTCTTATAGCTAGTGGCGTCGATGAGTTTCGCCGCTGGTATGGAAAAAATAAAGTAGGCGAAAAAGAAGGCGAACTGCACCAGGCTGGCCTGTTTGTAGCTGAGATTGAAAATGGACTGCAGATGCGGGGAGACGATGTCGTTCAATACGGTACAGAACCCCCACATGAAAAACAAAGAGGTGAGGGCGATCAGGGCGCCGGTTTGGGTCTTCTGTGCTCCGCCGGGGTCGAACGAAGGATTTGCCGTAGTGGTTTCCATTAGTTGGGTTCTCAATTCTCCGGATAGCTGCCTAAATCTAAATGCCGTGATAGTGCCACAGTACGCGGCAAGGGAGAAATCGTTTCTGAAGTGAATTGCCTGAAGGGAAATGGCGCGCCCAAATACCAAAAAAAAGAGACCCCGACAGGGTCGGGGCCTCTTCGGGGTGGTTACAGCTGTGGGCGGAAATCCGCTTTAGCGCTGCTCGTAGACAAGCACCTGCATCGCGCCGTTCTCCGCGCTGGGAACGTACAGGCGCTTTGTCTTGTGGTCGTAGCCGGCGGTCTTTGAACCTTTCACCGTGACCAGTTCCTGCGCCAGCGAGTATTTGTCCGGCGAGTCCTGGTGGAAGATGAATACTTTCCCGTCGCCGGTTGAGAGATAGACGAGTTTAGTGGCGGCATCAAAAGCGTCCGCATCAACGCGTTCGCCGATCGGCGCGGTGAAAACCAGCTTGCCGCTTTCGGAATTGACCACGCCAAGATGCTTGCTGCGGCAGCCGACAAACAGCCGATGAGCATCAACATCCATAGCGAGCGCCGTAGGAGTGCCACAGGGAGCAAGCGGCCAGCGCTCCGTCACTTTGAGCGTTTTGACGTCAATGTGCAGCGTTTCGGCTTTCTCCTCCAGGTTCACGTAGAAGTTGCCCTTGCCGTCGGACGCGCCGTATTCGGGCCCGCCGCCAAGATCAATGGTGCCGGCCAGAGAGCCGTCCGCCGCGTTTAGTACGCTGATGCTGTCGCTTTCGCCGTTCATGACATAGAGGCGCTTGGTCAGCGGTTCGTAGACGATGGCATCCGGCTTCTTGCCAACTTTAATTTCGGGGAACGACTTCAGTGTTTTCAGATCGAAGGGAATGACGGAGTCCGATTTGCCGGCGGTGATGTAGCCGCGGCCGAATTCGGAAGCAATGGCCACACCGTGGGCACCGGGGGTGTTGGGGATGGTGCCCACGAGGGCCAGTGAATCCGCGTCCATTACGTCAACCTGGGTCGCATGGGTGATGTAGACCCGGCGGGCGGCTTCGTCAACGATGACGTAATCCCAGCCGCCCGCACCCGCGACAGCCACTTTTTTCAAAAGCTCATAATTCGTCGCCGCTCCACCCAGGGAAGCAAGCAACGTCGCGCTCACCGCAAACAACAGAACCAGACGTTTCATCGTTCTCTCCTTGAGCTACCGTTTTACCTGTTGGCGGATAAACGCAGCCTAAATCGTCCCTGAATTTTCGTTCAGGTTTGCGGCTGCGGAAAAGGCCGGAGCGCCGGCGCTTCCGCAACGCCCGGCCAGCGAGAAACCGCCGGCAGGTCCATGGGCCCGTCCCTTATTTGTGTTCGAACGCGGGCGACCAGCGCATGCCCAGCGCGTAGGTCGGCTTGTAGAATTCCCGCTGAATCAGGTACTGGCTGCTGCCGTTGTAGAAGCCAAACACCTCGTTGTTGACATTGAGAATGTAGGCGACAAACGTAAATCCCTTCTCCAGCCGCACACTTCCCTGCATGTCAATCTGCAAATGCGGATACAGGTACGTGTCGCTGTCGGGCCCCTTCACGCCTCCGGCCATCCCATCCTGAAATTGGTAAGAGAAAATGTTCGCATCGTTGTAAGAAACCCCAAGCCGGTAGGAAAAGCGCCCGCGGTCGTACGTCGGGCTGATATTCCAGGTGTTTGGGGCTTGCCTCAGCAAATGCGGATGATCGGAGCGCCCGGGAATGCCTCCGGTGCCGGAATTGGTGTAACTATAGTTTGCTGAGAGCCCAAACCCGCTGAGGAATCCCGGAAGGAAGCCGTAGCGTTGCAGGTAAGCAAGTTCAAACCCAAACAGGTGAGCGCTTCCGGCATTCAGCGGTTGACTGATTATATAGGTCCCCTTGAAACCCGAAGTGTTATACGGAGGAGGAGGCGTAAAGTTTTGCACCAGCTGTGAGCTGTCTATGATGGGGTCGTAGAGACTTTTGTAGAACACGCCAGCCTGAATGGTTCCGAAGGTGTTCATGTAGTGCTCGAACAACAAATCGTAGTTATTCGCGGTTTCCGCTTTCAGATTCGCATTGCCAAAACTGATTGCTCCATTCCCTCCTTGCGCAGGAGTAGAGATAGAGAACTCCTGGGCTACATCCTGAGGATTCGGACGGGAAAGCCCGCGGCTGTAAGCAAGGCGAAAATCGGTATTGCTGGTCAAGGCGTACCGCAGCGCAGCGCTCGGGAGCACTTTCACGTAATCGCCGCCGCCTTTTAGGTTTTGGCCGGGTTGAATTTGTACCGGGCAAACCGCGGGGTCGGGATCCGTGCAGCCATCCTGCCAGCTCAGCGTGTTCAGATTCGTTCCCTCGACGCGAACTCCGGCGATGAACCGGAATTTGCTGAAGTCGATGGTGTTCATCACGTACCCGGCGGAAACCTGCTCGATGTAGCTGTAAAAATTGGGCGCTCCCAACGCGCCGGTCGTGAATACGAACTGGCTCGGGTTCGCAAAAACATACGCCTGCGTCTTGTAGTAATCCGCAAACGGTCCCTGCGGATACGCTCCATTGTAGTAACCGGAGTTGTGGAACGAATTCGGGAATAGCGAAAACGGAACAATCGCCGCCCCAGGCGCAAAATCGTTGGCGTCCGGCCCGTTGCCCCCGACCGTCGGAATCGCGTAGTCGTCCGCGTAGCTGTGATCGTACTTGTGCCCGTTGCGGAATCTTCCGCCGATCTCGATCGTCGCCAGGTGCGACCCGATGTGGTAACGCTTGCCCATCGCTCCGGTAATCTGGAAATTCGCTTGTGCCGTCTTCCCTCGGCTGATGTTCACATCGTTCAGGGCGTAAATGGACGTGTTGTAGGCCTCCGTGTAACACGCTTGGGACCATCGCGGCGTAAGAGAGTTCCCTGTCGCGGCAGGATCGTAGGTGCAGGGACTCGTATAAGTCGATGGAAAAGGTACGCCAAAGGAACCGCCGCCATATCCGTTATCGTTTTCGCTGGCGAACGAACCGGAAACGTCCCACGCAAACCACGTACTGACAAGATCGTGCTTGCCGCCCAACACCAGATTCTCGATGATATAGCGAGGCCGCCGGATAGAGTTGTTGAAAGAAGGCGCGCCTCCGGAGCCGTTCAGGAGATTCAAACCACTGTTATCGTTCAACGTGTAAACCCAGCGGTCTCCAAAATTGTGAAAGTCGGAGAACAGGCCACGCAGGTAGATATTCGATCCCTGACCCAACTGGTAATCGGTGCTTCCCGCCACGCCGTACCGCGTGCGGTAATACTTGTATTCGCGAATGTCGATTGAGTCGAAATAGCGCCCGGCAGGAACGTTGTTAACCACCAACTGGTCCGGCACCGGCTCCACGTCATCAATGCCGCGGCCTTCATAGTCGTACGAAAAACCGATCAGCGCGCCGAATTTCTTGCTGCTCCCGAAACGTTTCCCGACCGTGGCGGTAGTCTGATAATTGTTGCGCCCGCCTAGAATCGGCGAGATACCTCCGAGCCCGAACAGGTTAATCGTGGGCCGCTCTGTGGCCGTCTTCGTCACCAGGTTCACGGAGCCGCCGATTCCGTCGGCATCCATGTTGGCCTGTAGAGTCTTGTTGATTTCGACGGATTCAACGAGATCCGAGGGGATAGCGTCAAACTTGATCTGCCGAACCCCGGACTCAGGCGAAGGAATGTTGATGCCGTCGATGGTGGCGTTCGTCAGCCGCGGTTCGGTCCCGCGCACCTGCACGTACTTGCCTTCCCCTTCATCGCGCTCCAGAGTAACGCTCGGCAGCCGGCCAACGGCGTCCGCGATGTTGGCATTGGGCAGGCTCGTGATCACCTCATTCGAGAGCACCTGCACCACATTGTCCGCGGTCCGCTGGCGGTTCAGTTGTTCCGCTTCACCGGAAGCGCGCGGGGCCGTGACCAGCACCTCGTCGCGCTGGGAAGATACTTCCATTTTCGCGTCCACCGTGGCGGGTTGTCCGGCAGTGACGTTCACCACCTTCGTGAACAGCCCGAATCCCACGTAGCTGATCGAGATGGTGTACGTTCCAGGCGTCAAATCATTAATGAAGTATGCCCCTTGCGTTCCGGAAGCAGCGGTGACGGGGCCGGGTTGCAGTTCGATTTCCGCGCCTTGCAGTACGCTGCCGGAGGCGTCGGTCACATGGCCGGAGATGGATCCCCGTGCATTCTGCGCCTTGGCGCTCGACAGGCAGACAATGGACAGAATCAGGGTGGATGTTAAACATCGGCGAATAATATTCTTCATCGCAACCTCTCTTCGGAAAAAATTCCAGGATGGCAGGTCTCAAGAGCTCTCGGCGGCTATCCGCAGCGGCGCCATTTTCTTCGCGCCGGGGCGAGTGCTTCGTTTGGTCGAGCCTGTCCCTCTCTGGCTCAGTTACAACGAATCAAACGTGCGCGGTGGAATCTGAGTGAGCTGATGGTAGGAAATACTTATGAACGGTCAATTAAAGCAGAGTTACACCTGAAACGAATTTTCCTCAGGCGGCAGGGACTTCGTTCCCGCGCCGCAATTGAATGCGGTCGAGGTAGTAGTTGATGGTTGGAGTGAAGACCAGCGAAAGCACGATGGAACTGAGCAGCCCGCCGATGACCGCAATGGCCAAAGGCTGAAGCATTTGCGAGCCGGCCCCGAGGGCCAGGGCAAGTGGGAGCATGCCGGCGATTGTGGCAAGCGCGGTCATAGCAATGGGGCGCAGACGCCGGCGGCCGGCCTGGATCATGGCTTCCTCAGGAGTGAAGCCGAGCTGGCGGAAGCGCTGGTCGGCGTCGAGCAACAAGATACCGTTCTTGGCAACGATTCCGATGACCATGATCATGCCCATGAAGGACGCCACGTTGAAGCTGGTCCTGGTCACCAGAAGCGCGAGAAAACCGCCAAACGTAGACAGCAAGGCGGAGCCCAGGATGGCCAGCGGCGCGGAGAATGTACGGAATTCGAAGAGCAACACCACGAAGACAAGCACCAGAGCCAGCAAGAACACCATCAGCAGGTCCTTGAACGATTTTTGCTGCTCTTCGTACAGCCCGCCGTATTCGACGCGGATTGAGGAGGGCAGGTGCATATCCGCGACGGCTTTTTTGATGGCGGCCATGCCCGTGCCGAGGTCCACGCCCTCAAACCGCCCGGTGACCTGCACCAAGCGCTGCAGGTTTTCGCGGCGAATTTCGGTCTGGCCGGGATCGGTGCTGATGGTTGCCAGACTTCCGAGAGTTGCCGTCTTGCCCGTAGCGCTGGTCAGCAGGGTGTTGCCCATGCGGTCGAGGGAGGCGCGGCTCTGTTCAGGGAAGCGGACGCGAATGGTGTAGAGGCGATCGTTCAGGACGACGGGAGTAGCGGCGGGTTCGCCTTCGAGGACGGCCGCTGCGTCAATGGCCACTTCGTCGAGCGCGAACCCGGAGCGAGCGGCGACCGCCGGATTCACCTGATACGTAACGGCTGGCCCGCTGATGGAGTTCTCAATTCCGTCGAGGACGTCTACGACGTGGGGGATTTTCTGGATAGCTTCGGCGACTTTGGGCGCCGTTGCGTTCAGCAATTTCCCGTCCGGCGAGAAGAGCTTGATGACCACGGGTTCGGGCTGGCTGGTCAGGTCGCCGATCATGTCTTGCAGAACCTGTACGAATTCGACGTCGGCGGCCGGTTCGGTTTTCTTAATTTCAGCGCGGATGTCGGAGATGATCTCTTCGATGTCGCGTTTGCGGTCGCGCTTGAGCTTGACGGTGAAATCGCCGCGGTTGGCTTCGGTGACCGCGGCGAGGCCGAGCTGCATGCCTGTGCGGCGCGAGGTGTTCTCGACTTCGGGCTGAGAACGGATGATCTCTTCCATGTGCAGCAGAATCCGATTCGATTCAGCAAGCGAACTGCCCGGCGGCGTGTAGTAATCGAGGATGAAGCCGCCTTCGTCCATTTCGGGGAGAAGGTCGGTGCCGAGAAAGTTGAAGCAGACGTAGGAGAGGATAACGATCGCTACGGAAGAAACAAGCAGGACCACCGGTCGCTGCAGGATGACTTGCATGGAGCGACCGTAGAAATTTACGATGCGGCCAAAGAAGCCGGAGAGATGGGCCTCTTCGGCGGCAAGCAGAGCCGCGACGTCGTGTTCGCCTTGGGGAACACCACTGGGCGCCGTCGTATCTTTACGGCGGACGAAGTATTGACTCAAGGTTGGCGTCCACGTCAGCGCGAGGAGAAGCGAACTGAGCAGCGAAACCGTCATGGTGATGGCCAGGGCGCGGAAGAAACTTCCAGTGACGCCCGTGACGGAGATCAACGGCAGGAAGACGACAATGGGAGTGATTGTGGAGCCGATGAGCGGAATGGTGATTTCTTTCAGCGCGCTCTGGATGGCCTGAAAACGCGATTCGCCGGCGTCGCGGTGCAACACGATGTTTTCAAGGACCACGATGGCGTCGTCAATGACCAGGCCGACAGCCGCGGCGAGTCCACCCAGTGTCATCAGGTTAAAGCTCTGGCCCACCATCCACAGAACGATCAGGGTGAGGGCGAGCGTTACGGGAATTACGAGCGCGGCGACGAACGAGGAGCCCCAGTCTTGCAGGAAGATGACGAGAATCGCGGCGGAAAGAATGATGCCGAGCAAAACAGCGTCGCGCACGCTGGAGATGGATTCCTGCACGATCGTGGATTGATCGTAAAAAACTTCCAGATGCACGCCGGGAGGAAGAGTCGGCTGCAACTCGGCGATTTTTTCGTGAACCAGCTTCGCGACGTCGAGCGTGTTGCTGTCGGGCTGGCGATTGACACTCAAAAGGACGGCCGGTTTCCCATTGGCGGTAACAATTGTGTAGACCGGCGCTTCCGATGGACCGACTTTCGCGATGTCGCCGATCCGGATCGGGATTCCAGCCGGAGAATTTTTGATAACGATCTGCGCAATCTCTTCCGGCGTGCGGACCTGGCCGCTGACAAGCCCGAGGACCAACTGGTGTTCATGCTCGAGCAACCCAGGCGAATCGATCAGGTTGGTTTTGCGGATGGCGTCGAGAATATCCGTAACCGTGATTCCCGCGGCGTGCAGCCGAGCAGGATCCGGCGTCACCTGAAACTCCGGCACGCGACCGCCTTGCACCAGGACGAACGCCACGCCATCCAACCGGTTGATGCGCGGCTTCAGGTCATAGGTCGCGATTTCCCAAAGCTTGCTTTGCGGGATGGTGTCGGAAGTCAGGCTGTAGCCGAGAATCGGAAACGTGGCAAAAGTCAGCCGGTGCGTTTCGATCTTTGCGCCGGTGGGAAGTTCCGGCTGCAGGCGCGCGACAACCGCATCCACGCGTTGCAGAGTCAACACCATGTCCGACTTCCAATCGAAGAAGAGATCCACTTCGGCGGAGCCGCGGCTGGTGATGGATTGCACTTTGCTCAGGCCCGGAACGCTGTTGACGGCCTCCTCGATGGGTTTGGTGACCGTGACCAGCATCTGATCAATCGGCATGACGCCGTTGTCAACGCCGATCACAATGCGGGGAAAATCCGTGCTCGGAAAAACCGCCACCGGAATCTTGATCGTCAGAAAAATTCCAACCAGCGCCAGGCTGATCAGCAGAAACAGAATGGGGCTCGAAAGTTTCTTGAACCAGGGCAGTTCCGCCGCGCCGTGCGGCCGGGCAGTTCGGTTTGTCTGCGCGTCTCCTGAGCCGAGAGCCATGCGCCGCTACTCCTTGCCTTTCGCAGGGCCTTTGGCAGGCTTTTCCGGCGCGGCGGGTTTTTCATCGTCTTTGTCCTTACCGCTGTCCTTGCCGCCTTTTTCATCGGCTCCGCCTTTTTCGGGTTCGGGCGCGGGCGTAGCTTCGACCTTGATTTGCGTCCCATCGGGCAGCGCATAGCCGCCGACAGTGATCACGGAATCGTTCTCTTTTATGCCGGACTCAATTTGCGCAAGTTCTTTGTTCTTGATTCCGACTTTGATTTTCGTCAGATGCGCTTTCTTGTCGGACCCGGCAAGCATCACGTAGTCCCCGGCTTCTTCCGATTTGTAAACGGCAGCAGCGGGAACCACCAGCGCGTCTTCCTCGCTCTTCGCAATCACATTCACCCGCGCATTCATCCCGGGCTTCAGCGCGGAATTCGGTTTCGTGGATTCGACCCACACCTCGATCGTGGTGCTGCCTGGATCGAGCGCGGGGCTGACCAGAGTGACTTTCGCCTTGATGGGTTCGTCCAGGCCGGCCAGCTCGATTTCCGCTTTGTTGCCCACTTTCAGAAGCACAGCTTCGCTTTGCGCGATGTGCGCTTTGGCAATCAGGCGCGAGGTATTCATTACCGTCATCAACGGCTGATTCGCAGTCGCCAGTTCCCCCTGGTACTGCGGCCGATCGGTAACCACGCCGTCAATCGGGCTGCGAATTTCGGAGTAACTGAGTTGCGCTTGGGCGTTACGGTACTTTCCTTCCGCCGCGGAACGTTGTCCCGTTGCGGATTTCAGGGCTTGCTCCTTCCCAAGACGCTGGAGGTCCGTCAATTGCTTTTGTGCCTGCTCGTTGGCGCTGCGGGCCTGCGCCAGGGCCACGTCCGCGGCGTCGAAATCACGGCGAGGGAGTGCACCCTGTTCATACAGTTGCTTGCGCGCGTCGTAAACTTTTTGCTGCGCGTCGAAGGCCAATTTTGCGGCGTGGGCGTCGAGTTCGGCTTTCTGAATCTGCTGCGGCAGGCTCGCGCCGACCGTCGTAGCATAGCTCGCCTCGGCTTGTTCGAATTCGCCCTTGCTCTGTTCGGCGGCTCCGGCGAGATCCTTGTTCTCCAGCAACGCGAGCAACTGCCCTTGCTTCACACGGGTACCGCGCTGGACATAAAACTTCGCGATGGTGGAAGTGATTTTCGGCGTAATCACCGCTTGCTGCAGCGGATACACCACCGCGTCGGAGGAAACTTCAAGCTCAATAGGGCCGCGTTTCGCTGGCGTGACCTGGACAGTGACCAGCGGCGTGGGCTCTTTTTCGGAAGAACTGCAGCCGTGGAGAAACATTGCGCCGGCGAGGAGCAGGGCGCTCCGCGAGAGGAGCCCCAATTTTGTTGTATTGAATTCGCGTTCTACGTGGTTCATGGAGTTGTCAGCACCCCTGTCAATGTCTGAAGATTCGCGAGCGAGACGCGATAGCGGACCGCACCGTCCTGATACGCGGCATTCGCCTGCGCAAAGGTGGTTTGCGCATCAACGACTTCGAGCACCGTGGCTTCCCCGCCCTGATAGCGCATCGTCGTCAATCGAAGGCTCTCCTCGGAAAGTTCGGCGGAGCGCTGCAATCCCGCGAGTTCGTTCAGCGCCGTTTCCGCCTCGGAATAGAGGGAACGCATCTCCGCGAGCAGCTTGCGTTGCGCAAAAGAGAGTTCGCGCTTGGCCTGGTTCCGTTGCAATTCGGCGGAACGCACGCGGCTTTGCGTCGCCCCCCAATTCCACACGGGAAGAGTCAGGGAAGCCAGTGCAGACGAGCCGAGATTGGAGATCTTGCTTCCATTGGTGGCAACGCCGTCGTGCACCGCGTATTGAGCGGCGTCAATTCCGTAAAAATAATCAAGGCTGATGGAGGGGAGATATCCGGCTCGAGCGGCATTCACGTCGTGCCCCGCCGCCTGCACCGCAGCCAGCGCCGCGCGCACCTCCGGATTGCTCTGGGCAGCCTGCGCTTCGAATTCCGGTTGCGGAGGCAATGCAACGTTGCCGTGCAGGTCTTCGCCGATTTCAAAATGGTCGTTGAAATCAGGAAAGAGGAGAACGGCCAGATCGAGGCGGGCGTTCAGCAATCCGAGCTTCGCTTCCTGAAGCTGGCGGTGTCGCTCCTGAGCTTGCAGATCCGCTTTGATGACGTCGGAATGCGCCACTTCCCCGCCCTTTTCGAGGGCTTGGGTGAGTTGCAGAAACTTTTCACCCGCGTCCGCGGTTCGAGCGGCGGACTCCAACTTTTTCTCAGCAGCAGCCGCAGCGAAATAATTCTGCACGACGGTAACCACCAGGCCGCGGGCAGCGACTTCGGCCTTTGCTTTGGCAACAGCGGCCTGCGCGGCCGCGCTGCGGTAGTTTTCCCAGGATGCCAGGTCGAGGACCTGATGGACATTTCCCTGGCTGATGTACTCGTGTGGAGCATTGTTGGCGATGAAGACCACTCCATTCGAGGTGTTGTGGTTAGTTTGCGTATAGAGGGCCGAAGTATTGAAATTCACGCTAGGAAGCAGCGCATCTCGCGATTGCGCGCGGGTTTCTCCGGCGACTCCCGCGGCGGTGACCGCGGAGTTGTACGTCGGCTCATTCTTGCGGGCCAGGGCCAAAGCGTCCTGCAAAGTCAGACGAAGCGGCGCACCGGGCGCTGGCGAAGTTGGGGCGGTTGCCTGTTTTTGCTTGGCCACCGCTTCGGGCTGCGGCGCGGGGGCGTCCGGTTGCTGGGCGGCGCAGAGTTGCGAAGCCAGTGCGGCGCCCAAAAGCACTATGGTCATTTTAAATTTCAGTTTGTGATGCAAATTACTTCCCCCAATGCTGCGATTTCATTCCTTGCGGAGCCCCTGTTCAACAGCAGGGATCCACGTGGGGATTCTATTCTCGTTTTCTGTCTCCAAGCTATCGGGCGGGAGATAAACGCAGGATTAACCGGAAATCGCGCTGCGCACCGGCGCGGGAAGATAGGCGGTGAAGGTGGTTCCAGAGCTGTCGGATTGCGTCAGTTCCAGCCGGCCGTGGTGCGCCTCGGCAATCCAGCGAGCAATGGACAGTCCGAGGCCGGCACCCCCGGTGTCGCCCTCGGAGCGGGATCTGGCCTTGTCCGCTCGGAAGAACCTTTCGAAGATGCGCGACTGCAGTTCCGCCGGAATTCCGGGGCCGGTGTTCGAAACGCGGAGAACATAGGAACTGCCGTCAAGGCGGCAGTCCACGTTGATCATTCCGCCGGCGGGTGTGTACTTGATGGCGTTGTCGAGAAGATTCAGCAGCAGGCGGCGGAGCAGGTCTTCGTCGGCGTTCAGAGGAAGCTCCGGCTGGATGGACGAAGTTAGCGTGACGCCCTTGGCAATGGCCAGGGAGCGGGTGCGGCGAAGCACGTCGGTGGCGAGTTCATCGAGATAAAGATCGCGGGGTTTTAGCGGATACTGCCCGGCGTCGGCCCGCGTGAGGGTGAAGAGGTCCTCAATGATGTGCGCGAGGCGATGGGATTCGTCGCGCAAAATAGAGAGCGTTTCGCGGTACTCCTCGGGCGGGCGATCGGGGCGCGAGAGCGTGACCTCGGTTTCGCCCTGCAGGATGGCGACGGGCGTTCGGAGTTCGTGGGAGGCGTCGGCAACGAAACGCCGCTGCTGCTCGAAGGATTTTTCCAGGCGGTCCAGGAGCTCATTGAAGGAGAGTGCGAGTGTCCCGAGTTCGTCGCGGGGATTGGACACTTCCAGGCGCTCGCTGAGGCGAGCCGCTCCCATGCCGCGGGCCTGGGTAGCCATGTCCGTGACGGGTGCCAGGCTTTTTCGAGCCAGAAAATACCCGCCAGCGCTGGCGAGGAGCAGCGCGATCGGGATGATCCAGTAAAAGGTGTGGCGGATGCCCTCCATGATTTCTCCCTGCGGGTGCAAGGATTGCAAAATCACCAGGGACAACGTGCGGTCTTCCGGTACCAGCAGGCGCGAATATCCTCGAAATCCATTCTTGCCGCCGGGAACGTTTTGAAATTTACTCGGACCCGAACCCGCCGCAGCACGGGCCAACGCAAAAAATTCCTTCGAAGAAAAATTGTCACGGGTGAAGAGCTCATTCCCGCCGCGAACCGCGGGCAGGTCCAGCGAGCTAAGCAACACGTGGCCGTGGTCATCCACGATCACGTAGACGACGTCGCGGAAGCGATGTTCGATCATGGCCTCTCGAGCCGCGTCCAGGATGCGATTGTCCTCCGTGGGATCCTTTAGCTCGGTGTTAAACGTGATGACGTACGCATCGCCCAGCTCCAGAAGGTTGCTGTCGGTGCTGTCCCGCGTGTTATGCCAATAGAGAAAATAAGTCAGCCCGGCAAGCAAAATCAGAAAGAGGCCGAGAAGGCCGGTGTACCACACGGTCATGCGGGAGCGGACGGAATCAAGCATGAGATTTCCTGGCTCCGCCGGAGTTTTGCGCGGTGTGCTTTTTTCCCGAGGCTTCGTTGTCGCAGAGGACGTAGCCGCTGCCTCGGCGGGTTTGCAGCAAGGGCTTCCCGCCTTCTTCGCCCAGTTTGCGGCGAAGACGGTTCACGTACACTTCGATGAGGTTCGAGAACGGGTCGAAGGTTTCGTCCCAGACGTGCTCCGCGATTTCGGACCGGCCAATGACCCGGCCCGCGTTGCGGGCAAAGAATTCAAGAAGGGCGTATTCCTTCGCGGTCAGTGGGATCGAGCGCGTCCCGCGCTTCGCGGTTTGCGAAGCGGTGTCGAGTTCCAGATCGCCAACCACGATGCGCGGCGGACGGAGTTCGTTGGGACGGCGCAGCAGGGCGCGCAGGCGAGCGAGCAGCTCGCGAAATTCGAAAGGCTTGGTGAGGTAGTCGTCGGCGCCGGAATCGAGGCCCTTGATGCGGTCATCCACACCGTCTTTCGCGGTGAGCATCAGGATGGGAGTTCGCTTGCCGCCGGCGCGGATGGCTTTGCAGACCGCGAAACCGTCCATGCCGGGAATCATGACATCCAGAACGATCAAATCGTAATCGTTGATTTCAGTTTGATAGACCGCGTCGTTGCCGTTCTCGACGGCGTCGACCGCATACGACTCTTCGCGCAAGCCCTTGGCCACGAATCGGGCAATGCGCGCGTCGTCTTCGACCAGGAGAAGTCGCATGCCCGTATCATACGGCAATTCCAACCCGGACAAACCAGTGCCGTGGTTTGTGGGAGTATCATTATTCAGCGCATCCGCGGTTCTGCTTCATAAAGGAGAACTCTGTGCCCGCAAAAGAAAAAATGACCACCATTGGCCATCCAGTGCCGGAGTTGCCGGTCGCTGACGTCGAACGCGCACAACAGCACTACCGGGACGCCCTCGGCTTTGAGATTGGATGGCTTTACCCGGGCAAGGAAATTGGGGCCGTATTGCGCCCCGGGGTCACGATT
>DASSGJ010000199.1:0-2311 GCA_035693545.1 Candidatus Acidiferrum sp.
TTTCGGCAAAATCTTGAAGCGCACCGGCCACGCCCCGGCGTGGTCTCTCCTCACGCTTCTGCCGCCGTGCGGCCTCATAGCTCTTTGGATATTCGCCTTCAAGCCCTGGCCTATCGACAAGAAGCCCGAGAGCACCTAGCCACAATTTCACTCGTGTCCGAATTTGTCCAAGGGTTGGAGGATAGCTCCTGGTTAACGCGCTTACCGGACAAGTGCGTTCCAGTACTCGCCGCCAATCGCCGGGCCAACCTTTGATAGCGTGAGAGGGAAACTTCGATAATTCTCCACGCCTAGCCCGAAAAACTGACGTGCATACACTATTCTCCAAAGATCATCCAGAAACTCATAACTCCGGCAGATCAACGTCGCCCTAAGCCACTGTAAATGACAGCGTTTTGAGTTTGGAACTTCGGTTGCACCGCGTTTCAGCAACAGCAGAGCCCTCGGGGCGATGTATTTTAACCTCACCAACGTGCTGAACTACACAGCAGCCATGAGCAAGCTAAGCATCGAGCCGCGAAAAGGAGCATGATGCGATTTGCAAAGATCGAAAAGATTGCAGCCAGAGTTGCAGTGGGCGCGCTTGCGCTCGTAAGTCTGCTAAGCATGACCGCGAGCGCGCGGGCACAAGAGGCAGACAGGCCCTATCCGAAGATGCTGCCGCTTTCAGAGTATTTAATGGACCGGAATGCGGCAATCGCGCTGGCGCGAAGCGCCGCTCCGGCGGGCATTTCAAAGGATGCGTCTGTTCTGGTGCTGACGCCAAAAGGCTGGGAAACGGCGGTCAAAGGTACGAATGGTTTTGTGTGCATGGCGGGGCCGTCATGGACGGCCAGCATTGACTTTTATGACGTCTGGAGCCCGAAGCAGAAAGGCGCGATTTGTCTCAATCCAGCCGCTGTGCGGTCGATCCTGCCGATTTATCAGAAGCTGACGCAAATGACGCTGGCTGGAGTGACCTCTGTAAAAGAGCGCATCGCGGGTATTCAAGAGGCGTATGCGAAGAAGGAGATTCCGCCGGTGGAGCCGGGCGCAATGAGCTATATGATGTCCAAGGACGCATACCTTTCCCATTTGGGCCAAACACACAATTTATGCCACGTGATGTTTTTCTTGCCCATGAAAGATCCCGCTGAATTGGACGCCAATGATCCGAACTCACCCATTTCTTCCACCTCTATCTGGTTCCCGGACCCTGACAAACCCGATAGTCCACTGAACAAAGGGCTGCCGCCGCTGCGGACCGTCCCAATCGCAGTGCCCTATTGGTCCGATGGCACTCTTGCGTTCCACTAATAAAGTCGTATGGCAACGGCGACGACCCGAGGGACGACCTCAGGTCCTGAGAAACGCGGTAACTGCCGAAGTGGGTGCTAGCTACTACTTTCGTTGCCGCTGGTTTGACGCTATGGCCGCGCTCCTGAGAGCGTCTCCAGCACCTTGCGTGCTGTCGCTACATCTTCTTGATTCACGAGCAGCTGATAATACGTGCCGTCATACCGGACCGTTGCGAAAATGCCTGCGGACAAAAGCGCGCCTTGTAGAATTTCCCCTTGGATCTCCGTTGCATTCTGGAGCAGCACGAGTTCATCGTCTTGGGGCAAGGCGAGAAGGCTTCGCGCCGCGGCCGCGTCCTCTTCGCGCACAAGCACCCGATGTCCCAGGCCGCTCCATGCCAGATGCTCTCGCATGCGACCTGCGGTATCCGCCTGAATCATCGCATCGATGCCTGAGGACTCAAGGACGCCCTTCGCAACCTCGGCCTCGCCTTCAGTGCCGTAAGACTGGACAACAACTAAATCACTTTGCGACATAGGCGCAGTATATACCCCAGGACAAGTCCTGTATTGAGAGCCAACGAAACGAGCAGATTCCAATCGCCTGGGTCCTGATCAACGCGCTTACATTACAAGTGGGTCCGAGGACCTGCCTGTTGGGTCATCATCACCGGGTCGCCATGCCATGCACTGTTTGAGAAGCTGTGCAACACTTGGACTGGGGGGAGAGGAATGAGCGACGGCAAACCGGCGGCTTCGTCCAGCATTCCAGCGGCCCTCAAGGCCGATGCCGGCATTTCGCTCGGGCTTGGGCTCACCAACGAGTGCAATCTCACCTGCAGCTTCTGCTACCGCGATCCCACTCGCGCCGACCGGCTCTCCTTCGAGCAGGTCAAATCAGTGATGGAATGCCTTCCGGTCCGCTCGGTGAATCTGGGAACCGGCGAGAACGGCATGCACCCCGAGTTCAAGAAGATGTTGGCTTACCTGCGAACGCAGCCGGTGAAGATGACCATCACCTCCAACGGTCACAG
>DASSGJ010000200.1:0-4042 GCA_035693545.1 Candidatus Acidiferrum sp.
GACGCCTTCTTCAGCTTCATCCGCGATCGCCTCGCCGCCAGGAGTTCCGTCGTATGACGAGAAGTCATCTCATCAATGATTTTTTGCCAGGTCGGGGCTTCAACCCTGGAGTCAGACGCTTCCACGCAGTTGTCATCCCGAATCCCCGCGCTTTTTGCGGGGTGAGGGATCTGCTTTTCGCTTGCACGCTGCGTTCAGGAGAGAAGCTCACCGGAGCAGGATGGCCTCTAGTATGAAGATTATGCTCCGCGCCACCAACTGGGTCGGCGACGCCATCATGGCCCTCCCCGCCCTGCGCGCCGTTCGCCAGCGCCATCCCGATGCACAAATCAGCATCGTCGCCCGCCCCTACGTCGCCGATATTTACCGCGACCAGCAAGTCTGCGACGAACTCATCCCCTACGATCCCAAAGGCGATCATCTCGGCTGGACCGGCCGCGAAAAACTCGCCGCCGATCTCCGCTCTCGCAAGTTCGACGTCGCTCTCCTCCTCCAAAACGCCTTCGACGCCGCCTGGCTCACCTGGCGTGCCCAAATCCCCCAGCGCATCGGCTACGCCCGCGACGCCCGTTCTCTTCTTCTCACCAAAGCCATCCCAGTCCCCCAGCCCGGCGAAATTCCCCCACACGAAAAGTTCTACTATCTCGAACTCCTCCGCCGCGCCGGCTGGCTCGATCAACTCCCCGACGAACCGCACATCACCCTCCGCGTCCCTGACGCGAGCCGCCAGCGCGCCTCGCAAACTTTGCTCGACGCAGGCGCCCGCCCCCACGCCACGCGCATCGCCGTCGGTGCCGGCGCCTCCTACGGCTCCGCCAAATGCTGGCCGCCCGACCACTTCGCCAAAGCCTTAAACGCTCTCCTCTCTCGCTCCGACGCCGACGTAATCCTTTTCGGCACTCCCGGCGAACTCCCTGTCTCCGCCGCCATCGCCGCTGAATTGCAACGCGCCCCCATCAACCTCACCGGCAAAACCTCCATCGCCGATCTCCCCGCCCTTCTTTCCCAATGCCACCTGTTCCTCGGCAACGATTCCGGCGCGATGCACGTCGCCGCCGCCGTCGGCCTCCCAGTCGTCGCCGTCTTCGGTCCCACCGATCCCTTCGGCACCGCTCCGGTCACCCCGCGTCTCACCATCGTCCAGCAAAAGCCCTACTGCAGCCCGTGCTTCCTCCGCCGTTGCCCCACCGACCATCGCTGCATGACCGCCGTCACCCCGGCCATGGTTGAATCCGCCCTCCAATCACGCCTCGCGGAGGTGGCTTCTGCCTGATCCCTCCGCCCTCCGCCCCGCCGTCTTCCTCGATCGCGACGGCACCATCGCCGAAGAAGTCGGCTACTTGAATCATCTCAACCGTTTTCGTATGTTTCCGTTTGCGGCCCCGGCCATCCGCCGCTTGAATCAAGCCGGTGTGCCGGTTGTCGTTGTCACCAATCAATCCGGCGTGGCCCGCGGCTATTTTCCGGAATCGCTGGTGCACGACGTCCACGAGCGCATGAAAAGGGAACTGGCCCAGGCTGGCGCGCACCTCGAAGCGGTCTATCATTGTCCGCACGAAAAGTCCGACGCCTGCGACTGTCGTAAGCCGAGCCCCGGTATGTTGCACCTGGCCGCGCGCGAACTCGGCCTTGAGTTGAACCGCTCGTTCGTGGTCGGCGATCGCTACGGCGACATCGAGCTCGCCTTCAACGCGGGCGCAAAAGGAATTTTCGTGAAAACGGGTTACGGCCTCGGCGACTTCACCTGGCACGCGCAAACCTGGCCCAGGCAGCCGGACCTGGTCACGGAAAATCTCGAAACCGCGGTGGACTGGATTCTGAGGGATAAATGACCAAACGCTCCAAGAAACAGTTGGCCTCCACTCCATCCGTGGATCTATTCGCCCTCGCCGAAGTCGTCGAGCGCTTCTCCACCAAAACCGTCGCCGTCCTCGGCGATTTCGTCGCCGACGCCTTCCAATTCGGCGACATCACCCGCGTCTCGCGCGAAGCCCCCGTCCTCATCCTCAAGCACCGCGAAACGCAAATCGTCCCCGGCGGCGGCGCCAACGCTGCCAACAATTTCGCCGCCCTCGGCGCCAGGGTAATCCCCGTCACCGCCGTCGGCGAAGACGAAACCGGCGACCGCCTGCTCGAGTTTTTCCGTGCGAAAAAAGTGGACGTCTCCGGGATTTTCCGTGCCAAAGGCTGGACCACTCCCACCAAAACCCGCTTCCTCGCCGGCTGGGCTCACAAAGTCGGCCAGCAGGTTCTCCGCGTGGACTACGAACCCGACCAGCCTCTGCCCGCCGGCATTCACGACAAAATTCTGTCCACCCTCTCGAAATCTCTTAAGAAAGCAGATGCCCTCGCCGTCTCCGATTACGGCTTTGGCATAGCCAGTCCGCAGGAACTCAGCAAAATCCTTTCCTTCACCAAACGCCCGCCACTCGCTACTCTCGACTCCCGCTACCGCCTCACCGACTACAAGCGCGCGGGCCTCCACTCCGCCACCCCCAACGAAGGCGAAATCGAAGCCCTCCATCACACCACCATAGGGAAAAATCTTGCCGAACTCGAACGCTGCGGCCGCGCCACTCTCGCCGAAATGAATCTCCAGTCCCTCGTCATCACCCGGGGCCGCGACGGCCTCGCTCTCTTCCAACCTGGCATGGAAACCGTCCACATCCCGGTCCACGGCAGTGATCAGGCCGTAGACGTCACCGGTGCCGGCGACACCGTCCTCGCCGCCTACACGCTCGCTCTTTCCAGCGGCGCTTCGCCTCTCGAAGCCGCGCACCTCGCCAACATCGCCGGTGGCCTCGTCGTCATGAAACGCGGCACCGCCACCGTCTCCCGGGCCGAACTCCTCGAAGCCATCGGCTCCTCGGCTTCCGGCAAAACCTCCTGACCCATGCGCCAAGCCCACGAAAAAATCGTCTCTCGCGAAAAACTCCGCGCCCTTGTGGAAGCGGCGAAACTTCGCGGAGCGTCCATCGTCCTCGCCAACGGCGTCTTCGATACCCTCCACGTCGGTCACACCCGCTACCTGGCGGCTGCCAAAGACGAAGGCGACCTCCTCATCGTCGCCGTCAATTCCGACTCCAGTGTCCGCGCACTCAAAGGTCCCGGCCGTCCCATTCTCGATGAACAAGCCCGCGCCCTTCTCGTCGCCGCTCTTCGTGCCGTAGATTACGTTGTGATTTTTCCGGAACCCAACGTCGAAAAACTTCTCGAAGAATTTCGCCCCGACGTCCACGCCAAAGGTACCGACTACACCGCTGACTCCGTCCCTGAGCGCGCCACGGCCGCCCGCCTCGGCATCCGCGTAGCCATCGTCGGCGATCCCAAAGACCATTCCACCCGTTCTCTGATTGATGCCATCCGCAAGGCCCCGCATGTCTGAGCCGCGTTTCCTAGTCGTTCGCCTCGGCTCCCTGGGCGATATCGTCCACACCTTCCCCGCCGTTTCCGGCCTGCGTCAATCTTTCCCGTGCGCCGAAATCATCTGGCTCACTCATCCACGCTGGCTGAATCTAGTCGCCAGCAGCAACCTCGCCACCGAAATCTGGCCCGTCGATTCCCGTGATCTCCCGAGCGTCCGCCAAACCATCGCCAGAATCCGCGCGCAAAAGTGGGGCGCCGCCATCGACTACCAGGGCCTCTGGAAATCTGCGCTCCTCCCGTTCCTGGCCCGCGTGCCTAAACGCATCGGCTTCTCCTCCGAATCTATCCGCGAATTCGGTGTGCCCGTCCTCTATACCGATCGCGTCCACGCGCATGCAACCCACATCGCCGATCAAAACGGGGAATTGTCTTTACGAGCGGGCGCCCAAAACGCGGTTGGCCTCGTGCAATTGCGCGTGGAGGAATCGGATCGTCTGCGTGTTAAATCCGTTCTCGCCGCGACAGGAATCAACCAATACGTCGTTCTCAGCCCGGGAGGCGGCTGGCGCTCCAAATGCTGGCCCCCCGAACGCTTCGGCGAACTCTGCCAGAAAATTCGTGAACAGCTAAACCTGCGTTGTGTCATCAACTACGGCCCCGGCGAAGAAACTCTCGC
>DASSGJ010000201.1:0-9395 GCA_035693545.1 Candidatus Acidiferrum sp.
CGAGGTCGTATGGTGCCGGCGGGGGGAATCGAACCCACGGCCTAGGGATTATGAGACCCTCGCTCTACCACTGAGCTACGCCGGCTTAGACGCAATTCTTTATGCTACGAATGAACCGCCAAAGGTGTCAAGCTTCGGTTGCCCACCGAGAGGGTTGCCACAAAGCCGGTTTTGGGTGCGCCTCTTTCGGCGGTAATACCTTGAAACTCAAACCCTCTGTCCACGCTAGTACTTCCGTACCATCCAACTTGGCACTTCAGTACCCTTGCTGCTATGCGTTTTGGAACACTAAACTCTCTGCAGTCGGAAGCGGTCTGCGCTCCCGTCCGGCGAAGGCTGGGCGAAAGTACTGGACCGTGTTCCGTTGGCGGTTTTGCACAGAGCTTGTGTGTGCCGTACTTGACACTGTCCTAATATAGGATAGAGTGTCCTCCGTTCGTATTCCCGCTCTCGGAGGCACTAAATGTCACGTAAATTGGGCGCATTGGCTCTTGCTTTGGGCATTCTTGTCGGCGCAATGGAACTGAAAACCTTGGTAACGATGCACGGCAATTCTGCCGTTATCATGGCCAACGGCGTTTCGCCTGTTCCACCTCCGCCGAAGAATTAGGCCGGCGCTAGGAACTCGGTAAACCGGTTCCTTGGGTCGGGCCAAGCGAGGAAAATGTCAGACTCAATCGGCTTGGTCATCTGGCTCGTGGGAATGATAGGTGGGGTGTGTTTCATCACATCCTCCTTGATCCGGGGTTCCTTTCTTAAATATTTCTTTCTAAATCTCTACGTTCTTCTGTCGATGTCTGCCGACCTTTCCCGGCAGTATGTCTTGCGTACGCGTGGTCTGCAATCTTCGGAATACTATTACGTTTATTACTATACAGACTGCCTGCTCACGATCGCTCTCTTCGTGGCAGTCATCAGCCTTGCATCTCGAATCTTCGAAGAGCTGAAACTGGGACGATTTGTACGCAGTATTGCAGTCTTATTGTTGCTTGGCACGGCTGGTTTTTCGTATGCCGTGGTTGCTCAATCTTCGGAACGCCTGAGCACTACTTTCGCGAGCGAACTTTCCCAGAATCTCTACTTTGTTGGCTTGGTCTTGACCTACCTGCTCTGGGGCGCCGTCCTTAAACTTCATGAAACAAGAACGCGGCTTGTACAAATGGTGCTTGCTCTCGGATTGTATTTCAGCGCCTATGCCGGAAGTTATGCTCTGGTGAATGTCGCCTCTAAATATGAAGTTGTGCAGTATTTGGGACCCATTCTCGGTTGTTTCCTGCCTATTTCCTGGGCCATGACTTTACTGCGTCATTCCGAAGAAGCGCGGCTTACACCGGCTCGCCTTGTGGCGGTGCCTCGATGATGGCTGCCTTCATCCTTGCCTTTTCGGTGCTGACCCTGCTGATGTTCTTCGTTTCGTATTGCCGGTCGCTCACGGCGTCCTCTCTGCACACGTCCATCACCGAAGATGTACGTGACGTCACCGGTATTCAGGTTCGAGCTGTGGGCCGCGACTATGCCAGGGTGATGCAGATTCTTCAGCTCTGTCCCGACCGCCCCGAAGATCGCTCCGGGCTCCAGATTGTTGGCGCTTATTATTCCTTCTTGAATCTTCTCGACCAGGGCTTTGCCAGGATGTTCCCGGCCGTGCGCCCCTGGGCCGAGGAAGAGCGCGCCAGTTGCGCCCATTACGCGGCTGTGGCTTTGGGCCGGCGCATTGCCTTGAACCGCGAGATGCTCGCGCAGCAAGTCGAACTTTAACCTGCCTGCTAACTCTTTAGCTCCACCCTTTGATTTCCCTAATGTCGAAGCTCCCTTCCAGTGCTATGATTTTGGTCTCTGCTCCTCACCGGAGTATGAGCGTCCGCAGCGCAAAAACTACCGGTGAATACAATATGCTCGCAGTGTGGCGCGGTGCTCTCTTCGGGAGAGCGCGCCTGTCATTTTTGTGATCATCCTGAAATCTCTTCCCAGGCGGAATCTCCTGCCTCCACGCAGGGCAATCTTGCTTTGCGTTCGTCTGGGGAAGAGGAATGGCGTGGAGAGCTGAACCAACGCCTCCAGGCCTATCGTGCTCGTCGCAGGAAGGCCTTCCCCAACGAGGCCCAGACAGAGCTTCCTTTTGAAAGCCGTCAGGCTACAGCAGCGGTGGCCGTGCAGACGGAAGATCTGCCGCCCGCCACCCTTGACCCGAATGACGATTTCGCGTTTACCATCGCCATTGGCCGGCCCCCTCAAACATCACAGCCGGAAGACGCCCGGCTGCTCATAGACGTCTCCCTGCCGCCCTTGTCCGAGGAGCAGGAAGAAGCTTCCGAGGCGCCGGAAGAGCCGCCATCAGAGCTCTACCCGGTGGCCACGCTGCACGAGCGCCGCCGCGCCGCATTGATTGATGCGGCCTGCCTGGCGTTTGCCTACGGTGGTTTCCTCGCCCTCTTTGGCTCTCTTGGCGGGCAATTCACGTTCAGCAAACTGAGCGCTGTGGTTTGTTTCTCGACCTTCGCTTTCGTCTATGTTCAATACTTTGGTCTCTTCACCATTTTTGGTGGAACCACTCCAGGAATGATGGTTCGCGGTTTGCAGGTCGAAAGCTTCACGGGTGACGTTCCCACGGCAAAACAGCTCTTTCTGCGCACCGCGGGTTACATGATTTCCGCCGCGACATTTTTCCTGGGATTTTTCTGGGCCCTTTGGGACGAGGATGCCATGACCTGGCACGACCGCCTCTCGCGCACCTATCTGGCCGTGCCGGAAACCTTCGCCGACGCAGAGATTTCCCATGCGTCCCCGGCGCGTTGACCGCGATTCAGGGTTTGTTCAGCGGGAACTCTTGGGGATCAGACGGCTTCTTCGAAGCTCTACTTCTTGACCACTTTTTCGTCGGAAGCAATTTTTCCGTCGCGAATAAAAATCACGCGATGCGCATGCTGCGCAATGTCCATTTCGTGTGTCACCAGAATAATCGTATTCCCCTGCTCGTGCAGGTTCTCGAACAGGTGCATGATTTCTTCGCCGGTTTTCGAATCCAGGTTTCCGGTGGGCTCGTCCGCAAGCACGATGGAGGGATTGTTCACCAGCGCCCGGGCAATTGCCACGCGCTGCCTCTGCCCGCCCGATAGTTCGTTCGGCTTGTGATTCATCCGCGGCACCAGGTCCACTCGCTCCAAGGCTTTTTTCGCCCGCTCGATGCGCTCTTCCGCGGGCGTGCCGTTATAAATCAATGGCAGTTCCACGTTGTGCAGAGCGGTTGCTCGCGGCAGCAGGTTGAAAGTCTGGAAGACAAACCCAATTTCCTTGTTTCGAATGTACGCCAACTCATCGTCGTCCAGTTCGCTCACCAGCCGGCCCGCCAGCCAGTAACGCCCGGAACTCGGTGAATCCAGGCAGCCGATCAGGTTCATCAGGGTGGATTTGCCGGAGCCCGACGGCCCCATGATGGCCACGTATTCGCCCTTGCGGATTTCCACGTCGATTCCACGCAGCGCATGCACCTCTTCCGCGCCCATCTGGTACATCTTTGCCAGCGTTTCCGTTCGAATCACGATACCGGCGTCCACCAGATCTTGCCGGTACGATTCCGATGTTGCCATTTCTGCAGGCATCCGCTTCTCCTGATCCTCGGGCAAACTCATTCTTTCTCTTCAATCTTCTTTGGCGCCGTATTGTCCACTTTCACCATCGCTTCGGGTTTCAGCGTGCGCAGCGCCTTGTAGCTTCCGACAACGATTTCGTCGCCCGCCTGCAGCCCCTTGGTAATCTCAATGTCGGTCACGCCGGAAATACCGGTTTCCACAGGACGGAAAGTCGCTTTCTTGCCATTGACCACAAAAATGCCCTGAATCTCTTCCTTCTTCGGATCAGCGGTCGTAACCGGCGCCGGCGCGGCGAGCGTAACGTTGCTATCCTTCTTTCCGTTTTTTGCCGCTTCATCCAGATCTTTCCGTGAGCGCATCGCCAGCGCCTGGATGGGAATTGCAATCACGCCTTTCTTCTCGGCCGTCCTGATTTTTGCCGTTGTCGAAAGGCCCGGCCGCAGATTTTCCGGCGGACTGTCCAGTGTCACCACTACCTTGAAATCCTTAGCTTCCTGGTTGCTCGTCGTGGTTTGCGTGGTTGCCAATCCCGAGCTCCGCAGCACGGCCTGCGAGCCAATCTCCGTCACTCTGCCCTTGAACACTTTGCCCGGGATCGCGTCGATCGTCACATCCGCGTCCTGGCCGGTTTTCACGTTCACGATGTCGGTCTCGTCCACCTTCACTTCCGAGGTCACGACGGACATGTCGGAAAGTGTCATCAGGAAGCTTCCCGTTGAGTTCTGAATTCCCGGGACCACATACTCTCCCAAACGCACCGGCAGGTAGCTCACAATTCCATTGATGGGTGAAAAGTAAGTCGTCTTTTGCAACACGTCTTTCGTGCGCACCAGCACCGCTTTGCTCTGGTCGAGACTCGAGCGCACTTGGTCCAGTTGCGCCTTCTGCATCTGCATGCGCGCACGCGACGCATCCACCGCCGCCACCGTCGCATCGTACGCGGTCTTCCGCTGGTCGAAATCCTGCTTCGGAATCAGCCCATCCTTGAAGAGACCCTGCCCGCGATCGTAGTCCAGCTTGGCCTTTTCCAGGTTGGCTTGTTGCTGGATCAAATCGGCTTTCGCCGCCGTATAGCTGGCGTCGGCCGCCAGTACTCCGGACTGCGTCGAATTGATCGCCGCCGCCTGCGCCTGCACATCCGCGTTGGCCTGCACGTTTTCCTGCAGCAGCAACCGGTCGCCCTTCTTGATATGGTCGCCTTCTTTGACCAGGATCTCGGTGATGCGCCCAAATCCCTGCGCAGTGATATTGGTGTAAGTCGTCGGCTTCACTTCTCCGGAAGCCGTTACCTGCGAAACCAGCGAATCCACTTTCGCCACTTTCGCCGTCTGCACCGTCACAACACCTTTGTTCGCCTGGTTAATGCTGAACCAGACCACCCCGCCCAGCACGGCCACGCCGCCAAGGCCAATCCCGACCTTCTGCCACGTCTTCATGATGCTTTGCCTCACACGATTCCGCTGCGAACCACCCGCGCGGAGGGACACTGCCAACCCACAAGTTTCTCGGTTGCCTACCACTAATACGCCGGAACACGCCAGAATGTTTCGTGGGCAAGCCGCGGTCTTCTTTGCACTTCAGGCGGGGTGTCTTAACACCTGGTTGCTCGTCGTAACTCGATCCAGCCAAAGCCCTTCGCGTCCCTATTGTATTTCGAAGTTCAGCAAAAGAAAAGACTTGTGTCCACTCTGCCGACTGTGCGAGGAGCGACCCCACCACTCTACTTAGACGCTGAATCCTCTGGATTAGTCTTTCCGGCAACGACGAATTTCCCAGACTTACAGCTAGGATTTGCCCACGGGCTCCGCTATAACGTGCTCCTGCCACTGTCGCATACCGAGAGTTCTCACTTTATAATCATGCTTTTTCAACTTGAGGATTGCCGGGTGCTGCTCCTTAAAGTGATCGAGTTCATGCAACTCGATCAGCAGAACGGGCCTATCCCTCTTCAACACATTCGTCGCGCCCTCGAGGACGGATTCCTCGGCCCCTTCGACGTCAATCTTCAAAAAATCAACCCTTGCAATCCCTTTCCTCTGAACATACTCATCCAGTGATATTGCGTCGACGCTTTGAGACTCTACGGAGGAATCCTGAGCAACTTTGACCGAGGCAACCCAGGTTATCGCTCCCGGCGTAGCGCTGCGCAGCTCCACGCGCTTGCTCTGGCTCATCAGCGCGAGATTTTCCGTGACCACGTTCGTGTGCCGGTTCAGCGCGATATTCTCCTGCAAAATGCTGAAGTTTTCGGATAGAGGCTCGAACGCGATCACTTTCCCCTGCGGCCCCACTCGATTCGCCATCATCAGCGTGAAATACCCGATATTTGCGCCAACGTCAATTGCCGTCCACCCCGGCTGAAGCAACTCCTCCAGCCCATGCACTACGCTGGGTTCATGGGTCCCAAAGACATAGGTCTTGTGAAGGGCCCAGTTGACCCGCATCAGCTGTCCACCCAGCGGGCCGCCAATGCGCACCACCGGTTTGCTCTCCCCGCTCATCCAGTTCAAGACCCTTCTGGCCAGATCGCCGTACGAAGAAGACGCCAGCCCGGAACGCATGGATTGCGGCACCGCCCGGCTCGCCACCACGATGGAGTTTCGAATCGCCCGCTTGATCCCGTTTTTCAATGAACCTGGCCCCCTGTGCCGCTCTGCTGTGATCATTGTGATTATGCCTCAGTCCCCACGGGTCCACTAGCGGCCGCTCTAAGACCGGAAAGCCGGAAATTCCGCCGGCGGCCCAGCCGGTTTTGTCGCGTCCCCAGCGGCGCTGGCATATAATTCCTCTGTGACTCAAGTACCTGCAGTCCTTTCTAAGGTGCCAATCAGAATGCCCGATGCGGACATGCACTCGTTTCTCCTGGAGCGCCGGCCGTGCGAATGATCGGATCTTTACCTTCCTTCCGGTTCTCGCGGAGCCCCGGACTCACGCTCATCGCCTTTGTCGGCGTACTCTGCTTGGCCTACGAAGCGGCGCAACTCGTTATAGAAGGTGACGTCAACACGCTGGTCATGTCCGGCCTGGTCTTCGTGGGGTTGGCCGTCGTGGTGGCGATTCTGAACGACTGGCGGCGCGGCTTGTATCTTTTGTTCGGCTGGGTTCTTTTTGAGGATCTCTTCCGCAAATATCTTGGCAACAATATGGCCGTTTTTTTCACCAAGGATATCCTCACCATCGTCCTCTACATCTCGTTTTTCGCTGCGAAGCGCGAGCGCTTGGTTAAATCATTTAGACCGCCCTTTTTTGTTCCCCTGTGCGTGTTCTTTTGGTTCGGTGTGATCCAAGTCTTTAACCCGAACTCCAATAGTATTTTCTACGGAATCCTGGGAATGAAAGTCTATTTTCTCTATATTCCTCTTATCTTCGTTGGCTATGCGCTGATTGAGTCCGAAAATGACCTCCGCAAATTCCTGGCGTTCAACGCAATCCTGGTTTTGATTGTGACCTGCTTAGGTATCGCACAATCTGTTATCGGGCCAAAATTCCTCAATCCGGCGGTGATACAGGATGACATTCGGGAGTTGAGCACGCTGTACCGAGTAGCTCCGATTTCAGGACTTGTTGCTTACCGCCCGACTTCCGTCTTCGTTAGTGCCGGCCGCTTTTCCAATTTCTTGATTGTCTGCTGGCTGGTGGCTCTTGGTTTTGCGGGGTACTTGCTCTTAAGAAGCAAAAAAGACCGCAATTTGGCGTTTTTCTGCCTTGCGATGGTTGCCGTTGGTTCCATCATGAGCGCCTCGCGCGGCGTTTTCATGTGGAACGCCGGTAACGCCATGGTTGTCGCCGCTGCTTTTCTCTGGGGCGCTCCTTGGCGTCAGGGGGAAGTGCGTCGTGTCATCCGCACGATTCAGCGCTCGCTATTTGCTGTCGGTTTAGGCTTGCTGCTCATGATGACTTATTTTCCCGAGGAGGTCGCATCCCGCTTCGCGATCTATAACGAAACACTATCTCTCGACAGTCCGACGAGCGAACTCGCTCATCGAACCCGCGATTACCCCCTGAAAAATTTTCTGATGGCCTTTGATCATCCGCACTGGGCGACAGGCTATGGCATCGGCACTGCCACGCTGGGCGTTCAATACGTGGTTCGTATTATGCATGCGAAGCCCATGGGAATCGGTGTCGAAAACGGTTACGGACAACTGATTGTCGAGCTCGGTGTGACCGGACTGGTTCTCTGGATTTTTCTAAGCATCGCTATATCTGTCTCAGCATGGAAAGTAGCCAGGCGCCTGCGCGGGACTCCCTGGTTTCCACTGGGTTTCGTTATTTTCTGGTACGCGTTTACCCTGCTCATACCGATGAGCTACATCGCGTTCATTAATTACCAGGACTATGTCATGAACGCCTATCTTTGGATCTTATTGGGCATACTGTTCCGGCTGCCGGATCTCGCGCAGAAAACGATGGACATGGAAGCTACGGCGAACCTTGCCGCTGAGTCCGGGCAGGCTTGAATTGCGCATCGCGGTCGTTTCCCCTTTCCTGGACCGGCAGCACGGCACCGAGCGGTGCATCGTCGAACAGGTGGAACATTTCCTCCGGAAATCGGACAGCGAAATACACATTTACTCACAATCCGTCCGCGATCTCGAAACTGTTCGATTCAAACGGTCCCTTGCTTCCTCCTCGCCGGCTGGAAAAGCAATCTGGCACCGTATCCCCGCGCTGCCAGGCCCGCATCTGCTGAACTTCCTGTGGTGGTACTTCGCCAACCAGGCCCTTCGCTGGTACCACCAAAAATTTTACGGACTTCGTTTCGATCTGGTTTTTTCGCCCGGAATCAATTGCAGGGATGCGGATGCCATCGTGGTGCATATCGTCTTCCACGAATTCTTCCGGCTGGTGCATCAGGATCTTCGGTTCCGCGACGCGCCGCTGTCCAGCTGGCCCATACTTCTCCACCGCATTTTGTACTACCGGCTGATCATGGCTCTCGAAAGGCGCATCTACCCCAACCCTCGGCTCAGGCTGGCAGCCGTTTCTCAATTAACGGCAAAGGAGCTTTCCGCTCATTTCTCAAGGCAGGACGTCACCGTTATTCCCAATGCCGTGGATCTTGCTCGCTTCAGCTTGCCGGAACGCATTCGGCGCCGCGAATTGGCCCGCAAATTACTACAGATACCAGAATCCGATTTCGTCCTGATCCTGGTCGGCAACGACTGGAAGAAAAAAGGCCTCGCATCCGTGTTGCATGCGATGGCCGAACTGCAACGGCTTCCCCTTCGCCTGCTGGTCGTGGGCCGCGACGACCGCGCTCCATTCCTGCACGAAGTTCAGAAGCTGCGTCTCGACCGCCGCGTGCTTTTCCTGGAACCGACTTCCGACATCATGCAGTTCTATGCCGCTTCGGATGTTTATGCGGGGCCCTCTCTGCACGATTCCTTTGCCCTACCACCGATCGAAGCCATGGCCAGTGGCCTTCCCGTGGTCACCAGCGTCACCAATGGTGGCGCACAAATCATTACGGAAGGGCACGATGGTTTCGTCCTGAGCGATGCCCAGGACAGTCTTGCGCTTTCCCGAATCCTTTCCCGTTTATATGAACAGCCTGAATTTCGCCGCTCGGTTGGAGAAAACGCTGCTCTCACCGTAAAATCCTATAGCTGGGAAAGAAACGCTGAGGAGACTTTACAATTTCTTCAAGAAACACTCCGTCGGAAGGCGGCGCAATGACCACGGCCAATCGTTGGCGGGAAGCGCAGGCTGCGGAGAACGAGTATTGGTCTGGGCTTTCCGGGCCCACCGTGCAGCAAATCCTTCAGCGGAACGAATCCGTTGCAAAAGTATTGCGCTCCTGGG
>DASSGJ010000202.1:0-2573 GCA_035693545.1 Candidatus Acidiferrum sp.
CATCACGCGATCCACCTGTTCATAGATGCGATCGAGCGCGATGCCCTTCGGCGGATCGATTTCCACGCAAACGGTAAATTCTTTTTTCTGCAGCCGCTTCCAGAACTTGCTTTCGGGATCGCGCTCCTGAACGGGCGGAGCAGGCTGGGCCGCGGCCACGACAGCGACGGACGCATGCGCTTTTGCCGGCCGCAAGGACTTCACCGCTTCGGCCATCGCGCGGATATGCGCCGGCGTAGTGCCGCAACATCCGCCGAGGATGCGAACGCCGAGGGCAGCGGCTTCCCGGGCAAACTCTGCGAAATATTGCGGCGAGGATTTCGGATAAACGATGCGGTCGCCTTCGCGTTTGGGAAACCCGGCGTTGGGCATGCCGCTGATGCAGATGTCCTCCGTGTTCGCGAGCTCTTGAAGAATGGGCAGGAGGGATTGCGGACCCAGCGTGCAATTCGCGCCAATCACCTGGACGTTTTTATCTTTCAGAAGCGAAGCCGCAAGAAACGGCCGCACGTCGCCAAACGTGGTGCCTTCCTCGGAATAAGTAAGCTGCGCCACGATGGGCAAATTGGAAAACGAACGGATGGCTTCGATGGCCAGCAGGATTTCCTCGATATAGGAAAACGTTTCGAGGATGAAGAGGTCCACGCCGCGCTCTTCGAGTGCGATCGCCTGCTCATGAAAGACAGCCCGGATCTGATCTGGTTCGGGATGGCGGGCTTGAACACCGATGCCTAGCGGGCCAATCGAGCCGGCAATCAAAATCTCTCGCGAGGCCGCTTCCCGCGCTTCGCGGGCCACTTTCACGCCGCGGCTGTTCAGGCGCTGCACATCGTCGCCAAGGCCCAGGGGAGCCAGCTTGAAGCGATTCGCGCCGAACGTATTGGTTTCGATAATCTGCGCGCCGGCTTCGATATACGCCTGGTGAACGCGAAAGACCGCTTCCGGCTCCGTGGCGTTCAGTTCATCGAAGCAACGCACCGATCCCACCGCTTCATGGAGCATGGAGCCCATCGCTCCATCCGCGATAAGGATGGAATCCTTCAGCCGTTCGTTGAAGTCAGATATTTTCACTTTTCGATTTTCCTGTGTTCTGTGCCGCGCCCGAGGATTGCGGCTAGCGTTTTTGTTCCATCAAGCCGGCGACCGTGCTCATCAGGTCGTACTTGGTGAGGATTTCGAACTTCGCTTCGTCCATTTCCACGAACACGGCGGGATTTTCGTGGCTGAGCATGTAGGTGACGCGTTCGACGGGCGAAGAACCCGGGATGCGAGGCAGCGGCTTGCTCATTACTTCGCGCACCACCAGCTTGCGCAGGTCCTTGCCCTGCAAAGCGAGCGTGAGGATCTGGTCTTCGTAAATCGTGCCGATCGGCAGATTCTCTTCAAAAACCGGAATCTGCGAAATATCCTGCTCCTGCATGGTTTTCAACGCGTGGAAAACGGTCTGATAGGGCCGCGCGATCACCAGTTCACGCACTTTGCCAGATTGCCGCTTGGCGTTCACCACTTCCGCCGCGGTGATGGGCACGCTTGATTCCACGTAGCCCCGTTCGCGCATCCATTCGTCGTTGTAGACTTTGCTGAGATAGCGCATCCCGGTATCGGGAAGCAGCACGACGACAAAATCGTTCGGTCCCAGATCCTTGGCCAGACGCAACGCAGCGCTCAGGCAGCCTCCACCCGACCCACCGGTGAAAATGCCTTCCTGCTTGGCCAGGCGCCGCGCCACAACGAAGCATTCTTCGTCATTCACTTGAACCACATCGTCCAGAATGTCCATGTGCATCGTGGTGGGAAAGAAATCCTCGCCGATGCCTTCGACGACATAGGTGCGCGCCTTCGCGATTTTCCCGGTTTTGTGGAAGTCGAAATAGAGCGAGCCTTCCGGGTCAACGCCAACAATTTTGACGTTGGGATTTTTCTCTTTCAGGAATTTGCCCACGCCGCTGACGGTGCCGCCGGTGCCCATGCCGCAGACGAAGTGCGTGACCTTGCCTTCCGTGTCTTCCCAGATTTCCGGGCCGGTGGTTTTGTAGTGCGCTTCGGGATTGCACGGGTTGTCGTATTGGTTCGGATAAAAGGAATTAGGGATTTCGCGCGCCAGTTTTTTCGCCACGCTGTAATAGCTGCGCGGGTCTTCCGGCTCCACGGCGGTGGGGCAAACGATCACTTCCGCGCCGAGAGCTTTCAGCAAATCCACTTTTTCCTTGGACTGTTTGTCGGTGGTGGTAAAGACGCACTTGTACCCGCGCACGGCCGCGACAAGAGCCAGTCCCATGCCCGTATTGCCGGAGGTGCCTTCGATGATCGTCCCGCCGGGCTTCAACAGACCTTTTTTCTCGGCTTCATCAATCATGGTGAGGCCGATGCGGTCCTTCACGGAGCCGCCGGGATTCAGCATCTCCGCCTTGATCCACATCTGTGGATTCAGACCCTGGTTGATCCGGTTCAGCCGGATCAGCGGGACGCGTCCCACCGCTTCGAGAATATTATTGCAGCGCATAGATTGGGTTTCCCGCACCCGGCCAAGTTGCCGCCGGCCTGTGCCATACTTGCCCTAAGTTTAGCATGCG
>DASSGJ010000203.1:0-22031 GCA_035693545.1 Candidatus Acidiferrum sp.
CGGTTCCCTGCTCATTTTGCGCCAACGCTAACTCCCCTTCGGCTATAATGCCGGGCAATCAACGCTTCCCTCCGTCTGGGGGAAGACCTGCCTGCGAGCGTCCATTTTCCGCTCGCATCTTCGAAGAGGAGAACAATCGTGCTGAAAGAATTCAAAGAATTCGCAATGCGCGGCAGTGTTCTGGATCTGGCCGTAGGCGTGATCATCGGCGCGGCTTTCGGGAAAATTGTTTCCTCGCTGGTGGACGACATCATCATGCCGCCGATCGGGCGGCTTTTGGGCCATGTGGATTTCTCGCAGTTGTTTATCAACCTGAGCGGGACTCCGTATGAATCGCTGGCGGAAGCGAAAAAGCACAGCGCGGCAACGCTGAATTACGGCGTTTTCATCAATACGGTGATCAATTTCCTGATCGTGGCGTTTGTGGTTTTTCTGGTGGTCCGTTCGGTGAATCGCTGGATGCCCAAGCCACCTGCGCCGGTGACTACGAAGGATTGCCCGCAGTGTGCGATGGCGATTCCCGTTGCGGCAAAGAAGTGCGGGCATTGCACCAGCGCGGTTTAGCGGCAACATTCTGCACAATGTGCCGGCCGGTCTTAAGATCGGCCACTACGTTCGCGTGAAAATGTCGGCGCGCCGACATTTAAAGTAACACTTGAAGGTTATTCTGTTAGGTTAACGGAATATCAGAGAAAACTTTTAAGCTGTGGAAAGAACAGTGGTTAGAATTCTGAAGTGCGAACTAGTACCGGCAGATGGAGTCGTTCGAATGTCTCTTTATGAGAAAACTTCCTAAATCGCGGGAGGTTTTTTCTTCACGTTTGATTCCAAGTGAGCTTTCAGACGCGTGATGACGGCTTCCTCCTGGCCATCGTCTACTTCCTTCATTACTTCTTCCAGCGCAAAATGCACGACGTCATGGTGGTGGAGCTCCAACGGGGCCGCGGATTCGCTGAAGCGCAGCCAGAGACGGTGCAGGAGATTTACTTCGTTGGCGGTGAGGTTTGGCGCGTGCGGCCCAAGAACCTTGTAGATCTTGTCGCCGTTCGGCATGTGGATTTCCAGGTTGAACTGAGGCTTGGGGTCGCCCAGTTTTTCCCACGCGTCGCCGAGATGGCGCGCCTGCTCCTCCGTTGACTCCTTTGGAGAATGGCCGACAACGATCGTGCTGGATTGAAGCGAAGTAGCCGCACGCAAAATCGCTTCCCAAATATCATTCGAGGCAACAACGGCGAGCCGGATGGTTTTCCCGCGCTTTTCGGCCATCGAGAGGGCCTGGGAAAAGAGGTGCTGCTCGATGCTGCCGAAAAGCTGGTAGGCTTCGAGTTCGTTTTCACCCGATGCGGAGCGGCGCAGCAGCCTGACATGGAGAACGATAACGTCACGCCTGCCGGGCTTGATGCGGTCGAGCACGTTCGCAAGATGATAAAGATTGTAGTGGTTGCTGACGGGGACCAGGATATTGCCGGCCTTAGCACCAAGGGCTTCCGGTGTAAGTTCGCCCTCCATCTCGAGGTTGAACTGGTCCATTTCGATGTGATCGCCGCCACGGCGGGCACGCCGTTCGGAAATAGTGAAGACGATATAGAGCAAAATGGAAAACGCGCCGCCGGCCATGGTAGCGACGGGCTTGGTGAACAGGTTGATAACGGCGATGAGGAAGAGTGTGAGGGTAATCAGGATCAGTCCAACAGGAATCTGGACCCCGCGGACATACAAGTTGAAGGGAACCTGGAAATCGCGCTGTCCGGGTTTCGTGTACCGGAGCACAAGCACGGCCAGCCCGTTCATGGCAAAGCTCCAGATCACGCCGAATGCGTAGAGATTCGCGAGGAAGGTCACGTCGCCGCGGCTGATGATGATGGTGATGACTTGCAGCGCGACAACGATGTTGATGATGCGATAGCTGGTGCCGTATTTGCGGTGCGGCTGCCGGAACCAGGAACTCAGGACACCGTCTTCCGAGACGCGGTTCAGAACTCCGTTTGAGCCCACGATCGCGGTGTTTACCGCCCCGGCCAGGATCAGCGTGCCGACAACTACTACAAAACCGTGGAAGAGCAGTCTTACGGCAAGCGGCCCGGCCAGATTCATGGCCAGTCCGCCGATCAGGTTCTCCAGGTAGGTCTGGCGGACCGCGTCGGGAATAATCATGACCGCGAAGAAGGAAACCAGCGAAGTGAACACCAGGCTGTAGACGAAAATCACCAGGCCGGCTTTTTTCAGGTTGGGAAGCTTGGGATGCTCGATTTCGCGGTAGACCTGCGCGAGAGATTCTTCTCCGCTCATGGCCAGGACCGAATGCCCGAGGGCGATGAAGATCGCAATGATGCCGAACATGTGCGGCAGGCTGCTGTGCGCGAGCCAGCCCAAAGCGCTTTGGCTCAGCCGGAGGTTGCGCGGGTGCGGGAAGGGCGGCAGGGTGGAATGGCGAATGAAGGCTGTGTAGGTGCACCAACCGATGAGGATCACCACCATGACCGTCACGAGCTTCATGATGTGGAGGGCTTTTTCGCTGGACTCCGGGATTCCCTTGGTGTTTTCCCACCAGAAATAGATTGTGACGACTATGGCAAAGCTGGCGCTGACGAAATCAACGGTAAAGCTCGAAAGCGGCCCGCTGACGTGAAAATACTGCAGGAGATCGCTGATGAGCCCGGCGAGATACTGGCCGGCCGCCACGCCGCTGATCGGGCCGGTGAGGATGTAGTCGAACATCAGGGCGGACACGCTGAATTTCGCCAGGGCGCCGCCGAGGGACTGCTTGACGGCCCGGTACACGCCGCCGCGAACGAACATGCTGCAGCTCTCCACGTACACGGCGCGAACCGCGTAGGAAAACAGCATGATGGCGAGGATGAACCAAGGGGCGGCTTTGCCGATGTAGCCTTCGGCCTCGCCGCCGGCGTAGTAGGCCGAGGAGGCGAGGTCGTTGAGGACGATGGCGGCCGCGCGCCAGAAGGAGATGAAGCTTAACAGCGCCGTGGTCGCTACTAAGACGCGCGGGATACCGCTGCTCTGGCTGCCCTTGGCAGCCGGGCTTTGGGGAGTGCTGCTCATTTACGGGTAGTTAGACCTGCAGATTCCAATGCTCCCATTTTTCGGGAGACAAGTCCAGCCAACGGCGGCTGCCTAAACGGTTTTTTGCTGAGATTTTTCCGGAGTTTCACGAAAGGCGCGGCCGCATTCTTCGCACGGGCAGAGCGTGCGGAGGTAATCGTAGCTGAAGATTCCCGTGGAGTGGCCGTCGGTGAAACTGATCTGGACGGCGTAGTTGCCAACCTGGGTGGCGGCCTGGGCACGGGGTTTTGGCTTGTACATGGGGAGAAGCGGAGAGGAAAGGAGATTGGTGGTGGCTATGGGTGCTGCTTCTTTCTTGGCGCGTTCGTCGTTGCAGGTGGCGCAGGGGCACTGGTCGCGGAGGTAGGTGAAATCGTAATGGCTGGAATGGCCGTCGGCCCAGGTGATGTCCACACCTGCGCCGGTCTTGACGTGGATTTTTACGGCGGTCGGTTTTTTGCGCTGGTCAATGGGTATCGGCATGGGGATAGGCAGTCGGTAGTTGGGAGTCAGTAGTCGGTAGCAATCGGTAGCAAACAGTTTACTGCGTTCCCGCGGGTTTGAAAAATGGACGCCAGAAAAGGCGGCCGCCCGCCGCGGCGTGCGGCCGCTAACAAATGCTTCTAGTCAGCCGTTTCCTTTCTTGTGGTCGCAGCATTCGCCTGGGGGAATCGGGTTGCCGTGGGGACATGTGGTCGGATGGCCGAGGAAGGAACAGATGCGCTGGTCGAGTTCCGGGCTGATGATGTGTTCAAACTTGCAGGCCTGGCTGTGCGCTTCGTGATCGTCAATGCGGAAGGTGTCCTTGAAGAGGCGCTCGGCCAGGCGGTGACGGCGCACGACGTCGCGGGCGCGGCTTTTGCCGCGGTCGGTCAGTTGAATCAGGTGCTCTTCGAGGACTTTTACCAGGCGAAGGTCTTCCATGCGCGCCAGGGTGCGAACCGGATCGACGCCGCCGGGCGTACGAATGTGTTCAATGTCCGAAGGGCGGCCTTCTTCGCCACAGACCCAGATCTGCTCAAGCAAGTGGTCGAAGTGAATGCCGTCGTCCATGGAGATGCGCTGGTCAACGGCAAGGTGGCCGTGCACGAGCTCAATTTTGCGGTCGGCCTGCTGGGCGATGTCGGGATCGTGCGTGACCATCAGAATGGTGTGGCCGGCGCTGTGCAGTTCGCGGAAGAGGCCGATGACGATTTCTTCGTTGGCTTCGTCGAGGTTGCCTGTCGGCTCGTCGGCCAGAATCAGTTTCGGCTGGTTGATGAGCGCTCGGGCGATGGCCACACGTTGCTGCTCGCCGCCGGAAAGCTGCGAAGGCAAGTGCGTCAGCCGGTGACCCAGGCCCACGCGTTTCAACGCTTCCTCGGCCTGGGCTTCGTCGGTGACGCTGTGAAAGTACTGCGCGAGCATTACGTTTTCGAGCGCACTGAGGTAGGGAACGAGGTGGAATTGCTGGAACACGAAGCCAATTTTTTCGGCGCGGTAGCGGACCAGGTCATTTTCGGAAAGTTTCGCCAAGTCCACGCCGTCCACGATGACGTGGCCGGACGTGAGCGTGTCCAGTCCGCCCAGAATATTGATCAACGTGGTCTTGCCGGAGCCGGACGGCCCCATCAAAGCCACCCATTCGCCGGCTTGAATGTGGAAGGAGATGCCGTTCAACGCGCGCAGCGTGCCGTACTCCTTCACCAGCGATTCGATGCGCACTTGCGCGTTCACGCTTCACCTCGAAAGACGTTTGCAGGCCGTACACTCGCCAGACGGCGCAGGGGGAATGCGGCGGCGATGGAAACCAGGATGGTGATGCCTACAGAAACAGGATACACAATCCAGCGAGGCTGCGCAGCCACGCCAAAGACGGCTTTCCCCAGCCAGATGGAGCCCAAAATGCCGAAGGCCGAGCCGATGAGGCCGCCGACAATGCCCATCAAAATTGCCTCCGCGAGGAACAGGCGGACTACGCGGCGGACGGAACCGCCGATGGCTTTCATCAGCCCGACGTCATTTTTGCGTTCGATGGCGACGTTGCTCATGCCTGCCATAACGCAGAGGGAAGTCAGAAAGAGAACGATGACTACCGTGGTGGAAAGCAGGCCGCTGATGCGGTTGTAGAGTTTGCCTTCGGCTTCGGCGAGTTGCTTGATGCCGTGGACGTCGGCGACTGGCAGGCGTTGTGAGAGCGTGTTTATGAAGCGGTCAATCGAATCGGGAGTGCCCGTCACGCTGAGTTGGACCAGGCTGATGCGACCGGGGAGATCCGCCAGGTTTTGCGCCGTGGCGAGCTTCGTGAAAATTTGCGTATCCTCGGCACCGCCCGTGGCGACTACCGCGAACACTTTGCAGGTTGCTTCCCTGCCCTGATTGCGTAGATGCAGCGAGTCTCCGGCGTGAACTTTGAACTGGGCGGCAGCTTTGGCACCGACCTCACACGCATCTGGATCCTTTTCGAGTTCCGCGGAATATTCGGTGCGGCGGCCGGGGCGCACTTGGGTCAAGCCTTGCCCATCGGTGCCCGCGATCACTGCCGCTTGGTGATGGATCTCGCCGGTTTTGGCTACCGCGTCAATTACGTAAAGAAAAGCTACAGCCGGAACGGGTTTTCCGGCGTTTTCGGTTGGCAGTTCGGACAGCACAGTCTGCTGCAATGTGCTGCCGCCCGAGCCAGTGTTCGCGTCGCGTGGAGCGACGATTACATTTGCTCCGAGGGCACGAAATTCCGTGGTCAGACGGCGCTTGGCATCAATCTGCAGGTTGAGCAGCGCCGAGGTGATTGCCGCACCAGCGCCGAGTGCCAGCAAAATCACGAATAGGCGGCCGTAATTTGCGGTGATGAGCCGCCGGACTATGCGCCAGAACATGGGAGAGTTTGGCATCACTCGCCCCTCAGGATGGGCGCGGGGTCATATTGGGAGGCGCGACGCAGGGGGTAAGCGCTGCCGAGCAGGGTGATGAGCGATGCGAGAACAAGGATAATGAACAGAAGGAAAAGCTTCGGCTCGGGAGTGAATCCAAAAATCTTTTGCCCCAGCAATCGGGCAAGTAAAATTCCCACGGAGTAACCGATTCCGCCGCCGACAAAGGCTACCAGTAATTGTTCCGCAGCCAGTAGGACGCCTACGAGGCCGGAGCCGGCACCGAGTGCCTTCATCAAGCCAATCTCGGTGCGCCGTTCGATCACGGAAGCAGCGGCGGAAGCGCCCACCGCCAGTGCCGCCGCGAGCAGCGCTGCAAAGGTTACCAGCCATAGAAGCGTGCGCACGCGAGTGAGAATGGTGCCTTCGCCTTCGGCCACGCGGCGAATTACGCGTACGTCCGTTCCTTTTAGCTCCTCGCTGATTTGCAGCGCGATCGACGAGATATACGGGGTGCAGTACCAGGTGTCGTACTCGGCAGGGGTCATGGTCTTTGGATCTTTGCGGGCGAAGGCGTCTTCGGGTTTGGTCAATGCGCTGACGTACAGCCTGCGATATTTTCCCGGTGTTTCCGCCAGGGCCTGTGCCACGGAGAGAGGGGCAACTACAGCGTTCTCTTCCGGCCCGCCGGTCGAAACGAGGCCGACAACTTTCAATGTCTTCCAGCCGCTGAGGTCGTTCGCGTGGACGTTCAGCACGTCGCCGGTTTTTACTCCAAACTTCCTAGCGAACGCAGCGCCCACGAGGCATTCGTCCGCGCCTTCCTTGAACCAGCGGCCGTCGACATGCCACCAAGGATTGGTTTTCTCAACGCCCGTTTGATACGTGGTGCCGTCGGGAATCGGAACGGTATGGTCCGACCATGTTCCGATCAGCGTGGTGGTGTCTACAACGCCCGGGCTCGACCAATTCTTCGAGGCAGGCGACCACGCTTGCACGGGGACTTCGAGAATTGGGGCGAAGGCCACGATGTTGAAGCGCCAGAAGATGGTTTTCAGTTTGCCGAGGTCGGCTTCGGGAAGGTAGGCGCCGGCATTTGCGGGGCGGTAATCCACGCCGCCGATTTCCAGGGGCAGCGAGTCCGCTTCCGGCGTGACCAAAAGATTCGCGCCGAGACTGCGGAATTCCTGGGCGAGGCGGTCACCTACGTCCAACGACACGCTGAGCGCGGCGGTGGCCACAGCCATCCCCAAGGCCAGAGCGGCCAAGGTGAGCAGTTTGCGTTTTGGCCGACGCGTGAACGAGTCGGCTACGAGTCGAAGGAACATTTAGTTGTGCGGATTGGTGAGCGCGCCAAATCTCCTATCGCGGAATCTCTTCCGCAGCTTTGGTCACCGAGGAAACGTCAATGACCACATTGTCGCCCTGTACCTGCGACGTGAAACCGATCGGATTGCATCCGCCCTTCCCGCCGATCGAGGGGATGTAAATCGCGGAGGCGCAGTGGCGGCAGATTACGTTCTGGCCGTCCTGGCGATAGCCGTCGGCTCCGCAAATCAGGCAGGCATCGAGCGCAGTGCCATAGCCGTTGGGCTTTTTGATGACCATGAACCGGATGGTTGAGCCATTGGCATTGAGCGTGAAGAGATGCAAATTTCCATCCTGCACTTCGGCAACGGGAACTCTCACTAGGCCGTTCACGGCTTCCACGGCGCGTGCTTGCGGCGGCGCCGAGTTCACCTTGGCGTAAATGAAATCGGCCGTCAGCGCCAGGATCACGGCCAGGCTCATGCTGGTCGCGGCGATCATCCAACGACGCTGGCGACGATTCTGCGATTCGAGCAGGCGGCGTTCAGCGTCATTCGTCACAGCAGTGGCCGTTTTGTTGTGCGAGGCCGCCTGCCATTCGCGGAAGATCATCAGAGCGGCGGCGCCGAACACGAAGACGAAAAAGAACAGTTCGTTGGCGACGATGGGGCCAAGCACGGCCATTTCGGTTTTGCCGGAAGGCAGCCAGCGGGCCTCGCTCAACTCGTGCAGGCCAGTCACGCCAAGCTGGACGGCCACGAGCATCAGGATCCAGCTGGTAACGGCAAAAAACCGGTGGAGGGGCACTTTGAGGGTGCCTTTGAAGAAGAACAACCCGACCGCGACCGCGGCCCCGATACCGGCGATCGTCCCGATCCAGGTTTGCAAGCCTTCGGTTGAGAGCTCCACGGCGCGAAGAATCAGGGCGAGTTCCGCGCCTTCTCTCAGCACCATCAGAAATACGAACAGGCCCAAGCCCCAGCCTGCGGCCGAACCGGCTTTGGCCGCGTAGGATTCCACCTTGTCTTCAATTTCTTTTTTCAAGTGGCGAGCGATGCGGTTCATCCAGATGATCATGGTGACCACGAAAAAGGCGGCGACCAAGAGGAGCAACCCTTCGAATCCATCCTCGCTGATGTTGAAGCGCTCGAGGGCGATGGCAACGGCGAGGCTGAGTGCGACCGCGGCGGCAACGCCACCCCAGACAAAGCGGACCAGATGAGTCCGATTGGTTCGGGAGAGATAAACGAGGATAATTCCTACAATGAGGGAAGCTTCGACACCTTCACGCAGGGCGATCAGGAAGGCAGAGAGCACTGGGACTCCAGTTGAAAATGATTTGCAACAACGATTCCAGTCTACCGCTCCCTGTTTAGCCCGTCAAGTGCACACGCCCTTTCCTTCTCCACGGTAGAATAGGTGTTGCGTCTATCTATTCGAATGAGAAGACCGCCCCTTAGCGCCGCGATCGCCCTGCTCCTCTCGTGGGTGCTCGCCTGTCCAAGCCCGGCGGCCCAGGAGCCGCAATCGCCCAACGGGAAACGCGATGCGCAGCGCTCTTTTGTGAAGCCCGACCCCAAGCGTGCAAAGAAACTGATGGAGCAGGCCACCAAGGAGGAGGCGGCGGGCGATTATCTCCAAGCCCTCAGTGATTACGAAGAAGCGGCGCGCTATGCCCCGTTCGATGTGACCATCGTGGGCAAAGGGGTGGGTTTGCGCTCTCGCCTGTTGCGCGAGCATCTGGACAGCGCCGAGCGCATGGCGGTCGAGAACAATCTCGACGGCGCCGTGCAACAACTCGCCATGGCGCTGGAAATCGATCCGGGCAACCATGCCATCCTCGAACGATTGCAGCAGATGGGCTCAATGAAGGAGTCCGTGACGGGCGAGCGCCGGCCGGAAGCCGCGGAAGGGCTGCCCCAGATCGCTCCGGATAAGGCCAACAAGAGCTTCAACATTCAGACCGACGTGAAATCCGCTTACGAGCAGGTGGCGCAGGCTTTCGGGCTGAAGGCATCGTTCGATCCGGACTTGCAGGCGCGCAACACGCGGTTGCAGCTGCAGGACGTGGATTTTTACACCGCGATGAAGGTGATGGGAATAGAGACAGGCACTTTCTGGAATGCGGTGGACTCCAAGCAATTTTTTGTGGCGGCGGACACGGCGGAGAAGCGCCGGTTGTTCGATCCTGAAATCGAACAGAGCATTCCGCTGCCGTCATCGGTGACGCCGACGGAAGTCGGCGAGGTGGTGCGCGCGATTCGCGAACTGACCGGGATCACGCGGGTCAGCCAAGCCAACTCCGCGCACGCGATTACCGTTCGTGGAACCGTGCAACGGGTACACCTTGCGGATGAAATTGTGCGGAACCTGGAGCATGGCCCTGGCGAAGTGCTGTTGGAAATTGATCTCCTGGAAGTGGACCGCACGAATGCGAGCAACCTGGGGATCACTTGGCCGGCGAGCCAGCGGCTGGTTCCAGTCCCGGCAAATCTGGCGAATTCGCTGCGGACGGCGCCCGATTTGACAGCACTGCTCACGCTGCTGGCCCAAGTTTTTGGAGGCCCGGCGGGCGCGCTGGCCAGCGGAGGCATTTCCAGCCTGGCCGCTTCGATTCCGGCAGTGGAGGCTATCGGAGGCGGTAAAAGTACGTTTCTTCTCGTCCTGCCCACGCTGTCCGCGCAATTTTCGGAAGGACTTTCGCTGGTCCATAGCGGGCGGCAGGTTTTGCTGCGCGCGCAAGACGGCAAGCCGGCGACGTTCTTTGTCGGGGACCGAGTTCCAATAACGCTTTCGCTGCTTTCGGGCAGCCTGGGATCGACGGGCTTTACTCCAAATCCGGGGGGAACGGGCATCACCATTCCGACGCAACAGTTCACGGTGGGAAAAAATCCAGTGGCGATGGTAACGGCGGATTTTCGCAGCGCAGGGACGCAGGATTTGGCCGTCGTCAATCAGACCGACAACACACTGACGATCCTGCTGAATCAGGGAACGGGAGCGGTGCCGCAATTTGCGCAACCCACCAGCGGAAGCGGGTTGCTCTCGCCGGTGTCTCTTGGAACCAGCTGGACCAGTTCGACTCGCGCACCGGCAATGGCCACGGGAAGCCTGAATGCGGCTTCGAGCGCGGTGAACAACGATAATTTTGCGGATTTGCTGATCACCGATCCCGTTGGGAACGCCGTGATTGTGCTGCTGGGCAACAACGACGGCAGCTTCCAAACGCCGGCCACTCCGATTGCCGTGGGGACCCAGCCAAGCGCCATCGCCGTCGGCACATTTAATTTGAATAATGGCGACTCCAACCCGGGGTTTGTGGTCACCAATTTCACGGACAATACCTATTCCGTGTTCAACGGAAATGGCGACGGCACGTTTACCGAAGTGAAAAATTCGCCCTTCCCATTGCCGACGACGGCAACGGGGCCTGTGGCGATGACTGTGGCGGATTTCGACGGCGACGGCAATCCGGATCTGGCCATCGTCAATCAGGGCACCCAGAACGTGACGATTCTGCAGGGCAAAGGGGACGGCACGTTCGCGGAATTCCCGAATTCCCCGCTGGCGGTCGGAAAGTTTCCGGTGGCGATCACCTCGGGGGCGCTCAGCGGGAGCAATGGACCGGCGCTGGCCATCGTGAACCAGCAGGACAACACGCTCAGCATTTACCTGGGAAATGGAAATGGAACATTTTTTGCGGCGTCGCAATCACCGCTGCCGACTGATACGACTCCGAGCGGAGTGGCGATTGCGGATTTGGCGCAGTCCTCCACGGGCGGGATCGCGGTGACCAACACGGCTGTGGGCACGGTGACGGTATTCGCCGACCTCGGCAACGGCCTGTTTGCCAGTGCGATTGAACCCGCCGCCGGCACAAATCCCGACGTGATCCTGGCCGGCGCGTTCACCAACAGCGCGTTCCCGGACATCGTCGTCACCAACAATATTTCGAACGGCGACGGCCAAGTGACTCTGGTAGAAAGCCCGGCCAGCCTGATCTCCAATCCGGCCATCACGCAGACGCCGTATCCCGGTTCGGAATACGAGGACGTGGGCATAAAAATCAAAGCCACGCCGCAACTGCACGACACGAAGGATGTGACGCTGCAACTGGAGTTTGAAATCAAGGCGCTTTCGGGGAACAGCGTGAACGGAATCCCGGTGATTTCGAACCGAACGGTTACGCAGACGGTGCGGCTGAAAGAAGACGAAACTTCGCTGATTACCGGCTTGCTGAGCGACAACGAAACCAAAACGCTTAACGGGATTCCCGGGCTTGCACAGTTGCCCGGCATCGGGTACGCATTCGGGACGCGGAACAATTCGTTCACCGACGACGAGCTGTTGTTTCTGGTGACTCCGCGACGCGTGCGCTCGCCCTTTCACCAATCGAAATCGATCTACGCGGGTACAGGAGAGCCCACGGGGCACCAGGGCGCCGCGTCCGCACCCATTGGCCCACGCCCCGATGTGGAGCCGACTCCGGTGCAGCCGCCGGTGGAGACGCCCGCAGCACCGCCTCAACCGCAACCTGGGACTCCGCCAGCGCAACAGCCGCCGGCAAACCCGCCGCCGCAAAATCTGCCGCCGCAATCGCAGCCTGAAATTCCGCTGCAGCAGCCACCGGGATAATTCCCAGGAAGCCCGGGCGAGGGACACCCGCTTCTTAACTCTGAAAAGAAAACGTTCAGGGGAGCGGATCAAACACAACGACAGGCTGGTAGGTTCGAGGGACGACGGCTTC
The DNA here is from genome assembly GCA_035693545.1 of Candidatus Acidiferrum sp. Classification (GTDB taxonomy): domain Bacteria; phylum Acidobacteriota; class Terriglobia; order Acidiferrales; family UBA7541; genus Acidiferrum. The sequence goes on from DASSGJ010000203.1 coordinate 11,965, forward strand.
GGCGATGGCGATCAATTTATTTTCCTGGCTGAACACGCGGAGACGAGGGGGCTGGACCTCTTCGGTATCGAGGTGCGTGGTGGCGCCGGGCGGAAGCTCTACACGGCCCGGCTTTAACTGCGAAGGCATTACGTTGAACTTTCCACCGTGGCGGATTTTCTTTTCGAGCACGGGCAACACATTGGTGCGCGGAAAATTCGGCAAGAGATGCTCCAGCGGAATCAGGCAGGAAGCAAACTTGCCGTCTTTTTTTGCCTGAGACAGTTCTTCCAGGCCGATGGCCTGTTCGATGGAAAATTCACCGACAGCGGTGCGGCAGATTTCGGCAAGATGCGCGCCGCATCCCAGTTTCTGCCCCATCTCGTGAGCCAACGAGCGTATGTAGGTGCCCGAAGAGCACTCGATGGAAAACCGGGCGATGGGGCCTGCGATATCCGTCAGGCGGTATTCGAAAATTTCCACCGGTACCGCTTTCAGTTCAACAACCTGATTTTTGCGGGCCAGCTCGTAGGCCGGACGGCCGTGGATTTTTTTTGCGGAAAATATGGGAGGCATCTGGTCGAATCGCCCGGTGGATCCGGCGGCAAGCCGCTCCAGCGTCTCGCGATCGAGCGCGGGCGCCGCGTCAGGACCAGCGGCCTGGCCTTCCGAGTCAAAGGTGTTAGTGGCGTAGCCGAAGCGGAAACCGGCGGTGTAGCGCTTGCGGCGTCCGGTGTAGAAGCGGACGAAGCGCGTGGCCTTGCCGAGCAAGAGAACAAGGACGCCGGTCGCGAGGGGATCGAGAGTGCCGAGGTGGCCGATTTGGCGGAATCCGGCGAGATGGCGGACCGCGTCAACGATATCGTGGGAAGTTTTGCCCTGGGGCTTGTTGATGACCAGGGCGCCGTCAAAGGGAGCGGGTTGTGGTTGGCGAGGCATTTGGGTGGTTGCAGCTCAAGCGTGATGACCGACCTAAAGGTCGGCCACGACAGGACTGAGTCGCTTGCGATTTAAGGATTCGGTTCCGGCTTATCGGCCTTGTCCGACTTCATCTGTTTCAGCAATTGTTCGATGCGCTCGACGTGTTCCTGGGAAAGGTCCAGGGTGAAATGCAGATCGGGGACGCGGCGCAACTGGAGACGCTCCACCAGCTCGTGCTTGATGTAGCCGGAGGCGTGTTCGAGGGCTTTGATGGCGTCGGTCTGTTCCCTGGAGTTTTCGGTGCGCACGCTGACGTAGACCCGCGCGTGCTTCATGTCCGGCTGTACGCGGACTTCGCTGACGCAGACGTTGCCTTCCAATCGTGGGTCTTTCAATTCACCAACCAGCATGGCGTTCAGTTCATGGGCGATTTCTTCGCCGACCCGTAAATGACGATGATGATCAGGACTCATGGACGTACTTTCTCGCCGAAGTTCAAAGTTAAGAGTTAAAAGTTCAAGCCTAAGAATCAGTTCAAAAGTTCAAAAGTCAAAAAGTTCAAGGATCTCTAATCGCCCCTACAACAACTCGACGGAGTGGCTCACTACCATCGGGCCCAGGAGCCCATCGGCTTCGGCCAGAACTTTTTGCAGCGCTTCTTCGACGTGATGCTCTTCATTTGACAGAGTCACAACACCGACTACTGAGCGCTGCCAGGTGTCTTCGAAATCCAATTCGGCCACGGCTACATTGAAATGGGCCCGGAGGCGGTCCTTCAGGCTGCGGAGCACCTGCCGCTTATCCTTCAGCGACTGCGCGTCCGCGATATGCAATTCCAGTGTGAGTAATCCGACCGGCATGGCAAGCCACCCTCAGGCCGGGGAGCCTGATGCATCGCTTCTATTTGCGCGCGGCGGAGGAACCCTGGGCAGCGGCTTCGGCGGCGGAGAGCTTGGTGACCTGGAAGCATTCCAGAATGTCGCCAACCTTGACGTCGTTGAAGTTTGCAATTCCCAGGCCGCATTCAAATCCCGTGCGCACTTCGCTGGCGTCGTCCTTGAAACGCTTCAGCGAGCTGAGCTTAGAGGTGTAGATCACCGCGCCGTCGCGCATCACGCGAATCTGCGAGTCGCGCTTGATGACGCCGTCGGTAACGTAGCAGCCGGCCACCGTGCCCGAGCCCTTGATGCGGAAGGTGTTGCGGACTTCCGCGCGACCCACGTAAGTTTCCTGGAAGACGGGTTCCAACAGGCCTTCCATGGCTTTCTTAATTTCGTCGGAGACTTCGTAAATAATGTTGTGGGTGCGGATGTCTACTTTTTCCTGTTGAGCGAGGTCCTGAGCCTTGCGGTCAGGACGAACACCGAAGGCGATGACGATGGCTCCGGATGCGGAGGCGAGGAGGATGTCGTTTTCGGTGACGGTGCCGACGCCGGCGCTGATGATTTTCAGTTTTACCTGGTCGGTGGAAAGACGCGGGAGCATTTCTTCCAGAACTTCGGCGGAGCCCTGCACGTCGGCCTTGATGACGATGGGAAGTTCCTTGACTTCGCCGGCTTTCAACTGTTCGTGCAACTGGTCGAGGGTGATGCGGCTGCCAGCGCTAGCGCGCAAAGCTGCGTCGCGCTGCTTGGACTGGCGGAATTCGACGACGTGGCGAGCCTTGGCTTCATCGGTAACCTGGAAATGATCGCCGGCTTCGGGAACACCCTGAAGTCCGAGGACTTCGATGGGTGTGGATGGCGGCGCGATTTTCACCGGGCGGCCGTGGTCGTCGAACATGGCGCGGACTTTGCCGAAAACGGAGCCTACGATGAAAAAGTCGCTATTGTTGAGCGTGCCGTTCTGAACGAGGACGGTGGCAACAGGGCCGCGGCCTTTGTCCACGCGCGATTCAAGGACTGTGCCACTTGCCGGAGCATCCGGATTAGCTTTCAATTCGCGCAAATCCGCGACGAGCAGAATAATTTCCAACAGCTTGTCCAGATTCTTTTTCTGTTTGGCGGAGACTTCGACGAATTCGGTTTCGCCGCCCCATTCCGCGGGCATCAATCCCATATCCGAGAGCTGGCGTTTCACGCGCTCCGGCTGCGCTTCCGGCTTGTCGATTTTGTTGATGGCGACGATGATTGGGACGTTCGCGGCTTTGGCGTGGTCAACGGCTTCGCGTGTCTGCGGCATGACACCGTCGTCGGCGGCAACCACGAGCACGACGATGTCGGTAACTTTCGCGCCGCGGGCGCGCATCCGGGTGAAGGCTTCGTGGCCCGGCGTATCAACGAATACGACGCTCTTTTCGCCCACCTGGACTTTGTAGGCGCCGATGTGCTGGGTGATGCCTCCGGCTTCGCCAGCCGCTACGTCTTCCTGACGGATAGCGTCGAGGAGACTGGTCTTGCCGTGGTCAACGTGGCCCATGACGGTGACGACCGGAGGCCGCGGCTTGAGATTTTCCTTGGTTTCTTCCTTGGCGACCTCGAGAACCATTTCTTCTTCGAGGGAAACGACGCTGACAACGCCGTTGAAGGATTGCGCCAGATCCGTTGCGGTTTGCACGTCGAGCGCCTGATTGATGCTGGCGAAGACGCCGCGATCGAGGAGGGTTTTCAGAAGATCCTTAGCGCGGACATCGAGCTTTTCCGCAAGTTCGCGGATGGTGATGCCTTCGGTCAACTGAATGTCGCGGGGCGCGCGTGGTTCCGGCGGAGCGATCGCCGCCGCTGCTACTCCGCGGCCTGCGCCGGGACGCTGACGGGTCGGGTGCAGTTTCCGTTCGCCTTCCATCTCGCGCTTGTCGGCCATCGGGCGCTGGCGCTGTTGCGGCTTGCGGGCGTAAAGGGGCTTGCCCGGCTCCGCCTTGGAGGGCTTTTCGGAAAACGGCGAGGGCAACATCCCAGGGCGAGCACCGGGAGGACGAGATCCGGGACGCGCGCCGGAAGGAGCGGCTCCCGGGCGCTGGCCGAACGAGCGTCCACCGCCGGGTCCACCAGGACCGCCGGGGCCTCCGGGACGCGGAGTAAACGGACGGCCACCCTGGCCGCCTGATTGTTGCGGGCGCATCGGTTGGCCGGGACGCGGACCACTTGGCCGGCGTTCACGGTCTCCCGGTGAAGTTCCGGGGACCGGGCCGCGGTTTCCCGTGGGCATGGGACGAAGAGGTTGCTGCGGCCGCGGGGCGCCAGCCGGGGCACCAGAGCGTGCGGCTTGGGGTTGTGTGCCTGGTTGCGTCGGACGCGATTGCGGAGGCGGTGATCCACCAGGACGTGCGGCAGACGGTTGCGCTGGACCGCGGCCTGGAGGAGGAGAAGGACGAAGAGGTTGCTGAGGCGCAGGACGCGGCGCGACCGGGGCAGCGGGAGTTGCAGGTGCAGCAGCCGGACGTTCCGCCGCAGGTGCAGCCGGAGCCGGCGTTGCGGCCGGGGCAGGCGCTGGCGGTTTTGCTACGGGAGCCGCCGGCGCTGGAGCGGCCACTGGAGATGGAGCCGCGGGCGCAGGTTTCACCGCCGCAGGCGCAGGAGCATGAGGAGCCACTGCTGGTGCAGCGGGTTTCGCCGCAACCGGAGGATGCGCGGGGGCTGCGGGAGGAGCAGCAGGTGCAGCCGCTGGCGGCGCTGGCCGCCGTGCAGCCGCTTTTGCCGCAGCTTCTTTCGCAGCGCGTTCGGCTTCCGCGGCGTTTTCGGCATCCGCGACACCCTGGAGATGTTTCTTGACCTTTTCCGCTACGTCGGCGGGAATGGAACTGGAGTGGGTCTTCTTTTCCTGTACTCCGAAACCCGGCAAAAGGTCAATGATGGCTTTCGCCTTGACCTCGAGTTCGCGCGCGAGCTCATTGATGCGGACTTGATTTGCGTCGCTCATGCTTCTTAGGAACTTTTCTCTTCCTGCTGCTCCGCCGGAGTTTCGTTCTCCGAGGATGCAGCGGCTTCAGAGTTAGTCTCCGAAGCGGATTCCGTTTCAGGGGAAGCTTCCGTTTCGCCGGCAGCTTCGGCCGGTGCTTCAGCAGATGTTTCGGCCGCGCCTTCAGCTGCCGGCGTCTCTTCGCCGTTCTCGTCCGTCGTTTCCACGGGCACAGCAGCGGCGTCGCCGCCTTCGTAGAAGCGGTTCACGGCCTGATAAATCTTGTCCACCATTTTTTCGCCGATGCCGGGAATTTCCATCAACTGTTCCGGGGTCATGCTGGCAAGTTTTTCGAGGTTGGAAATGCCGGCGGCTTCGATTTTTTCGATGGTCTTGGGCCCGACGCCTGCCAAGACGGTCAGAGGCGTGGTGGGCGCTGTCAAAGCGGTCATCTGCTCTTCGATTTCGCGGCGCTTCTCTTCTTCGCTCTTGATATCAATGTCCCAGCCGATGAGCTTGCTGGCGAGGCGGACGTTCTGTCCCTTTTTGCCGATGGCCAGGGAGAGCTGGGAATCTTCGACGATCACTTCGAGTTTTTTGTTCTCGGGATCGGTGATCTGGACGCGAGTTACTTTCGCGGGGCTCAGTGCCTTTTGCGCGAATGCAACGGTTTCTTCGTTGTAAGGAATAATGTCGATCTTTTCACCGCGGAGTTCGCGGATGATGGACTGGACACGCATGCCCTTCATGCCGACGCAGGCGCCAACGGGATCCACGTCCTTGTCGCGGCTGGCGACGGCGACCTTGGTGCGTTCGCCGGCTTCACGAGCGGCGGCGCGAATCTGGACGGTGCCGTCGTAGATTTCCGGGACTTCCATTTCGAATAGACGCTGCACCAGCGAGGCATCCGCGCGGGAAACGATCACCTGCGGGCCTTTGGCGGCGCGGTCGACGGCTTTGATCACAACGCGCAAACGCTCACCGATATTGTAGGTTTCGAGTTTGGACTGCTCGCGCTTGGGCAGGCGCGCTTCGGTGCGGCCCATATCGACGATCAGGTCGGGACCTTCGGCGCGCTTGACGATGACGGTCACGAGCTCGCCGGCGCGGGTGTGATATTCGTTGTAAATGGTGTCGCGTTCGGCCTCGCGGACCTTTTGCAGGATCACCTGCTTGGCGGTTTGCGCGGCGATGCGACCGAGCACGTCGGTGGGCTTAGCGGTCAGGATTTCGGTTCCGAGTTCGGCGCCCGGATTCTTTTTCTTGGCGTCGGCGAGGCTGATTTCGCGCTTGGGATCCGTTACTTCTTCCACGACGGTGTAGACGGAATGCACGTCCACCTGCCCGGTTTCCGGATTGAATTTTCCGCGCAGGTCCTCTTCAGTCTTGTAAAATTTGCGAGCGGCCACAACCATGGCGTCTTCGATGGCAGAAATCACCACTTCGGGCTCGATGTGCTTCTCCCGGCTGAGCATCTCGATTTGTTGATAGAGCAGATTCGCCATTTCGCTTTCCTAAAACTCCACGACCAAGTTCGCCTTCCGAATCGCGGCGAGCGGTATTTCCACGATTCGCGCGTCTTTTCCTTTCAACTCCATGCGGACATTACCGTCCGCGAAACCCTTCAGGCGTCCTTCAAAGAACTTCGCTTCGCCGACCGGCTCCGTGGTCGAAATTTTCGCCAGCCGCCCGGTGAAGCGCTCGAAATCCGCCGCCTTGGTCAACGCGCGGTCCATTCCCGGTGAGCTGATCTCCAGGATGTAGCCCGGCCCCGGAATCAACTCTTCTACATCCAGAATGACGCTGAGTTGCTGGCTCACGCGCTCGCAATCGGCGTGGCTGATTTTCGGGTAAGGACTCGGCGCTTCTTCACCCTCGATCGCCCCGGCAGGTTTCGCGGGCGGCACCTTGTCGATGTACACCCTTAGAAACCTTTGTTTGCCGATCTTCCATTCGACATCCACGACTTCCAGGCCTTCCGAACGCGCAACGCGTTCGGCGGCCTCGCGGACCTTTTCCAAATTCACGCGAAGACTCCACGGCCTAAGCCGGTCGAAAGCTCAGCACCGCCGGCGGCAACAAAAAAGTGGGCTTGCGCCCACTTCATGGTGCGACCCGATTCAGAGCGAAGAATGAGTATATTCCCGGAGCAAGGTAAATGCAAGGTACCTTAGGGCTTAGGCGCTAGATGCCTGGTTATTCGCAGACTCCCGATCGGATCTCGACTGCCGCAAAACCGAGTTAACACAAAGAAATACCTGGACTAATTCGAATGATACAAGGGCCTCCAGACTAAGGACCGACATTCCGGCGAGCGCGTTACCTCAGGCCCGGCAAGCACTTGACGACCTGGCTGCTCCTGCGTAGTGTAGCGGTACGTCTTCTGCATACCCAAGGTCATCATGGTCCAAGCTCGGCCCAGCATGCTTACGCTCTGGAAGTCCACCATCGCCTCAGTTTTTATCGTCCTGATTTGCGCTCCTTCGGGGTTTGGGCAACATCCCTCCGGCAGCCGCGGTAGTCAAGGGGGTTCTGCTTCTCAAGGCGTTACCCTGCTTGTAAATGTTCGAGATCCCAGTGGGGTTCCCATGGATGGTGTAACCGTTGTCACGCTGGTGGCAACCGTTGGCAGCTACCATCGGACAGTGACCACCCGGGACGCTTCCACGGCCGTCTTCGACGGCCTCGTACAAGGTGAATACGATGCGGAAGCCAGCTACCCCGGATACAAAACCACAACGGACCATATCAGCGTAACTGCGTTAGGTTCCACCATGCAGGTCTACCTGTACCTCCAACTGGAATCCGACAAGAAATCTCAGGGACCGACGCTCCAAGGCATCGTAATGTCACCCAAACTCCAGGCCGAAATCGACAAGGGGATGGAAGCCCTTCGCAAGAGTGAATTCGAAACGGCGCGGGTTCATTTTGCAAAAGGTCTCGCAATGGCCCCGGGTAATCCTGATCTAAGCTATTTCCTCGGCACGGCTGAATTGGGATTGAATCACCCGGACATCGCGCGGCAAAATTTCGAGCACGCGTTGGCGATTGACCCTACGCACGAACGCTCGCTGCTCGCCCTCGGAGAGTTGCAACTTCGCAATGGTGAAATCTCGGCGGCGATTGCTACCTTGGAAAAAGCCTTCCTCAGGAATGGGGCAAGTTGGCGCACGCAACTTCTACTCGCTTCCGCGTATGCCAAGGCCGGGCGTTTGCCTGATGCGGAGGCGCACGCCCAACGTGCCGCCGAACTGGCCCCCGATAAAGGGGCTGGTGCGCGACTGCTGCTTGGAGAAATACAGCAAGCCGAAGGAAAGATGACCGAGGCCGAAAACACTTTTAAGGAACTTGCTGCTAAATTTCCGAACGACCCTTCCGCTGAACAAGTCAAGAAGAGGCTTGCTTCGTTGTCCGCGCCTTCGCCGGATGCCGCTCCTCCGAAACCTGCGGAGCTGGCGGCTCTTCCGGTCCCCACGCTTCCCCGAATCGAGTTGCTGCCGGCCAATGAGCGTCCCTGGGCTCCGCTGGACATCGACAGCCGCGAATTCCCCCTGGCCCAGAACGCCTCTTGCAACGCAGAGGAGATCCTGCCCCACGCGCAGCACCGGCTAAATTTACAATTGAAGAATTTCGAGAAATTCACAGCGACGGAACACATCGACCACCAGGAGATTGACCGGCTCGGCAGGCCCGGCCCTGTCAAATCACGCGATTTTTCCTACATCGTTTTTGTCCATAGCTATGCGGGTGACTCCTTCTTCCTGGAAGAGGACCGGTATTCCACAGGAAAAGACAATAGTTTCCCCACATCGCTTGCGACCACGGGCCTGAACAATCTTGGAGTTTCGATTCTGCAGCCAGCGACTCGAGGAGAGTTCGTCTACCAATGCGAGGGCGTAGCAGCCATCCGTGGAAAAGCAGCCTGGCAAATCAGGTTTCAGGAAAAGAAAGAGTCCGCGGGGTCAATCCGCGATTGGCGGCATGACGGTAAGCTCTATCCGGTCCCTATTAAGGGCCGCATCTGGCTGGCTTCCGCAAGCTTCGATGTCCTTCGCATTGAGACTGATCTTTTGCAGCCGGTGCAGACCTTGGGCTTAACCCGCGATCATCTTCTGGTCGACTATGGTCCTGTTAATTTTTCGGCCGCAAACACCACGCTGTGGCTTCCCTGGAGCGCCGAAATGCACATGGAACTTCACGGCCACCGCTACCATCACAAACACTATCTGACGGACTACATGCTGTTTGAAGTGGATACTAGCCACAAGATCGGAAAGCCGAAAAATCCGCCACTCCCTCCACCGACAACGCAAGCGACTCCGGTGGGAGAACCGAACAGTCTCTAAAATGAAGAAGGCCGCCTCATGGGCGGCCCTCTTTTCTTCCAGATTGACCGGGAGAAACCTTTAGGGTTTGGAAGGCGGAGGCGTAGCGGGTTTCGGCGCCGTCGTTGGAGCAGCAGAGGGTTTCGGCGTGGCAGCCGGCTTGGTCGTTGGAACGCCACCCTTCAGCGGATACTGCTGGTCGTAGAGGCGGATAATGTCCTGCGTGACGTCGACGTTGTTCGAAGCGTAGATAATCGGAGAATTCTGCGCTGACGAATCGAATACCGCGACGAAGCCGTTCTCGCGCGCGAAGCGGTCAAGGACGTCCATCATTTTCCGGCCGATGCGGTCCACAACATCGCCCTGGGCAGCGTTCACGTCTTCCTGCAACTCGTTGTTCTTGCGTTCCAGTTGCGCGGCGAGCCGTTGTCCCTGGGTCTGGGCCTTGGCTTTCTGCTCATCGCTCCAGGTGGTCTGGTTGGCGGCGAGTTGCTGCCGGATATCGTTGATCTGCTTGTTAAGAGCTTCCATCTCGTTCTGCCGGGGAGCAAACTGCGACTGAAGTTCCGCCGAAGCCTGTTTGCCTTCGGCGGTGGTGACGATCGCCTGACGGACGTTCAACACGCCAATCTTGCCGCCGCCTGCCGCACCTGCGGGCGCCGCACCCTGCGCGCGGAGCGTCGCGGTACCGAGCAGGCACAACGTGGCCGCCGCAGCCACACGAATCATGTTTCCTGAATTCACTGTTTTCTCCTTATTCATGTTGGCTGTGCCTGTCTCTGGCGGCCGACGCCATTGAGATTGGCAAGCCCTTGTCTACTTAACCGGTAACCGGTCAAATTTTTCAAAACCCTGAAAAACCGAACAACTTCTCTTGTGCGTCTTGCCGCACAGAGCCTCATAGCCCCGCCCAACAGCTTCCACCAGCCTTGCCTGCCTTAACACAAAGCGAAGAGTATAGCTGAGCGGGAAGCGGGCCCGCAATGGCGCGAAGCAAATTCGCGC
>DASSGJ010000204.1:0-3736 GCA_035693545.1 Candidatus Acidiferrum sp.
GCGATTCCGCCGGCCACGTAGACTCCGCCGAGCGCCAGAACCTTCAACGCGAGATTTCCGGCCTCCGCCCCGTAGATTGCCGTCCAGAGATCCAGCGTCTGAACGCAAACGGGACATTCCTTTGCTAAGCCGGTTTTCGTGATAAATGGCGCGGGATCGGCGTCTGGATCGTCAAACACAGGATGCTTCACGGTACTCGAGAGAAATTCGTGGAGGGTGCGGAATCCGCGACCGGAGAGAATCAGCTCCCAACTAACCTGCGGATAGCGTTTGCGCATGAACTTCAGGAGTTCGATCTGCTCATCCGTATGCGGCGCGAAGTCCGAATGGCCGCCTTCGCTCGGCACCACGCGATACCGGTTGCCGTCCCAGAACAGGATGGATTGCCCGAGGCCGGTCCCCGCACCCAACAAGGCGCGCGTGGCTCCCTGCACCGGCGTACCGTGATTGAGCACGACGAAGTCTTCCGGGGGTAGATGGTCCAGGCTGTGGCCGGTCGCGCCCAGATCGTTCATCAGCGCGATCGTCTTGACGCCGAGTTCTTTCGAGAGGCTGTCCGCGTCAATTATCCAGGGAAGGTTTGTGGCGTGAATCCGGTTATTAATGACCGGCCCTGCCACTCCAAAGCCCGCGGCACGAACTTTTTCATCGGTAAGGTGAGGAGCCGCCTGGCAGGTGAATTCCTTGATGATCAGGTCAAAGCGGGCGAAATCCTTGCTGGCGAACCGCTGCTTGAAAACGACTTCCAGCTTTCCGTTTTTCTCTGCAAACAGCGCGATGTTGCATTTTGTGCCACCCACGTCGCCCGCAAGTATCACCGGACCTCCCGCAAAAGCTCTTCATTAAACCGTTTTAAGGGTTATACCACTGTCTGCCGTCGCGTTCCAGCAATTGGTCGGACTCTTTTGGACCCCAGGTGCCCGCCGCGTAGGTCGGCACCGTTCCGGTCCTTGCCGCGCTCCAGACATCCAGGATCGGGTCGACAATGGACCAGGCCGCTTCCACCGAATCACCCCGGTCAAACAGGGTGGCGTCCCCACGCAAGCAGTCATTTACCAGCGTGGCGTAAGCGCTTCGCGAAGTGCCGCCGAAGGCTTCGCGATAGCTGAAATTCATGGTCACATTCCCGATGCTCATTTCCGTTCCCGGCCGCTTGGCACCAAAGGAAACGGAAATTCCTTCATCCGGCTGAATATTCAGCACCAACCGGTTGGGCTCGATATCGCGATCGCGAAAGACAAGATGCGGCGCGCAGCGGAACTGGATCATGATTTCCGTCGTGCGCTTTGCCAGCCGCTTCCCGGTGCGCAGGTAAAAGGGAACACCTGCCCAGCGCCAATTGTCGATCAGGACGCGCATGGCCACGAAAGTTTCCGTACGCGACTTGGGATTCACACCCGGTTCGTCGCGGTACCCGGCCAGTTTGGTGCCGTTGGCGTTTCCCGGCGCATACTGCCCGCGCACCACGGATTGAGCCACCATCTCGAGGTTATACGGGCGAATGGACTGCAGAATTTTGAGCTTTTCGTTGCGGACTGCGGTGGCATCAAACGAAGCCGGAGGCTCCACGGCCATCAGCGAAGTGAGTTGCAAAACGTGGCTCTGGATCATATCGCGCAGGGCGCCGGCCGTTTCATAGAAACCGCCGCGCCTTTCCACGCCCAAAGTCTCGCCTGCGGTGATTTGGACGTGGTCCACATAATTGCGGTTCCAGAGCGGCTCAAAAATGCCGTTGCCAAACCGCAAAACCAGCAAGTTCTGAACCGTATCTTTTCCGAGGTAGTGATCGATGCGGTAAACCTGCTTTTCTTCAAAAACGTTCAGGACGATCTTGTTCAGTTCCTTCGCCGACGCCAGATCGCGGCCAAAGGGCTTTTCAATAATGATGCGCACCCAGGAATTGGGGTTCGCCGGCCGCGCCAGTCCGGCGCGCCCCAGTTGTTCGACGATGTCGGGATAAACTTCCGGAGGGGTGGAAAGGTAAAACAACCGGTTGCCGCCCAGGTTCTTTTCTTTATCGATTTCGGCGAGCCGTTTGGCCAGCTGCGTATACGAATCGGGATTCCCATACTCACCCGCCGAATAATAAAGGTTGGACGAAAACACATCCCATTTCGCGGGTTCAATCGGACCCACTTCGGAAATTGTTTTCGCCGCCTCGCCGATGGTGGTCCGAAACGATTCATCGGTCATCGGGGTCCGCGCAAAGCCGATGATGGAGTAGCGTTCGCCGAGGGAATTGTGCTGGGCGAGGTCATACATCGCGGGAATCACTTTGCGCTTGGCCAAATCGCCTGACGCGCCAAACAGGATCACCGTACAAGGGTCGGCGGTTGTCCCATAGATCGAACCCGAGCGCTTATCGTCTTCAGCCATGCACTTCCTCCGTGAAAATCGGCCCCGCCGCGCTTACTTGCGCGGCACTTCGACTATACCGCAATCCCCAAAGCTTTCAGTTCCGAGCGGGTCTGCGCCGCGTTTTTGTGATGGATCACATGCATTCCCAGACGCCGAGGGTTCTCCAGATTCAGCGAGCGGTCATCAATGAACACGCATTCCTCCGGCGGACGTTGCGACACTTCCAGGGCGATCCGGAAGATCTGCTCTTCCGGCTTCCGGGCATGCAGATAACAAGAGCTGAAAAAAACCTGAAAATCCTTGCGCAGGCCAAACGCCTCGATTCGATAGTTGTTGAGTTCAAGCGGCTCATTATTAATGGATGCGACGAAATATTTTTGGATACCTGACAGATCGCGAAGCAACTGCCGCGTCTCGGGGTACTCCTTCGACTGGGCAAACATGAAGGCCGTATATTCCTCGCGCGTAAACGCCCGCGCCCGGTAAAACAGGGTCCGGTCCAGATACTGGTCCAGCGTGATCTGTCCCATATCGAACGCTGGAAACGACAGGTCGTGCCGCTCGCGGAACTCTTCCCAGTCCAATTGAAAAGCCTTGGCCGCTTCCATCCGGGAATCGTGGTCCCAGCCGTTGGTCAGGACCACCCCGCCGATGTCCCAAAACGCTGTTGTGATGTTCGCCAAGGAATCACCTCCGAAAGCCATAGAGAAATATCAGAAGCAGGATTTGGATGAAAGTTAAAAAAGAAAGGCTCAAAGGATAGTACACCACAGGGCCCGGTCTGGAGGGTTCGTGCCGGGAAGGCCGCTGGCAGGAGGAGTGTTGCCTCGAACTTGCAACAGCCTACGGGCTGACGGACAATGAGTCCGGGGGAAACCACAATGGCAGATGATTCTTGCGGACCGACGCCCGCTCCGAGTGAACCGGTTAAGCCCGGCACGCGCATGGTTCATTGCGTAAAGTTCGGCAAAGACATGCCCGGGCTGGATCGAGTGCCTTGGCGGGGCGAAATCGGCAAACGCGTATATGAAAACGTCTCCAAGGAAGCCTGGAAGTTGTGGGTGGAGTATTCCAAGATGCTCATGAACGAATACCGCCTGAACCCCATTGACCCGAATTCCCAGAAAATTATGGAAGAGCAGATGGAACAGTTTTTCTTCGGAGACGGCGCCAAGCTCCCGGAAGGCTATGTCCCCCCCAAGGCCAAAGGCTGAGACTAAACCTTGCCGGTTACCGGATGCTCCACCGGCAGCCTTGGCGTGAGTTTGAAATTCAATTTCGCATGAGCTTCCCGAAGCGCAGCCTCAACCTCGGCTGGAGTCTCGGCTCTTGCGAACAAAAATCCCAGGTAACTCGAGCCCTCCGGCCAAGCGGCAAT
>DASSGJ010000205.1:0-2761 GCA_035693545.1 Candidatus Acidiferrum sp.
TGCCCGCTGGCCGCTATCGCCTGCGGTTTGCCCATTCTTCTTTCTCCGCGCGCGAACTCGTGGTCACTCTCGCGCCCGGCGAATCCCGCGTCCTGAACGTTCATCTCGACCTGGAACCTCTTTCCTCCAGCGTCATCGTCACCGCGCAATCTGTTCCCACCACCGCGCAGCAAACCACCGCGCCAACCGACGTCATCTCCCGCGAAACCATTGACAATCGCCAGGCCGTCTCTCTTCCCGAACTTCTCGAATTTTCACCTGGGATCGCCGTCGGCCGCACCGGTCCATTCGGGGGCACAGCCTCCATTTTTCTGAACGGCGGCAACTCCAACTTCACCAAGGTCCTCGTCGACGGCACCCCCATCAACCCGCCCGGCAGTGCCGTGGATTTTTCCAGCGTCACCACCGAAAACATCGACAAGGTCGAAATTGTCCGAGGGGCGGAAAGCGCCATTTACGGCAGCGACGCCGTCTCCGGCGTCATCCAGCTCTTCACCCATCGGGGCGATACGCGCATTCCCGCGTTCAGCGCTTATTCCGAAGGCGGCAATCTGTCCTCCGCCCGCGGTGGCGGCGACCTCAGCGGCCTGGTCGGCAAATTCGATTACTCCGCGGCCGCCGCGTATTTCCAGACCGACGGCCAGGGCCCAAACGACTACTTCGTGAATCGCACCCTCTCTGGAAATTTCGGCTACTCTTTTTCCAACACCAACCAGCTTCACGTCTCTCTTCGCAACAACACCAGCGACGCCGGGATTCCGGGGCAAACTGCACTTCCTCCAGCGGCGGATGTGATGCCGGACCTATTTATGGGTTATGTGCAGCACATTTTTTCCGCCAGCGCGCGGTGGAATTTCACTACCGGGCATCACTGGCAGCATCAATTGCTCGGCACCGAGTCCTACACACGTCAGCGCAGTTTTGCGAACCAGGGCGATGTCTTTCCCTTCAACACGATTCTGGAGTTCAATCGCATTGCGGTGAATCCGCAATCCAGCTACGTAACGCGGAATTTCATCGCAACCATCGGCTATCAATATGAGGTGGAAAACGGCGGCATTAACTTCGTGAATCCCGGACACCTGCGCCGGAACAATCAAGCCGGCTATCTCGACTTCCGTTACACGCCCATTTCCCGGCTCACGCTCGACTTCGGCGGCCGCGTCGAAGCCAACGACAGCTTCGGCACCCGCGTCGTTCCCCGCATTGGCGGCACCTATCTGCTGCGCTACGGCAAAGGCTTCTTCGGCGACACCCGCTACCGCGCCTTCTACGGCCAGGGCATAAAGGAGCCGCGCTTTGACCAGACCTTCGGCACCGATCCGTGCAACCCCGGCAATCCGGATCTCAAACCGGAGGCCAGCAAGAATTGGACCACCGGTTTGGATCAAAAACTGGCGTCCGATCGCTGGAAACTTTCCGCGGACTATTTCTACAATCGCTTCTACAACATCGCGAGTTTCACCGAATGCCAGTTGAACGGCCTGTGCACCCCGCTTCCCCCAGCGACGTGCCCCTTCGGAAATGGCACATACTTCAACACCGACCTGGCATATGCGCGCGGCGCAAATGTCGCTTCCGAATTCCATCCGCGCCGATGGCTGTTCATTCAGGGAAACTACACGTATGACGACACACGTGTCGTCAAATCCCCGAATGCGGCCGACCCGGCGCTCCAGGTGGGAAACCACTTGATTCGCCGGCCGGTGAATTCCGGATCCTTCGGAGTAAACGCAACTTTTGGCCGGGTCAATTGGAACTTCCTTGGATACTTTACCGGTGTGCGCACGGATAGCGACTTTTTCGGCCTTGGGATCACGCGCAATCCCGGCTATGCGCGTTTTGATATGGCCGCCAACTATGACGTTCGCCGCGGGTTCTTCCTGACGGCGCGGGTCATCAACCTATTCGACAAACAATATCAGGACGCGATCGGTTATCCCGCGCTCGGGCGCTATTACATGCTCGGTCTACGCTACGCCTTCGCCGGGAAAAACTGATGCGCACCGCATACCCCACTTTGGAGTGCGGTGGCTCTGCCACCGCTTTTACGCATTCAGCGTCGCCACCCAACTAACCTGCGGCGTCCACCATGCGTTCGAGGGAAAAAATCATGTCCGCATCTGAGCCCATCCTATTCTGCTGGAGCGGCGGCAAAGACAGCGCCATTGCGCTGTACACCCTGCTCCAGCAAAACAACGTCCGCGTTGCAGCCCTCCTCACCACCGTCACCGAGGGATACGACCGCATCAGCATGCACGGCGTTCGCCGCGAACTTCTGCGGCAGCAGGCGGAATCTCTCCGTCTGCCCCTGCACGAAGTCTTCATCCCGCCGCAATGTGTTAACCCAATATACGAAGCGCGTATGGAAGCGGCCTTGCTCCATTTCTTCAAGCAGGGAATTCGCCGCGTAGCCTTCGGCGACATTTTCCTCGAAGACCTCCGCCTCTACCGCGAAAAGAATCTCGCGCGCGTTGAGATGCAAGCTTTGTTCCCCATCTGGAAGCGCGACACTCGCGGCCTCATCCGCGAATTTCACGCGGCGCGGTTCCGTTCCGTGGCTGTTTGCATCGACTCCAAAGTTCTCGACCCCGCCTTCGCCGGCCGCGAACTCGACGAATCCTTCTTCGCCGATCTTCCGCCCGCCGTTGATCCCTGCGGCGAAAACGGCGAGTTCCACACCTTCGCCTTCGACGGCCCCATCTTCACGCGCCCCGTCGGCTTCACCCTTGGCGAAGTCGTCCAGCGCGATTCCTTCGTC
>DASSGJ010000206.1:0-8648 GCA_035693545.1 Candidatus Acidiferrum sp.
CTCATCGCAAGCTGGGCCAAAAACGTGTATGTGAAAATCCCGGTGACGAACACCAGGCGCGAACCAATGTACGGGCTGATCCGCCGGCTGAGCCATGAAGGAATTCAGGTGAACGTGACCGCGATGATGACCCTGGAGCAGGTCCGCGAGGTCGGGAAGGCGCTGCATGGCGGCGCGGCTTCGAACGTTTCCGTGTTTGCGGGGCGCGTCGCGGACACGGGGCGGGATCCCGTTCCGATGATGCGGGAAGCCGTGGACATTCTGCGCGCGCATCCCAATGCGGAATTAATCTGGGCCAGCCCGCGCGAGCTCCTGAATATTTTTCAAGCCGATGAGATCGGCTGCCACATCATTACGGTGACCAACGATATTCTTGCGAAGCTGAAGCTGGTGGGAAAAGACCTGAGCGACTTCTCCCTGGATACTGTAAAAATGTTTCACGGCGATGCGGAGAAGGCCGGATATACCCTGGATGTCGCGGCGGCTGCGCGCGGGGCCAAGTCTAGTAAGTCTTAGGGAGCTTCGTATAGCAGGCGTCGACGATGCGCATGGATTGCAGGGCCTCGGCGGCTGTGGCAATCGTTAGGGTAGCGTCTGGGTTGGTGCAGGCGGTGATGAATTCCTCGGTCTCCTGCTGCAGGGAGACGTCTTCCATTCCGTAGTCAAATTGGCTTTCGCGCGGCTCGCCCGGCTGGAGCCAGGGCCATTTTGTAACGATGCTCAGCCGCTGCGCTCCATAGAACTTGCCCCGCCCACGCAGAAAGAATTGCGCCTTCTCGGTCTCCACGGTGATTTCCATGCGGGACTGCCAACTGGAGAGCGAAAGATTGACGCTGGCGGGCGCGCCGCCGGGAAGCGTGAGAACAAGACTGGCGTGGTCTTCGACTTGAATTTGCCAGAACTGCCGGCTGAGGTAGCCTGCCGCAAGTTCCGCGCCGCCGAACATCCACACAAACAAATCAAAGAGGTGGATGCCGGGATCGATGCAGACACCGCCCCCGCAGCGGACAGGGTCGGTCTTCCAGCTTTTTTCGTACCCGGGCTGTGCTCCGTGCGAAAGCACGGCATCCACCCCGAGAACCTTTCCGTATTCGTCGGAAGAGAGCAGCTTGTGGAGATGTTGCACGTTTTTCAGGAAGCGATAGTTGAGGCCGACAAAGGCGCGGCTGCCGGATTTCTTCGCCTCGGTTGTCAGCTTCTCGGTCTCCGCACTGTTGCGGCCAAGCGGTTTTTCAACGAGGACCTTGGAAGCGATGGGGAAAACTCTTGGGAGAAGCTCAACGGCGGTGTCATGAGGAGTGGCGACGACGGCAGCATCGTATTTTTTCGAGAAGGCGGCGTTTTCGCTGGCGGCGGTAGCTTTTGCGGAAAGTTTAGTCCCCTCGGAGACTTTAGGATCGAAGACCGTAATTTCGGAAACAACGGGAAGTTTGGTCAGCGCCTGAATGCGCTGCGCGCCAATCAGGCCGGAGCCAGCGACGAAAAGTTTCATAGATCGATGCGCCTCAGTTTGAGAGCTTCCGCGCGAAGAGCATTCCGCGAAAGCGTGGGATAGGGATCGTTGACATGGATAAACCGGCCGGAAACGCCGTCGGATTCGGAGGAGAGAAGCCAGCGGCACAGGGCGATGGGCTTCGAGAACGGGACGACGGTACGGACTTCTCCACCGGCGGCGCGAACTGCGGCAAGCATCGAGGTCTCGTTTGCGCCGGGAGCGATAATGTTGACGTCGATGGGAATTTGGGCGGCGTCCAGTTCCATAGCCATGGTCTCGCACATGCGCACCGCCGCGGCCTTAGAAGTGCCGTACGGAAGAAATTGCGGATAACCGTAGCCGCCCCCGCCACCGGCGAAGAAGACAATTTTGCCGCGATACCGCGTGGTTTTTGCCGCAGTGTCGCGCCACAGCTGCACGAACGCCTTTGCGATGAAGAATGCCCCGGCGGAGTTGACGCGGAGAGTGTGAGCAAATTGTTCCTCGTCGAGTTGCCAAAAAGCCCCGGCCTGCCCAAGTTCGGCGGCGCAATGAATCACCGCGTCGAGCCCTTGCCATTCGCGGCCGATTTCGGCGAACAGAGAGGCAACGGAGTTGGGGTCGGCTATGTCCACGCGGGAAGCGCGATGTTGCACCCCGAGTTGTGCGGCGGCTTCGCGGGCTTTTTCGGAAGTGGCGGCGAGCCACAGCCGGTGGCCGGAAGCGGCGAGATCGCGGGCGACTTCGAGCCCGATGCCGCGGCTGCCGCCCGTGATGAGGACGCGCATCGAGTGCGGCGGATTTGGGACAGCGGGCATTCAGCTAGCTCCTGGAATTATTTCTCTATTAGAACATGAGCGGGAGAATTCTGTAGGCTTTTGAGGTCGACGGTGGGAAGCGAGTCGACTATGATTAATTTATATCCTGCGTGAATGCAATATTCGTTGTGAATCGCCAGAATGAGAGCATGCGTCGATGGCGATCCCTTGCTAACGCCGCGGCTTTCAAGGCAAGGCAAAAGATAACGCCGAGACAAAGGGTTCGCAGAGATTCGCAGAGGTTCGGAGAAGAATATGAGGATGGGGCGGTTTTTCATTGTAGGCGGGGCAGGATTTATTGGCTCGCATTTTACGGACATCCTGCTGGGCGCTGAAGGCGTCCAGTCCGTGACCATCTACGACAATCTTAGTTCGGGGCGAGAGTGGCATTTTGCAAAGCATTTGAATAATCCGAAATTTAGATTTGTGAAAGGAGATGTAAAGGATATCGAGGCGCTCAAGCGAGCGATGGACGGCAGCGAAGCAGTGATTCACTTGGCCTCGAATCCCGATATCGCGCGCGCCGCGACGGAGCCGGACATTGATTTTCGCGAGGGCACCTATTTGACGGAGCGCGTTCTGGAGGCGATGCGGCTGACTTCCACCAAACGGATTTTGTACGCCTCGGGAAGCGGAGTTTATGGCGACTTGGGAACGGTGGAGGCGGGCGAGGATTACGGGCCGCTGGTGCCGATTTCGACCTACGGAGCGAGCAAGCTGGCGGGCGAAGTCCTGATCAGTTCCTACTGCCATATGTTCGACATGACGGCTTGCGTCTTCCGTTTTGGAAATGTAGTCGGACCACGTCAGACCCACGGTGTTGGCTTTGATTTTGTGCGCTCACTTCGACAGGAGCCGGGAAGATTGAAAATCCTGGGCGATGGCGGCCAGAGCAAGTCGTATATCTACGTCGAAGATGTCGTTGCGGCTGTGCTGGCGGCGCACGAAAAGACCAGGCAGAAGTTTCAGACGTATAACGTGGCAACCGGCGACTACATCACGGTGAAGGAGATTGCCGAGTTGGCGGTGGAGTGCGTGGGATTGGATCGAAGCAAGGTGAAGTTTGAATTTGCGGGCGGCGACCGCGGGTGGAAGGGCGATGTGGCCGTGGTTCGGCTGAATACGGATCGAATTCGCGCGTTGGGTTGGAGAAACAGGCGGAATTCGAGGGAGGCGCTGCAGGAGTCAATGATGGCCCTGCTTCGGGATGCGGAATTGTTGTATGCCGGGCAGAAGGCGTAGAAAGGCAACGCTCTGAATTTTATTTATTACATTCTAATTGCGGTGGCGCTGGTTGGAACGCTGAGTTCCACCGTGTATTTGGGATTGGTGTTGGCGGCGGTGAGGAAGTTCCGCGCAGAGTCGCGGAAGCTGACGGAGCCGCCTGTGGCAGACGCAATGTTGCCCGGCGTATCCATGATCAAACCGGTGCACGGGCTGGAGCCGCAGCTCCGGGAAAATATCGAAAGCTTCTTCCGGCAAGACTACCCGCGTTTCGAAATTTTGTTTGGAGCCGACTCTGACGATGACGCGGCGCTGGGAATTGTTCGGGAAGTCAGCGAGCGGTATCCCCAGGTAGAGAGCCGGATCATTGTGCACGGCCTGCCTCCTTGGCCGAATCCGCAGACGTATTCGCTCCACAGCCTAGCGCGCGAAACGAAATATGGCGTGATTGTGGCTTCGGACAGCGATGTGGAAGTGGCACCGAATTATTTGCGTGAAGTCGTGACGCCGCTGTTAACGCCGGGCATTGCCATGACCACCTGCCTCTACCGCGGAAAAAACGTCGGGGATTTCTGGTCGAATCAGACGGCCATGCTGATGTCCGTGGAAGAACCGGCGGGCGCGCTGGTGGCCAATCTGCTTGAGGGAATGAAGTTCGGGCTTGGCCCCACAATCGCCGTCCGCAAGGAAGTGTTGGAGCAGGTCGGCGGCTACGAAAAATTCTATGATTACTCGGCGAACGATTTTATTCTCGGAAATCTGATTCACAAGGCGGGATATCAGGTGGTGCTTTCTGGCCACGTAATCGACCACATCGTGAACCAGAGCACCTTTCAAAAAATGCTGCAGAACCAGTTGCGTTGGCGCGTGACAGAAAGATATTGCCGGCCCAAGGGGTATCTCGGCATGGGCCTGATTTTTGCGATGCCATTCGGGATCCTCGGATTGCTGGCCGCGGGATTATTGGGACATTGGGCGCTGGGCGTGGCGTTGTTCGCCTGGGCATTGGTAAACCGTTGGATCATGGCGTTTGCGGTCGGCTGGGTTGTGCTGCGCGACAAGCCGTTGCTGCGAAGCATCTGGCTTTATCCGACCCGCGATTTGCTGGGCTTTGCGGTCTGGTGCATGAGCTTTGGCGGAACAAAAATTGCCTGGCGGAGCAGCCGATTTGAGTTGCAGGGCGAGCGGATGGTATTGCGAAAAGATGCCGGCCATTCCTCCTAAACTCCTTAGGTGCCGCTGTGAAACCCGCGCGGCACAAATCCAATCATGAGCGAACTTTCCATCTGGCGCATTGGCATCTTGGTGCTGGCGGCCACGCCCCTTGTTTATTACCTGGTGGCGATCTTCGCGGCTGTCCGGTTTTTCGGGTCCAAGCAATCGCGGCAATCGCGGGAGTATGCGCCACCGGTAAGTTTGTTGAAGCCGGTGCATGGCGTGGACTTCGCTTCCAGGATTAATTTCGAGAGTTTTTGCCAGCAGAATTATCCGGATTACGAAATCCTGTTCTGCGTGAATAACATGGAAGACCCGGCGGTACCGCTGATTCGGCAGGCGATTCAGGACTTTCCGCAACGGTCCATCCGTATTTTGTCGGGCGCTCCGAAGATCGGTTCCAATCAAAAAGTGAACAACCTGGTTTTGCTGGCGCACGAAGCGAAGCACGAAATTGTTGTGCAAAGCGACGGCGACGTCCGCGTGTCGCCGGATTATCTGAAAAATGTGGTTGCGGATTTCGCAGATCCCGGAGTGGGCGTGGTGAGTTGTTTCTACCGCGGGGTAGCGGAAAAGAACTTCTGGGCCGAAGTGGAGGCGGTTGGCGCGGCCAGCGATTTTTTTGCCGGGGCGCTGGTGGCAAATCTTCCGGGAGAAGTGACGTTTGCTCTGGGCGCTTCCGTGGCCACGACGAAAACCTGGCTGGGAAAGATCGGCGGATACCAAGCGCTGGCCGATTTGCTGGCCGACGACTACGAGATTGGTAACCGCGTGCACAAGACCGGAGGCAAGGTGCTGCTCTCACCGGAGCCGGTTTGGACAATGTATCCGGCACAGACGCTGAAGAGTTTCTGGGAGCACCAGGTGCGCTGGGCGCGGACAGTGCGATTGGTCCGGCCAGCATCATTTTTCGGCCTGGTGGTCACGCACGGATTGCCTTGGTGTATTTTGGCGGCGATTGCGGCGCCTTCGGTCCGGGTGGGAACGAGCTATCTCGGCGCGTATCTGGCGTTGCGTTTGGCGATGGCGTGGGTGGTGGGAGTATGGGGAGTTGGAGATGACGTGTTGCGGCGGAAATTGTGGCTCGTGCCGGTGAGGGACGCAATTTATTTTGTGGTTTGGCTGGCGGGATTTGGCTCGAACCGGGTGATTTGGGGCGGGGTGCAGTATGCCATTGAAGGCGGAAAGATGCGAGAAGTTGAAGAGGCAAAAAAGGGGAAGATTTGACGCAGAGGCCACGGAGAAAGAGCACAGAGAGCGCTGAAAAGAAGAGACGGTGATTGCGAGGGTGGCTATGGAACAAATGACGGCCAGGCGCGTTCACAAATTGATCAAGCCCTATGTGGTGAAGACGGGAGAGAATTTCCGGCTGAAAAATCATGATCCGGCTGAGACTCACGGGTTGAAATCAGGGGATAAGCCGGAAGCGAAGCGACTGACGGACGAGGGAGTGCAGTTGTTGAGCGAAATGCAGGACAAACTGCACGCGCAAAGTAACTGGGGGCTGCTGCTGATTTTTCAGGCTATGGACGCGGCGGGAAAGGACAGCACGATCAAGCACGTGATGTCCGGTGTGAATCCGCAGGGAGTGGATGTTTTTGCATTTAAGGAGCCGTCGAGCGGGGAATTAGCACACGATTTTATGTGGCGGACGAACCGCTGTTTGCCGGCCCGCGGGAAAATCGGAATTTTCAACCGGTCCTATTACGAAGAGGTGCTTGTGGTGCGGGTGCATCCCGAGATTCTGGATAAAGAGAACATTCCGACGGAGCTTCGCAGAGAGCATTTCTGGAAACATCGGTATGAAGATATCAACGCGTTTGAAAAATATCTGACGCGAAACGGAATTGCGATCCGGAAGTTCTTTCTGAATGTTTCCAGAAAGGAACAAAAGCGGCGGTTCCTGGAGCGGCTGGACAATCCGGATAAGAACTGGAAATTTTCGGCAGCGGACGTGGAGGAACGGAAATACTGGGACGAGTACCAGGCTGCGTATGAAAAGATGATTCGGAATACGGCTTCGGAGTGCGCGCCGTGGGTGGTGGTGCCGGCGGACAACAAGTGGTTCAGCAGGCTGCTGGTGGTGGCTACGATAGTAGATGCCCTGTCGGAGATGAATCTAGAATATCCGAAGGTGAGTAAAGCAAAGTTGACGGCATTGCAGGCAGCGCGCAAGGAACTGGAAAAGGAATAAAACCGGCGCTCCGCGCGTGATGAGAGCCGGTTCCTCGCGGCTTAAGCCACAATCAACAGCTCATGGGCGCGAGGCGTCGCCGGGATTCGGCATAACCCTCTGCAGATGCATGTCGCGGAAGATCGTCGGCCAGTATTCCTTGAACATGTTGGCCGCAAAACGCCAGGCGAGGTCGCTGCCGTAACGTTCCATGGAGCGGGCGCCGGTTTGCTCGGAGCGGGGAAGATATGAATTGGAGAGGGCTTCGGCGGCCAGCGGCCCCAATAAGCCGGAGGAATTGAAGACGTCGTTGCCCTTGTCATTGCGAGTGACCACGATGCGTACCGCGGAGTACTTGATGGCGTGGAGGAATCCGGGATGGCTTTCCGGGAAGAAGCGCGGGTCCTGGTGAAGCATCGAGGCGAAAACAAAAGTACCGAAAAACGAGGTGGAAGAGGCGCGGGCCAGGGAGTAACCGACGCGGGTGCCATACGCTTCCCACCCCTGACCAGTTGCGCTGGGAGAATTATTCGCCTGGTTCACCGCGGCGCTAACCCCGGAGCCTAGGATATAAGCGGGAGAGATGGCTTGGTTCACAAAAATCTTGAATTTCCCGCCGGCAGAGAGTGGCAGGGGATTGGTGGCGATATCAGGGAAGACGATGGAACGGCTGGTGACGTAGCCGATGAAGCTTTGGCTGTGCCCGCTCGGCTGCGGGGTGGCTTCCTGCTTCGGCTGCGGAGAATCCGGTTTGGCGGACGACGAACCTGAAGTGCCCGCGCCGGAAGGCTGCTGCGCGAGGGCGAGCATCGGAATGACAATGACGGCCAGCCACACTGCGAGGACGCGGCGAGAGAACAGTAGAGCCTGAAGCGCGTTTCTGAGCAACATAAATTCCCCCTGGATGTCCGCCATGGAATGAATTGTGGTGATCGGCCTGGTTCGCGGACGTTCCGAGCGTAATGCGAAAGATGTCCGCCCTTACAACATGATTACCGATTCGTGCGGTTCATCCCGACCAGGACACGGCGACATGTCCGAGCTTTGATGCGTGAAGGCCGCGAGTTGATGCGAGACGTTGTGGCAAGCTATCACGAGGAGGCCGCGTCCCGCAACTGGTTCCAGCCTAACTGGGGTGGGTTGCGTGAACCTGCAGGACTGGACCGAGTTGACGGAGAGTGGAAGGACGTTTTAACCTAGGAAGGTTGCAGTGGCGGCGTGAAGGCAGGCTTAGCGGCGCCTCGTGCAATTTTCTCTCCCTCGGCTGGGAGATCGTCCAATCGGTAGGACTCCAGACTCTGGATCTGGCTATCCTGGTTCGAGTCCAGGTCTCCCAGCCAAATTACAATCACAAAATATCGCTGTAGTGGATTTATAGTGGAACACGCGCCTGCTTTCGCGTTTTGACGATGAGGTGTGGTCCGGCGTGCTTGACCGCTGGGTGGCTCGATGCTAGATTCGGGCTTCACGCCGCAAAAATGGAGGAATTTTTCTGAGCTGGCCGGGGAAGAAGCGGCGTCTTGCCGGTCTAAGCCGGCGTGAATTCCTGCAATATACCCAAGGGGCGGCGCTGGCGTTTCTTCCTTCCGGACTTTGGCTTCCGCGACTCGGCTCCGCAATTTTTCCCCAGGATTCAAACCCACCCGCTGATTTTCACGTTCATCCTGTTTACAAGACTCCGCGACCGATTGAAGGTGTGCTGAAGAAGGTGAGCGCGCAGTTTGACCGTTTTCCCACGGAAATT
>DASSGJ010000207.1:0-5926 GCA_035693545.1 Candidatus Acidiferrum sp.
TATCTCCTCTTGTTTATTGATGTTGCGAAGGTTCCGATTGCAGGGTTATGGGGCGGGGTTAGTACCGGGACTGGAAATCTCTGCACCCTCAAGCCCTTATCTTCCTATCTCATCGCCAAGAGGTAAAACTTGCACAGTCACCGTTTTACACACCCCCGCCTGGTTCAAATCTTCATTGCTGGAGAATCTGCAATATGTGGCTGTGCTAATTGTGCAGGGACGCTGGCGAATTCGCGGAGCCCGCGTCGGTGGTTCTCGGTTCCCGCTGACTTGGAGGTTCGGTTCTGGAGATTGCCGGAGCAGGAGGCCCCGCGTCAAAAAAAGAAGGGTTCAGCGACGCGGTTAGGGCATAAGTCTTTGCGTGATCCGTCAAGCTGGTGACCAGCAGTTCGTATCGGAAACCTTCCGGATGATTCCTGCTGCGCAGCAACACCAGAATCCCCCGCACTTCCGATTCCGAGTGGACGATCACTTTGCTTCCCGTGGAAATCGAGTTGACAGTCTCGCCGCGAAACTCGCTTCCATCCCGATCCACGCTGGAGTCCACTCCACTCAGCATTTTCACGTGAATCACCGTCCCCTTTGGCAGGACGTCCATCTCGTTTCGATCCGTGGGATTCAGCCGCGTCTGCACGTGAAACGCCAGCACGGCTCCCGGTTGCGCATGAATCGGCTCTATGTTCTGATTCTGCCCCCGCGCGACTCCTCCAAACACACACACGGAGCACAAAAATACCAGGCCGAAACGATGCATGGGCTGGGACCTTCCTTCTTCAAAAATTCGCCGACAACTGAACGTAGTCTAGGTTTGCGCGATTCCACGGTCAACGCGAATTCCGCGCGCCTGTCACGCAAACATCAACTTGGATGCATGAAATCTATGGATAGTCGGCAAAAATTGAAGCA
Organism: Candidatus Acidiferrum sp.; assembly: GCA_035693545.1. Classification (GTDB taxonomy): domain Bacteria; phylum Acidobacteriota; class Terriglobia; order Acidiferrales; family UBA7541; genus Acidiferrum. The sequence goes on from DASSGJ010000207.1 coordinate 907, forward strand.
GGTAGGAATAATCTGACAAACCAGCGGGGATTTAATAACAGGTCTTCGCCTGAAAGCTATTTTTGGCCGGGCATCCACTGTTTCGTTTCGCGGATGCCCGGCCTTGTACTCACTCACTCGTCGCTTCTCATTGGGGAGGTCTCTTCTCGCCCTCGCGAGGTGGCGGAGGCGACGGGTGTGGTTGCTGTCTCTGCTGCAGCTGCTGTGTCTGTTGGCTATGTTTTTGCTGCAGTTGCTGCGTCTGTTGCTGGTGACGCTGCTCCATTTGCTGTTTTCTGGCCTCATCGGCCTGCTGTTTGGCCATCTGCTGGTGCTCCTGCTCCTGCCTCTGTTGGAGCTTCTGCAGGTCCTTTTGCTGCTTCGCTTGCAGCTTTTCCTGGTCTTGTTGGTATCTCAGGTCTTGTCTCGAGTTTCCCGTATTCGAGGGAGCCGGCCGGTCTGCGTTGCGGGGTATGTCATTTGGATGGACCACCGGCCGGGAAGTGTCTGGCGGCCTGGAGTTGTTGTTGCTCCTGGGGTTCTCCGGGCTCGTGCGCATAGCCGGGTTGTTCGTACGCGGAGCCGGAGTCGGGTTATACGGTCCCCCAGCCTCTCTGGTTCGAACCACGCCGCTCTCCCGGAAAGCTCCCGGCTTGGGTGTGGCAGCCACTGCTGGCGCCCCATGGTTTACGGACGCCCGCTGCTGTTTATCGGATCGAGCAGCCTGCTGGTGTTGGACCTGCGCGCTCACAGCTGCGATATGCCTCTGCTGAGCTGCCGCTTGTTCTTCCGGTCTCGGGCGTTCAGTGATTCCGCCATTGCCGCCGTTGTAACTGACGTGGCTGACCGTGGTCTCGGTCACCCGGGTGTTGTAGACGTTGTGAATCACTTCCACGTTTACGCGGTTCACCGTCGTGTTGTAGTAGAAACGGTCGCCGTCCCATCGGCCGCCTTCATAGCCGTGTCCAAAGTACCCAAAGCCATAGTTGATCCCACCGTAGAAACCTACGACAGGTCCCCAGTAGCCGTCATAAAAAACAAAGCCGTCCCCTCCCCAGGCCCAATAACCCGGCGTCCAAAGGAATCCGACCTCCGGAGCCGGCACCCATGTGCCCGGCACCCAGTAATAATCGGCATCGTCATCGTCGTAAGCCCAATACCCCGGCGTCCAGATATACCCGTCCCCCGGGCAAATAGGCTGTTCATAGATCGGTATCGGAGGTGGTGCGATCGCAATCGCCACACCCACGCGAACCTGGCCTGCTGCTGTTCCCGACAGGGCCAGCAACAGAATTGCGAGTAACACTGAAAAAACAACGCTTCTGTTTCGCATGATTCTCGTCCTTTCTGGCGCGGACTGGGCGTCCTCGTGCCTCCCAGCGGGCGGCCGGTCGCCACTCCGGCCGCACCCCAGGCACAAACTTTTTCCCGGACAATAAACCTCCGGACCCGCCAGACTTGGCGGTTAGTGTTTTAATTGCGGCGAGGATTGCTGGAGAGCCGCAATCAGGTCATTCGCTGCCGAAGGCGCAACTGTGTCTGGTTCGGTGATGATCTCCGCGGCGGTTGTGGATTTGCCGTAGAGTTTTCGGTTCGCCTCGCCGTCAGGGCGCAACGTCGAACCCTCCAGCGAGACGCCCGCAAATACTCCTCGCGCGCGCGAGTAGCTCAGAATTTCCGCTCTCATGTAAGCGTCCGTGTCCGCCGAAGCCGAACGTCCCTTCGGCCCCGCCGCTGCGGATGCGTCCGCCCCAAGCCTTACCTTCGAATGCAGCAGGCTCGTTGCGGCTCGATCGTTCATCAGCAGAAATACAAAGTCGGTGGCTTCGCCGCCGATCTGCAAGCCGACGCTTCCGCCTTCAAGCGCGTACATCGCCGGTGCGCCCCACGGTCCGCGGAAGTCCTTTCCGCCGCGGCATACCATCGTCCCTCGGCCGTAGCTTCCGCCCACGACCAGCGCGGCCTTCAACACGGATGGCATCACCACCACGCATCGTGCCTTGTCCAGCAAGTCCTGCGGAATGTCATCGGGCACATGCAGAATTTCCTGCATCACCTTTCCCGAGTTCTGCAGGCGCTCTTGCTCGGCCTTTGCTTCGCTCGGATGTTTTGCGGACACGCACGGTCCCAACGCAAGTACCCCGGTCATTGTGACGATCAAGCTTTTCATCCCTCTCATGGTCAAAGCCTCCTCGCACGATTTTTCTCGTTCTCTTGCACGTGTATATTTTTAGGGTGGGCGGGCTCCCTGACGCTCCGGGGGCCCACTATGCAAAAGGCAGGTTTCGCGCCACACAGGCCAGAAACTTGTTACTGAGTTGAATTTTCAACGATATACGACGCACAATCGGCTGCTAGTGCGAACCCTTCGCCTCGCGGCATCTCCAAAGCCCCCGGTAAATTTTTCAGTCTCGGGAAAAATGAACCGGGGGCTTGTACTAGGACCGCCCTCTTCTCTGCGTCCTCTGTACTCTCAGCGTTCTCTGCGTTAATTCTTTTCTCTTTGGTTTGTCTTCGTCTTTCTCCCTCCAATTTCCCGCACTCCCCAATCCTGTTAAACTATCCCTTCATGTCCGCCTCTCCCACACATCGTGTCTCTGCTGGCGAACGCATCAACTCCGCCGAAACCACCGGCCGCCTGCAAAAAACTCTCCGCGAAAAGGGAATTCGTCTGACTCGCCAGCGCCGCGTCATCCTCGAAGTCATGGACACCGCCGAGCAGCACCTCGACGTTGACCAGATCCTCGCGCGCGCCCAGAAAATGGATCCCGCCGTCCATCTTGTCACCGTCTACCGCACCATAGACCTTCTGAAAAAAGAGGGCCTCATCGACGAGCTCGACCTCCTCCATCTCCGCGGCGACCGTCACTACTACGAAACCCATGGGCCCCGCGACCACATCCACGTCGCTTGTCTCCGCTGCGGCAAAGTCCGCGAATTCGAATCCCGCCTCTACGAACAACTGAAAGAACAGATCGCCCGCGACTTCGAAATGCAAGTAACCGTGTCCCGCACCGAAGTCGGCGGCATTTGCAACGACTGCCTCGCCGCATCAAAGAAGTAATCAGTCATCAGTAATCGGTAATCGGTAATCAATAAGAAACGCGCCCACCTCTTGGTTTCTCAACGTTGGGTTACCGAACAAAAGAACTTGAGGGTGCCCCATCCTTCGCGGTTTTTGCGAAGGGTGGGTTCTCACGATCAAAAGGCAGAGACTTCCGTTCTTCACTCTTCTCTCTTTATCCGAGGTTTATTTCTTTCAGATTCAGGGTGTCAATCTCATCGTAAAATAATGTCACCCATGCAAACCCGCCTCCAAAAAATCCTGGCCTCCGCCGGCATCGCCTCTCGCCGGAAAGCCGAAGAAATCATCACCTCCGGCCGCGTCACCCTCAACGGCCAAGTCGTCACCGAACTCGGCACCAAGGCCGATCCCGACTCCGACACCATCACCGTCGACGGCAAACCCATCAAGCCCGCCCAACGCCCCATCTATCTCATGCTCCACAAACCCAAAGGCTACGTCACCACCGTCAGCGATCCCGAAGGCCGCCCCACCGTCATGCAACTTCTCGGTCCACTCACCGAGCGCGTCTACCCCGTCGGGCGCCTCGACTATGCCAGCGAAGGCCTTCTCCTCCTCACCAACGACGGCGCCCTCGCCCAAAAACTGACCAAAGCCGGCTCCCACGTCCCCAAAAAATATCTCGTCAAAATCAGCGGCCGCCCCGACGAAAAATCCCTCGCCCGTCTCCGCGCCGGCGTCCACATCACTCTCGACGACGACCGCCGCGTAAAAACCTCTCCCGCCAAAATCCAGCTCCACGAAGACGCTCCCAACCCCTGGTACGAAGTCACCCTCATCGAAGGCCGCAACCGCCAGATCCGCCGCATGTTCCAGTCCGTAGGCTTCCTCGTCGAAAAAATCAAACGCGTCCAACTAGGCCCTCTGGTCCTCGACGTCCCCCCCGGCAAATTCCGCTCCCTAACCATCCGCGAAGTAGCCCAACTCAAACACCTCGCCCCAAAAAACTAATGGCCGATCAAAACGATCGGCCATCCCCGGGAACGCCATTCTCCCAAATGGCATTCCTCTCTTCCTCTGTGCTCTCCGTGTTCTGCCTCTGTGTCCTCTGTGTTAATTCCTAAGTCTAAATCTGCCGCTCTCTAAACCGCCAGCCGCGCTCTTCTCCGAAACACCAGTCACTAGTCACCCTTCACCAGTCACTTTCCCAAAATTTCCCGCGCAATAATCGTCCGCTGCACTTCGCTCGTCCCCTCGTAAATCGTCAGCACCCGCGCATCGCGATACATCCGCTCCACATCCGATTCCCGCGAATATCCCTGGCTCCCATGGATCTGCACCGCCTTCGCCGCCACCCGGTTCGCCATCTCGCTCGCATACAATTTCGCGCGCGAAGCCGCCGATCCCATCCGCCCGCCCGTATCCTTCAACGATGCCGCCTGATAAACCAGCACACGCGCCGCCTCAAGCTCCATGCTCATGTCCGCCAGCATCCACTGAATCGCCTGAAACTCCCCAATCGCTTTTCCAAACGCCTTCCGCGCTTTAGCAAATTTCACCGACTCTTCCAGCGCGCCCTGCGCCAATCCCACCGCCAGCGCCGCAATCCCGATCCGCCCGCCATCCAGCGCGCTCAACGCAATCTTCAGCCCCTGCCCCTCTTCTCCCAGTCGCCCCGCCACCGGCACCACGCAATCATTGAACAGCAACTCCACCGACGGCGACGACCTCTGCCCCATCTTGTCCTCGTGCCGCCCAATCTTGAATCCCGGATGTTCCGGCTCCACCAGAAACGCCGTAATCCCTTTTCCCCCTGCCGCCGGATCGGTCTTCGCAAACACAACAAAAACTCCCGCCGCCGATCCGTTCGTCACCCAGGTCTTCGTCCCATTAATCCGGTAATTCTCCCCATCCCGCACCGCCGTAGCCTGAATCCCCGCCGCATCCGATCCCGCCGCCGGCTCCGTCAAACAGAACGCGCCCAGAATTTCTCCCCCCGCCAGCCGCTTCAAATAT
>DASSGJ010000208.1:0-6000 GCA_035693545.1 Candidatus Acidiferrum sp.
GGTGGCGTACTGCGAGCAGTTCAAGAACAAGTACGAACGCTATGCCGGACGGTTTGCAGTGAAAGAGGCGGCAATGAAGGCGCTGGGGACGGGCTGGAGCCGCGGGGTGCGATGGGTGGATGTGGAAGTGGTGCGCCAACGAGGCGGACGGCCCAACCTGGCGTTGAAGGGCGAGGCCCGGAAAATTGCCGATGCGATGGGAGTAAAACATATCGCGGTAAGCATTACACACACATCGGAGCAGGCGATTGCTCAGGTGATTTTTGAAGGATAAAAGAGGGATTAACCACAGAGGCCACTGAGGTTCCACAGAGGTCACAGAGAAGAGCGGGATCTTCCTTCCGGATTTAATTCGTCATACGAACTGCACGCGGAGTTAGTCGCGAACGATGGCGGCTTCGAGCGCCTCGGCGAGTAGAAGCTTTTCGTCGACGCACACGATTGTGGCGTCGAGAAACTGGTTGGGCGGAAGAACAACGGGGACGCGAACCTGTAGATAATTTTCGGACAGGGCGGGAGTCGAACCGGGATCGTGGGAAGGATCGTGGCGCAGGGTAAGGACGCGCAAGGTGCGGCCAATTTGCGAGCGGCGGAAAGCATCGGATTTGGATTCGGAGAGGGAGCGCAATTCGCGGGCGCGAGTTTTGATCACGTGGCCGGGCAATTGTGCTGGAAGCGAAGCGGCTTTGGTGCCAGGGCGCTGCGAGTACGAGAAAACGTGAAGATAGGTGAACGCACGCGCGGAAATGAAATCTAACGTTGCGGCGTGGTCGGCGTCGGTTTCGCCCGGGAAGCCGGTGATGACATCCGCTCCGATGGCGGCATTGGGCAGGCAATCGTGGATGAGTTCGACGCGGCGGGCGTAATGTTCGGAGCGATACCAGCGATGCATAGCGGCGAGGATGCGGTCGGAGGCGGATTGCAGCGGCATATGGAAGTGCGATGCGATGCGATCGTTGGAGGCGAAGAAGTCGATTAAGTCCGAGCTGACATCGAGCGGCTCGATGGAGCTGATGCGGAGGCGCTGAACGGACGTTTCGTCGAGGATGCGGCGAAGCAAGTCGAGGAATTCGACCCGCGGTGCCAGATCGCGGCCGTACGTACCGAGGTTGATGCCGCTGAGCACGATTTCGCGGAACCCGGAATCGGCAAGCCGTTGGATTTCGGACAGGACGGTTTGCGGAGGCAGGCTGCGGGATTTGCCGCGAACGAAGGGGATGACACAGAAAGAGCAGCGGGAGTTACAGCCGTCTTGAATCTTCAGCGTGGGGCGGGTGTGATTCCCTTCCCCACCGAGGACGGGGGCAACCAGGACGTCGGTGAGTTCGAAGATATTGCCGGTTAGGATCGGGGCTAGATGGGAAGAGAGATCGTTGTGAACGGATCGAGCGGGCGGAGCAAGCTCCGCCCCTGCAAATTGAGGATTGGAAACCGGAGAAATCGAATGAAGTAGCCGGGGGATTTGGGGCTTGTGCGAGTTGCCCACGACGAAGGAGACGCCAGGAAGCGCAGCGATTTCTTCGGGGGCACGCTGGGCGTAACAGCCGGTGACGAGGATTCGAGTTCCGGGATTTGCGGTGTGAATTTTGCGGATGGCATCGCGGGCCTGGGCATCAGCGGCGGCGGTGACCGTGCAAGTGTTGAGAACCACGACGTCGGCTGAGGAAGAATCCGGGGCGGGAGCGCATCCCTGTTCGCGTAACTGGCGCTCAATGGCCGCTCCATCAGCCTGCGTGGCGCGGCAGCCGAATTGTTCGATAAAGAAGGTGCTCATGGGAGAACTACGCCGAAGTTCTATTTAAGCATAGGCCCGGGCGGCATCACAGCGTTGCGAGGGGAGAAGCGCTTTACGGCGGGTCATGGCGCCTATACAATTTCAGGATTCCATGACTCATACAAGAAGAAACCCATCGCAACTGAACGATCCGAAAATCTCCGTGGTGATTCCGGTTTACAACGAAAAAAACACGATTTGTGAAATCTTGCGCCGAGTGGAAGAGGCGGAGATGCGCAAGGAGATCGTGGTGGTGGATGATTGCTCGACGGATGGGACGCGAGAAATTCTGCAGGGGCTGGCGGAGCGGCAGGGCCGCGGGGAGACCCAGGCTCCCGCCACCGATGGAGAGGACCCCATCGAGTTGCGGAACATCCGGTTCTTTTTCCAGGGACAAAATCAGGGGAAAGGCGCGGCGCTGAGGCGAGGCTTCGCGGTTGCAACCGGTGAGATTGTGCTGGTGCAGGATGCGGACCTGGAATACGACCCGCGAGACTACCCCAAGCTGCTGGAGCCAATCGTGGAAGGGCGCGCGGACGTAGTGTACGGGTCGCGATTTCTTGGGGGGCCGCAACGCGTCCATTATTTCTGGCACTATGTTGCGAACAAGGCTTTGACTCTGCTTTCCGATATTTTCACCAACCTGAAGCTGACGGACATGGAGACGTGCTACAAAGTGTTCCGGCGCGAAGTGCTCAAGGACATTCAATTGAAATCGAACCGGTTCGGGTTTGAGCCGGAAATTACCGCGAAGATTGCCAAGGGCAACTGGCGAGTGTACGAAGTGCCGATCAGCTACGCCGGACGAACGTACGAAGAAGGAAAGAAAATCACCTGGAAAGACGGCGTCCAGGCGTTGTGGTGCATTATTCGATTTAAGTTGAGCGATTAGCGCACGGCACGGGTTGCGGGGCCACCCTTCCTTCGTGAGGGCAAGCTCTGAAGGTGGCCGCTACAAGTTGCCCGATCAGGTCTGGGAAAGGCGGCGCTGAAACGTCAACAGGATCAGGTCCGCGCGGCGGCGAACTCCAAATTTATTAAGCAAGTTCGAAACGTGGAACTTGACGGTACGCTCCGCGATGTTGAGTTTGCTGGCGATTTCTTTGTTGGAAAGATTCTCCAGCAGCGAATCGAGAACTTCCTGTTCGCGGCGGCTCAGGTTGGTGACCGAGTCGGTCTTCAGGCGGCGTCCCTGGCTGGTGAGAATGGAGTCCACGAAGCCGGAGAGCACGGAACGCGGCACCCAGAAGCCACCCTGCGAGACGAGAGGCAGGGCACGGGAGAGCTGGTCGCGCGCTTCCGCGTAAGTGAGAATTCCCTTCACGCCGAGTCGGAGCAACGAGAAACAGTTGGCCTCGTTGATCGCGTCACCGACAACGATCAGCCGCGCGTCCACGTGGCGCTCCAGAATATTCGTCAGCAGCGCGCCGGTGGCCTGGCGAGCGGCGTGCGCATCCACGACATACACCTGAGCAATCGGAGGTTCGAAGTTGCGCAAATCCGGCGCCAGGGTGGATTCGAGTTGTTTGGCGATGACCTTGAACTGAGAAGCCTTGCCCAGAAGGCGCTCAAACTCGCTGAGCACCAGCGGGTGAGGAGAGAGCAGACAGACGGTGAGTTTGGAAGCCATAAGTTTCGTAGCCACTGTCCTTGAGGGTAGAGAAACCCAGGCAAAGGGGCAAGGGCCTTTCGGGCAGATGTTCACGAACTGTTACTGACAGTTAGGGCGTGTTTTTCCGGGGTTGGAACGGGGTAGCAAGCCGTTCAATGGGAAGAGGTTCTTTTCCGCGGGAAAGGCCGTAAAATGGGGGGATATCCCTAGAGCCCCGGAGGGGGCCTTGGTGTCGGCGAAAGAGGGTGGAAGTGCGGGACCTGAAGCAATCCGAGAAAGCGTTAAGGGAATTGCTGGCGGAGCGCATCCTGGTGCTGGATGGCGCCATGGGTACCATGCTGCAACAACGGGACTTAACTGCCGCCGATTTTGGGGGCCCGGCGCTGGAAGGCTGCAACGAGAACCTGGTCCGCACTCGTCCCGACGTGGTGCTGGACATTCACCGGAAGTATTTTGAAGCAGGCGCGGACATTGTTGAAACAAACAGCTTCGGAGGGACCCCGCTGGTGCTTGCGGAGTATGGCCTCCAGGCCGACGCGCTGGAGTTAAACAAGCGGGCGGCGACGCTTGCCCGGCAGGCGGCCGAAGAGTTCTCCACGCCCGGGAAGCCGCGCTTTGTGGCCGGGTCGATGGGGCCGACAACGAAGGCGATTACGGTGACCGGAGGGGTCACGTTCCAAGGATTGCAGGATTCCTACTACGTGCAGGCAAAAGGCTTGATCGAGGGCGGGAGCGACTTGCTGTTGGTGGAAACCTGCCAGGACACCAGAAATATCAAGGCGGCTATCCTAGCGATCCAAAAACTCGCAGGGGAGATCGGGATGAGAATTCCCTTCCTGGTCTCGGTGACGATCGAGCCGATGGGATCGATGCTTGCGGGGCAGACTGTGGAGACGATGTGGGCGTCGCTACGTCACGCGCACCCGCTGGCGTTTGGAATGAACTGCGCCACCGGGCCGGAATTCATGACCGACCATATCCGGACGCTGAGCACGCTCACCGGGGAATTTGTGTCGTGCTATCCGAACGCGGGGTTGCCCGATGAAGAAGGCAAGTACCTGGAGACGCCGTCGTCGCTGGCGGCACAGTTGGAAAAATTTGTGAACCACGGCTGGCTGAACGTGGTCGGCGGGTGCTGCGGAACGACGGAAAAGCACATCCGGGCGATCGCGCAGATGGTGGAGGGCAAGAAGCCACGAGCGCGGCCGGCGGAAGTCCATCGCGCCGTCTATTCCGGCATCGAGACGATCGAAGCGGATGATTCTACGCGGCCGCTGCTGGTAGGCGAGCGGACCAACGTGATCGGCTCGCGCCTCTTCAAGAATCTTGTGGCGGAAGAAAAATGGGAAGAGGCCACGGAGATCGCGCGCAGGCAGGTGAAGGGCGGAGCGCACATCGTGGACGTGTGCCTGCAAAGCACGGAGCGCGACGAGAAGAAGGACATTGAGCCGTTCTACGAGAAGCTGATCCGGAAGATCAAGGTTCCGATGATGATTGATACGACGGATCCGACGGCGGTGGCGCTGGCGCTGACCTATTGCCAGGGCAAAGCCATCATCAATTCCATCAACCTGGAAGATGGAGAAGAGAAATTCGAGAAGGTTGTACCGATTGCGCATGATTTCGGCGCCGCGATTGTGGTGGGCTGCATTGACGAGGACCCAGTACAGGCGCAAGCGTTCACGCGCGAGAGAAAACTGGAGATTGCGAATCGCTCGTATGAACTGCTGACAAAGAAATATGGGATGGCGCCGGAAGATATTATTTTTGACCCGCTGGTTTTTCCCTGCGCCACGGGCGACGAAAACTACATCGGCGGAGCGGTGGAAACGATGGAAGGAATCCGGCTGATCAAGCGCGCGCTGCCGGACACGCGGACGATTCTGGGGATTTCGAACGTATCGTTCGGGCTGCCGGCGGGCGCGCGCGAGGTGGTGAACTCGGTCTTTTTGTACTACTGCACGAAAGCCGGCCTGGATCTGGCGATTGTAAATTCGGAGAAGCTGGAACGGTTTGCGTCGATTCCCGAGCACGAGCGGCGGCTGGCCGAGAACCTTCTGTTCCAGCACAAACCGAAGGATCTGCCGGCTGACCATCCCCGCGCTCAGTTATTACGAGATGTCCCCGAGGATTGGCGGAAACAGAGCAAGGAACAGAAGGCGGCGATCAATCAATTTCATATCGCGGCGATTACGGAACATTTCCGCACGACAAAGAAAAAAGAAAAGACGTCAGGAGAAGAACTGCCGCTGGACGAGCGGCTGGGCAACTACATTATTCAAGGGACGCGCGACGGACTGATTGAAGACCTGGAGCGGAAGCGGGCGGAGGGAGTGCCGCCGCTGGACATCATCAACGGACCGTTGATGACGGGAATGGCCGAAGTGGGCAGGCTGTTCAACGCCAATGAATTGATCGTGGCGGAGGTACTGCAGTCCGCGGAGGCGATGAAAGCGGCGGTGGGCCACCTGGAACAGTTCATGGAGAAGGCGGATACGGCGAAGCGCGGAAAAGTGGTGCTGGCGACGGTGAAGGGAGACGTCCACGACATCGGGAAAAACCTGGTGGAAATCATTTTGAAGAACAACGGGTTCGACGTGGTGAACCTGGGGAT
>DASSGJ010000209.1:0-7618 GCA_035693545.1 Candidatus Acidiferrum sp.
GGCAAGAGGGTAAAGCCGGGCGGGCAACGCAGGAGAACATCCGAAGACAGCAGCTGAAGCTTACCACTCCTGCCTGTAGCAAGGAAGAGACTGCGAGCAGGTGAGTTCCCGGGAAACAAACTTGGGATGGGTCCTACATGCAAATGACTTGCAGATACAATGCGACTAAGTTAGTCTTATTTTGCGTGATTTGCGTCACTGCTGAAGAATTCAGACCACTTAATATAGGACTGAAACAGTCTGATACATACTCATAGGAGATCTGTGTTGAGCTTATCGAAAGGATATCACCGGCTGCTTTTGCCCCTGTTTGCCTTCTGCTCTTTGGCGTTCGGTGGCCTGCTTCGGGCACAAGAGAACCCCTATTTTGTCGCATACGACCACAACCTGGAGGAACCTGGGAATCTTGAAGTTGAGTATTTTTCAACGTTTGGAACCCAACGGGGAGGACCGAATTTTCACGCGCTTTGGAGCGAGTTCGAGTACGGTGCCACGGCGTGGTGGACCACCGAGCTCTACCTCTCCGGCCAGACAACGTTCGGCGAGAGCACCGTCTTTACCGGATATCGCTGGGAGAACCGTGTTCGGCCGTTGAAAAATGAGCACTGGATCAATCCAGTCCTCTATGTGGAGTTTGAGGATATCAACGGCGCGGACAAAATCCTGAAGGAAGTGGAAGGGCACGACGTCGAATCCGACTTTCTGACGCCAAACGCGGAAGCGCGCCGGGAAAGGAAACGCGAAGTCGAACTGAAACTGATCCTTTCGAGCAACTACAAGGGATGGAATTTTACGGAGAACACCCTGGCGGTGAAAAATCTTTCGAATGAGCCATGGGAATTCGGCTACGCCCTGGGGGCAAGCCGCCCGCTGAGCCTGAAAGGCGCGGCGCAGAAGTGCAACTTCTGCCTGCAACACTTTATCGCGGGCGTTGAGATGTACGGGGGCCTGGGAGACCGCTACACCTTTGGCTTGCATGAGACGTCGCACTACCTGGCGCCTGGACTGGCTTGGAACCTGCCCTCCGGCTGGACGTTCAAGGTCGGGCCGAGTTTCGGACTAAACGACAATAGCCACCAATTTTTGCTGCGTTGGGGCGTTTCGTACGAAATTTCCGGATTCGGGCAGAAGGTGGGCCAGTTGTTCAAGGGGAAGAGCGAATGAGGGTCTTGACGTTTGCGGGAGTCAGCACCTTGCTGTTTACCAGTCTGTGCTACCTGGGAGAAGCGCAGAATAAACCCGAGAAAACGGAGCAAGCAGCGGACTACAGCGAGATCGAGAAAGCGCCGGCAAAATACCGGGCCAAGGCAAATCCGATGCTCAAGGACAAAGACGCGGTCGCAGCCGGGAAAGTATTGTTTGAAGAGCACTGCGCGGAATGCCACGGGGAAAGCGGAGCCGGTGGCAAAAAGGGGCCGAGTTTGCGCGCACAGGAGGTGCAAGCGGCTCCGGCCGGGTCACTCTTCTGGATTTTGACGAATGGCCTTGTGCGAAAGGGTATGCCGGTATGGTCGAAACTGCCGGAACCGCAGCGGTGGCAACTGGTGACTTATATCCAGTCGTTGGGGCCCGCCGAAGGAGCCGAAACCAAAGCAGCGGCTAAACCTTAATTTGAAGTTTGTCCGGTTTTTAGCGCTTCATTAAGAATCATGGCCAGGCGAATCCCCGCCTGCGCAATACGCTTCTCCACAACCGGCGCTGCCGCATCCTGGTAAATCGCTCCAACATAAAAATGCTGGTTGAACATCCGTTCGCCGACATTGTTGGCGTCAGCGCAGGATTGGACGGGCAGGGGCGGCTCAATCGGGTCAACGGGCACCAGGTTCCCGTAGACGACAGAGTCGGCCAAATCGTGACTTTCCCAGGCCCAATCTTCCACATGAACGCCGGCGTGCATCCAGGCCTCGGCCTGCGGGCTGAAGGATTGATCGAGAAATTCCGCATACTCGCTGGAATCCCCGCCCTCCATGTCGCGCTCAAGAATTGTTGTATCCCAAACGGAATGGAGATTCGGAGTGTAGGAATGATTGTGTTCACGGGGATTGCGGCGGAAAAATCGCACCGGGACGCAGTTGCCGCCTTCGTCGTTGTTGGTCGTGGCATGCAGCGGCATATGCAGATCCCCGACAAAGTGGATCAAGTAGCGAGCGGCGTCGGCGCGTTTGCGGGGATCGGACTGCGGATTTTTCAGAATGGCCAATTGCTCGGCGATGGCTTGGGTGACGCAGCCGGAGTCGCCACAGAAACTTGCAAGCGGGCCTTTTGGCGCGCCGCGGGGAATGTCAATGTAATGCCATGGGCCATTTTTCAAGGTGTTGCGGATATCGTCGGGCCAGGTGGCACCGTCAGCCAGGAGGCTTGCGGGAAACGGACCGCAATAGCGTTTCAGTTGCGGATCGATCGGGTTTTCTTTAAGAAGCGTTTCCAGAAGTTGCCGCGCTTCCGGGGTGAGATGCTTCTCCGCGATTAGGGCGACCGCCTGATGACCCTTGCATCCCCATGCAAGAACGGGCGAGCTAACGAACAGAGCGGCAAAGAGCGATAAGCAAACGAGCTTAATGAACAAGCGGCAAACGTTCATGTGGGTTCCTTGGCTGGACCAACGAAAAAGGCTACGCGCTTAGCCAGCGCGCGATGGGCTTCCACGATTCGATGTGATCGCAAATCACCCGGAAGGCGGCCGTCAAGGGTATGGCGAGAATCAGCCCCATTCCTCCCCAGACCCAGCCCCAGAACAGGAGCGCAACGGTAATTGCCACGGCGTTCAGGCGCACCTGGCGGCCGACCAGTTGCGGAGCGATCAGATTCTGCGCGACCACGTGGATGCCAGTCAGCACGATGGCAATCACCCAGAAATGACTGACTGATTTCCATTTGATGACAGCAAGCAGGAATCCGGGGAACCAGGCAAGAACGGCGCCGAGGTAAGGAACCATGTTCAGCAACCCGGAAGTGATTCCCGCAAGGACCGGATAATCGAGGCCGAGAATCAAAAAGAAGATGCTGCTTAAAGCGATCACCACCAGGGTGACCACGGACATGCCGATCAGGTAGTCGCGCAGAACGTCGCGCAAATCCTCCAACGTTTCCTTCACCTGGTTGCGCCGGCTGACGGGAAAGAGTTGCAAGGTGCCGTGCCAGACTTCGCGCTTTTGCGCGAGCATGAAGAAAACCAGGAAGGGAACAAAGGTAGCTTCCAGCACAAGGGAATAAAGGGAACCGATGCCGCGAACCACCAGATTGCGGACTGCGCCGGTATCCTCGCGAGGAACCACCAATTTCGCCGGCTCCCCCGTGCTCGTCAAATCATTAACGCCGCCCTCGATGCGATTGATATTTCCCTGCACCTTGCTGGTGGCCTCATGCAAAATGCCGCGATACTTGGGCCAATCCGCGGCGAAATCCGAAGTGCGGAGCCAAAGGGTATACCCGGCAGCAACCAAAACCAGAATCAAGAGCAGCACGAGAATCAAAGCGCCTATGGTGCGCGGAACACGGAAACGCTCCAGAAATTCAACGGCGGGGTCCAGGAAGTAGGCGATGAGCACCGAGAGCAGCAGCGTGATGACGACGCCCGCGGCATAGTAGAAGAACAGCAACAGAATCGCCGCGGCGATCAGCCGCATGCTGAAGTTTGATCCGGAGATGCGAAAAACTGTGGTCTGGGGGGCTTCCGTACTGGACACCGAACGCTCCTCTGCCAGACACGTTAGCACAATCAGGGGAATCCTGAGCGCGGGACCTTGAATTGTCATGCGAGCCTAACAAAAGAGGATTGCGGAAGGAATGGCTAAGGGCAAAAACTGCAGGTATATGCCGGAGGGATGGAGTCCACCGCGTGTGCTAGACTGCCTCGAGGTCAGGCAAAGAAACGAGCGCAAACGATAGATGGCGAAAGAACTATTTGGCACGGACGGAATGCGCGGTGTTCCGGGGACTCCCCCGCTGGATGATCCGACGCTGTATGCAACGGGGCGGGCGATCGGCAGTTATCTCAAGAAGGAATTTGGGTCCGCGCACGTTTTGATCGGGATGGATACGCGAGAATCCGGGCCGCACATTGCTCAATTGCTGACCGCGGGATTGAAGGCCGCGGGGGCGACCGCGGAATTTGCGGGAGTGATCACGACACCGGGCGTGGCGTGCCTGGTGAGGGAAAACGATTTTCAAGCAGGCGTGGTGATTTCCGCTTCGCACAATCCTTACCACGACAATGGGGTGAAACTCTTCTCGCACGCGGGAATGAAGTTTCCGGATTCCGTGGAGGAGGTACTGGAAGCGGAGATCTTCAAATGGCGCGGCGAGCCCGTGCCGGCGCATCGGCCCGCGATCGTGGCCAATCACGCCCTGCACGAGGAGTACCTGGAGTTCCTTAGAAGTCGCGTGATTCCCGGCGCCAATCTGGCTGGAAAACGCGTGGTGCTGGATTGTGCCAATGGCGCCGCTTACCAGCTGGGGCCCGAATTATTCCAGAGCCTGGGCGCGGACGTCAATGCGATGGGAGTGCAGCCGGACGGACGAAACATCAATGCGGGATGCGGTTCGCTGCATCTGGAAGGTCTGCAGAAGCGGGTGGTTGCGGAACGCGCGGAATTCGGCGTGGCTTTTGACGGGGATGCGGACCGCGCGCTGTTTGTCTGCGGGAATGGCCAGGTCGTGAACGGTGACGGAGTGTTGCTGGTCGTTGGGCGATATTTGAAGGCTCATAAGCAGTTGAAGCAGAATCGTGTCGTGGCGACCTCGATGTCGAACCTGGGCCTGGAACGAATTCTGGCGGAGGAAGGGATTGCACTGGCGCGGGCCGCGGTGGGCGACCGCTACGTGCTGGAAGAGATGCTGAAGTCGGGAAACAATCTGGGCGGAGAACAGTCCGGGCACATTATTTTCCTTGACGACAGCCCGGCGGGAGATGGATTGCTGACCGCCGTCAAGATTGCGTCGCTGGTGTCATTGCAAGGGCCGTTGGAAAAGCTGGCCGAAGGGCTGAAGGATTATCCGCAGATTATCCTGAACGTAAAAGTAAAGACGAAACCACCGATGGAATCGCTACCCGAGGTTTCGCGGGCTCTGGGCGAAGCACAGAAGGCTCTCGGAGCAAACGGCCGCGTGGTGCTCCGCTATTCGGGGACGGAACCCTTGGCTCGGGTGATGGTGGAGGCGGAACACCATGAGGATGTGGAACGGTATTCGGAGTCCATCGCAAACGCGCTGCGCGCCGCCATCGGGGCCTAAATGGCTTGACTTTTTCTGCAAGAACCTGGGGAGCCTCCGTTCTAAGTGGGATGGCACTGGAGGCCACCCATGAAAACAACGATCTCTTCCGTTCTCTCCTGGTTTCGCACCCTGCCCGCATCAGGTCAAACCCTTCTGCTTGTACTTGCCTTTTGTACTGGAGGGCTGGCTTTGTCCTGGCTCGCGTTGCCAAGGGTTCAAACAAACCAGAAAGAATTTCCAGGAACATCCAGCTTTTTACGTGTCCCGCCGGGAAACCAGCGGGACGCAGAGTTGAAAGCGCAATGGGAACGCATCAAGCAGGCGCAAAAGACGGCGAGTCCTGCGCCAGCTCTTGCCGAACGAGAGGCTATGAACCCGATGACGGACGGGCCAGGCGACACAGGGCCGATGATCGCGCATGCGGCGGAGCTTGGCGTCGCGACCAAAGAGTTCGGGCGCGCGCGGACGAACCTGGAAGAAATATTGGAACGGCATCATGGGTACGCCGCGAAGCTCAGAATGGTGGGTCAGCCCGGTGCCAGCAGTTTGACAGCGACGCTGCGCGTCCCTTCGTCCGAGTTCACCTCGGCGGTCAGCGATTTGAAGACGTTGGGTAGGGTTGAGCAGGAAGAACAGACGGCCGACGAAATCACGCAGCGGCACGCGGACGTCGAGGCCAGGCTGGTGAACGCGCAGAACACCCTGGAGCGGTTGCAGGCAATCCTGAACAAGGGCGGCAAAGTCCGCAATCTGCTGGAAGTTCAGCGGCAGCTTGCAAACGTAAGCGCGGAGGTTGCGCGGCTTGAGGCAGAGCGCGCCTCCAGCGAGCACCAGGTGACCTTTGCGCAGGTGCTTCTCTCCCTGCGGGAAGAGGTGAATCCTCCCGTTGAAAGTGTCGCGGCAGAATTCCGCGCCGCCGCTGTCGCGGGATCGTCCGACGTGCTGAACAGTTTGTTGGCGATTACCCTGTTCGTGATCAGCCGGGGTCCGGTCACCCTATTGTGGGTCGCCATCGTGTTCTTCCCGGCCCGGTGGATGTGGAGAAAATGGCATCCGGCAACCGAACCCCAACAGGGCGTGCCTCAAGGAGTTTCCGCCTGATTGGTAAGGGCTAGGACTCCGGCGCCATTCCTAAACTCTGTAGGTCACGAGGGTAAGTCTGTGGAATTTTGTAGATTTTAGAGTCCCAATTTGGAGCGGGAGAGCAGAAAAATTGACTAACCTTTTACTTTTCAAGAAGTAATGAGAGTGTGAGGATAATTCTGGCCGGTGGCAAGAGGCGTGCATCTGTTACAGACAATTCATGAGATTGGCTTCCCGGGGTGGCCGGACATCAACCTCGACTGATGATCTGGTTATTGGGGGGTCGAATCAACTATAAGGGGGCTTGCACCGGCCCCCTTTTTTGTTTGTCTCCACGTAAGTCCTTCCCAACGGGTCGCAGAATGGTTCCCGATAATCCAGTTCGAATTCAATGTTGAGGTAAGGGTGTCTCCCAAAAAAGTGAGCGGCCGGTGGGGGTTCCGGCCGCTCTGGCGTGGGGGATGGAGGGTACTTAGCTGGAAGATCGGTCTCGCGACTTCGGGGGAGCCGGTTGTTCCACTGCGCTCGCAAGCAGCAGAACAACGCACAGGAGCAAGATCACAATGATCATCCGCCCACCCGCTGTCGAACCTTACTCCCAACTACAGAAGCGATTGTGCCGGCAGGGCTTGCGGGCGTCTCTAGGCCGGGAGGTTCAATCGGGGCAGTACTTCGAACTAGGACTAAAGATACTGTCCTTCAGATAATCGGGAGCCGGTGGCTTGTTGGCTCCTTTGGCAGTGGAAGCGGTTCTGCTGTGATGCGGGAAGTCGACGCTACCCGCCGGTCTACTGTATTCTTTCAGGACCATGCATGACCTGAGTTATTTCCGGGAACATCTGGATGTCTTCGCCGACATGGCGAAAAAGCGCAATATGACGCTGGATCTCGATGGCTTTCGCGCGCTCGACAAGCAGCGGCGCGAACTGATTACGGAAAATGAGAAGCGCAAGGCCCAGCGCAATAAGGCCAGCGACGAAATCGCCCGCCTGAAAAAAGAAAAGCAGAACGCCGATACGCTGATCGCGGAGATGAAGCAGGTTTCCGAGCTCATCAAGCAGACCGACGTCAAAGTGGATGAACTGGACGCGCAGCAGAAAGAGCTGCTGCTGACGATTCCCAATATCCCCCATGCCAGCGTGCCCTATGGCAAGAGCGCGGAAGACAACAAAGAGGTTCGACGCTGGGGGACTCCACCGAAGTTTGATTTTCAGCCAAAACCGCACTGGGAAGTAGGCGAACGGGCTGGGATATTGGATCTGGAAGCGGCGGCACGCATTACGGGCGCTAGATTCGCGGTTTACAAGAGCTGGGGAGCGCG
>DASSGJ010000210.1:0-13790 GCA_035693545.1 Candidatus Acidiferrum sp.
GCCACCCACTTCACCTTCAACAGTTCCGGCACCGAAAACTCAATGCCCACGGAAAACATCAGCAGAATCACGCCAATTTCCGCCATCACTTCGAAATTGCGCACGTCGTGCACCCGCAATCCCGGCGTCAGCGGGCTCAACAACAATCCGGCCAACACATAACCCAGCAGAATCGGCTGCCGCAGCCGCCACGCCAGCAATCCGCAAGCCAGCGCCGCCGCAAAAACCATCGCAATGTCTCGAAAAATATAGGAGTGTTCCACCACGCAGCATTCTCCTAGCAGGCCAAGGTGTGGACGGGAAGTGTAACACTGCCGGCTTGCAGCTGCGTCAAGGTGCGACGATGTCTTTCAGGTGAGCTTTTTCTTGAACGGCAGCCAGACTCGCGGCGTCCCACCCTCCACCCAGTGCTTTGACCAGAAGCACGGCGGTTACCAGCCGCTGGCCCTGAATGATGGCGGCTTCCTGCTCATTGGTCAGCAGAATCTGCTGCGCATTCACAACGTCCAGGTAGTTCACCAACCCACCCACATAACGCGAGGTGGCAATATCTAGCTGCCGCCGCGAAGCGGCCACCGCCTCCGCCTGCGATACTTGCGCCGTATGAAGAACTTCGAGTCCCGTGATGTTGTCCTGCACTTCCTGAAACGCGCCCAATACCGTGCCACGATAGCCTGCGACTGTAGCGTCATAACCCGCTTGCGAAAACTGCACTTGGGCCCGCCGCGCCCCGCCAGTGAAAATGTTCTGCGCCAGGTTCGCGCCGATGGCCCACACGCCGCTCTCCGCGTTAAACAACTGCGAAATCTTCGCGGAATTCCAGCCACCCTGACCGTAAAGCTGCAGCGACGGATAGTAAGCCGCCTTGGCAATTCCGATTTGCGCGTTCGCCACCGCCATGGCCCGCTCCGCTTCGGCGATATCCGGGCGGCGCTCCAGAAGATCCGAGGGCAGGGAAGTGTCCAGGTTCGGCGGCTCGGCCGAAAGCTCGCGCGCCGCCAAGTGGAAATCCGGCGCGGGCTGCCCTGTCAGCACGGCAATCGCATCTTCAAATTGTTTGCGCTGCTGCTTCAGGAGCGTTGCCTGCGTGCGCGTGGTGTTCAGCAGCGTCTCTTCCTGGGCCACGTCGAGCCCGGAAGAGACTCCACCCTGATGCCGGGAGTTCACCAGGTCCAAACCCTTCTGCAGCGTATCCACGGTGCGCAGCAGCAACGCAATCTGCGTGTCCAGTTGGCGCAGGCTGAAATAATCAGCCGCCAGCTCGGCGGTCAGGATCAGGCGGACGTTTTCCAGGTCCGCCGCGTTTGCCTGCAATGAAGCTTGTGCGGCCTCGATCGTCCGCCGCCGTTGCCCCACCAGGTCCACTTCATAGCTAACAGTAAAGGGGATCGACCAGCTGCTTTGGGTAACGGGTCCTGGCAGTTGGACCGCCGAGCCCGTCGCTCGATCACCGGAATAACGCTGGCGGCTCGCTGTCGGCGCCACCCCAAGCGTTGGGAAAAGCGTGGCATTCTGCACCGCCGCCGAAGCGCGGGCCTGCTGGTAATGAGCGACGGATACCTTAAGGGTCTGGTTCGCCGAAAGCAGCTCGGTTTCCAAGCCGTTCAACTCTTCGTCGTGGAATACCGTCCACCACGTCGTTTTGGGAACGGCATCTTTCGGGTCTGCCTCGCGAAAAGGTTCCTGGACATCCCATTTCGCCGGGACCGGGGCGGCGGGCTTCTTGTAATTCGGCCCGACCGTGCAGCCCGCAATCCAGGCAAAGAGGCCAAGTGAGCACAGATTGCAGAACCTTCTTCTAATGTTTCGGTTACCCAACCGCATCAGGGCTTTTTCCCCGTGGCGGCCGGGGGGCTCGCCGTCTGTGGCGTTTGGTTCGGCGCGGGGGCTGGGGCCATCGGGTTCGGCACTTCCTTCACATGGACTTCCTGCCCGTCATTCAAAGAGTCCGGGGGATTCAGCACGATCCAGTCACCCGCCTTCAATCCGTTCAGGACTTCCAGCGTAACCCCGTAGTCGCGGCCGATCGTTAGTGTTTGCAGCCGCGCCTTGTGGTTCGAGTCTACGACCACCGCCCGCAACCCTTCCGAGCGGAACAGCAGTGAATTCACCGGCACCTGCAGCCGATCGCCTTTTACTGTTACTTCCAAATGCACCTGTGCGTAACCCCCGGGCAGCAGCAGTCCCGTTGGATTTGGCACATCCACCTCAGTCAACAACGTTCGCGTTGAAAGATCGATTGAGTTCGAGTTGCGCACAACTTTCCCGCGGAATTTCTGTCCGGGGTACTGTGTCAACTCCAGGTAAGCGCCGATTCCCGTATGGATGGAGGGCGCATAAGGCTCCGGCACATTCACATAAACGCGAATCGGATCGATCTGCGCCAGAAAAAACAGCTGCTGCGATGTGCCCCCGTTGCCCGCGTTGATCAGCGTTCCGGTGTCGATGTTGCGCCGCGTCAGCACGCCGCTGAACGGTGCATAAATATGCTTGAACGATTCGAGTTCTTCCAGGCGCCGCACATTCGCTTCCGCCGATTGCACGATAGCGCGTTTTGCAGCCTGATCCCCAATAGCGTTGTCCACTTCCTGCTTCGAAACGCCATCCGTCTTCAAGAGTTCGGTATAACGCGTCGCAGTGATGTCGGATAGGTGCGCATTCGCTTTAGCGGTGTTCAAATCCGCCCGCGCCTGCCCCAACTGCTGATCTACTTCCGGAGTATCAATATCGGCAAGGAGTTCGCCCCTGTTCACGCGGCTGCCGATATCGTGATACCACTTCCGCAGATACCCGTTGGTTCGCGCATAGATGGGGGACTCAACGTACGCCTGCAATGTTCCGGGTAAGACCAGGTTTTCGTCGCCTGTTTCCACGCTCGGATGAATGATCGCCACGGTTGGTATCGCTGCGGCTTCGGTTTCGTTTGCAAGCGCCTGATACTGCACACGCCGCTGGAAGAGCAGCAAGCCGCCCACAACCACCAATGCCACGACGACCACGAAGAAGATCGTGAAGAGCGGGCTCCGTTTCTTCCCCGGCCCGCCTCTGTCACTGCCTGCCATCACTTCAGTTGTCATCCCATCGCTCCGAATTCAAATAATCTCTCAGGACGCCGCCGGTTCCATTCCCGGTATTCGGTGCCTGCGCCGTTCCAGCCATCCGTGGATAATCGAAAACACGCACGGCACAAAAAACAAGGTCGCCACAGTGGCAAACAACAACCCGCCAATCACCGCCCGGCCCAGCGGCGCGTTCTGTTCGCCGCCTTCGCCGAGCCCAATCGCCATCGGCACCATGCCGATCATCATCGCCAAAGCCGTCATGATCACGGGACGTATGCGCACGTAGCCGGCTTCCAGCGCGGCCTCGCGCGGCGCTTTACCCTCTATCATCTGCTCTCTTGCGAAAGAAATCATCAAAATGCTGTTCGCCGTCGCCACGCCCATGCACATGATGGCTCCGGTCAGCGAGGGCACGTTCAGAGTGGTGTGGGTGATTAAGAGTATCCAGCAAATCCCGGCAAGCGCGCCCGGCAACGCCGTGATGATGATGAAGGGATCGAGCCACGATTGGAAATTCACCACGATCAGCAGGTATGCCAGCACAATCGCGCCAATCAAGCCTATGCCCAGCCCAAGGAAGGAAGAGTCCATGGTCTGCACCTGGCCCCGGATCACGATGTGGCTTCCCCGCGGCAAATTTTGTTCGGCTTCGTGCACCAGTTTGCGCACTTCCTGCGCGACGCTCCCCAAATCTCTCTGGTACACCGACGCGTACACGTTGATCATCGGCTGCACGTTGTAATGCGAGACGGACGCCGGCCTCGCCACGGTCTTCGTATGCACCAGATTGCCCAGAATCTGTGGTGTCACCCCCGCTGCGGCTCCGGTGATCGGAGTGTTTTGCAGGTCCTGAAAAGTGTCCATGCGGTATTGCGGCGTCTGTATCGCCACGTTGTAGCTGACCCCGTTCCTTGGATCCAGCCAGAAATTTGGCGAGGTCTGAAAGCTGGAGGACAGCGAAACCAGCAGGTTTTGCGCCACGTCCCGCGCCTGCATGCCCACGTACTGCGACCTCGTTCGATCCAGGTCCATGTACAGGGTCGGCGCGTCGAACGCTTGCTGTACGTGCACGTCAACCGCGCCCGGAATGTGCGTCATCTTGTTGGCGAGACGCTGCGCGATTTCATAGTTGGCCGGCTGGTTCACGCCGATAATTTCGATGTCCACCGGCGCCGGCGTTCCGAAATTCAGAATTTGCGTCACGATGTCCGCTGGCTGAAAGAAAAACTGCACGCCTGGGAACTCGCTGGCCAGGCGCCGCCGCAACTCATTGATATAGGTGCCCGTCGGTTTTCCGCGTTCCTGCTTCAGTTGCACCAGGATTTCCGCGTCGGAGGTGCCGATTGTTCCGGAGTTGCTGTAGGTCAGATTGATGCCCGAATATGGCAATCCCACGTTGTCAATCACGGTCTGTAGATCTCGAGCCGGAATCACCTGATGGATCGACTGATTGACTTGATCGGCCAGTTTCGTCGTTTCCTCGACGCGTAAGCCCGTCCGCGCACGCATGTGCAGCCGGATTTGCCCCGCGTCCACACTTGGGAAAAAGTCGCGGCCCAGGAAAAACACCAGCCCTCCCGACAGCAGGCAAAACGCCAGAAACAACACCGAAAAAGTCCAGGCGTGGTCGAGAGCCGAGGTCAACGCCCGGCGGTATCCTCCGCGCAGCCGCTCGAAGGAGTGCTCAAAAGACTGCTGGTACCGGCGGAAGAAACCCATCTTTTCGCCCACGTGCAAATCGGCTTGATATTCGTCTTCTGCGCTTAACAGGTACATCGCCATCGTCGGCACAATCGTGCGTGACCACATATACGACGCCAGCATCGCGAAGATCACCGCCTCCGCCAGCGGCACGAACAGGTATTTCGCAACGCCGGATAGAAAGAACATCGGCAGGAAAACGATGCAAATGCACAGCGTCGAAACAAAGGCCGGTACAGCGATCTGTTGCGCGCCATCGAGAATCGCCTGTACCGTTTCCTTGCCCATCGCCAGGTTGCGGTTAATGTTTTCGATTTCCACCGTGGCGTCGTCCACCAGGATGCCCACGGCCAGCGCCATCCCGCCGAGCGTCATGATGTTGATCGTTTCTCCCAGCGCGCTCAGGCACAGCAGGCTGACCAGGATTGAAAGCGGAATCGAAACCGCGATAATCAGCGTGCTTTTCCAGTTCCCCAGGAACAGCAGAATCATGATGGCCGTCAGGCACGCTGCAATCACTGCCTCGCGCAAGACGCCCTGAATCGCCGCGCGTACATAAATCGACTGGTCAAAAAAATTGCTCACCTTCAGGCTGCTGGGCAGTGAAGGCGCATAGTCTCTCAACACCTGCTTCACGCGGTCGACGATGGAGAGTGTGGAATTGTTCCCGGTCTTGTAGATGCTCATCAGCACGCCGCGCTGGCCGTTGGTGAGAACTACGTTCGTCTGCGGCGTAAAACCGTCGCGCACATGGGCGACGTCCCGCAGATAAATGGTCGAGCCGTTGACTGTCTTCACCGGCAGGTCGTTCAGCTCGGCGATGGTCTTCGGGCTGCCGTTCATTTCCACGTTGTATTCCAGGGTTCCCATCTTTGCCGTGCCCGTCGGCAGAATCAGGTTCTGGGCATTCACCGCGTTCACGATGTCCACAGGGGACAGGCCTTTTGCCTGCATCGCGGTTGGATCAATGTCTACAGAAACCACGCGCGACTTCCCGCCATAGGGAAACGGCATCGAAGCGCCCGGCACCGTCGAAATCTGCGTGCGTATGAAATTGTTCCCGTAGTCAAACATCTGCTGTTCGCTCAGGCTGTCGCTGTTCAGGCCGACCTGCAGAACTGGAACTGTGGACGCGGAATAAATAATCACCAGCGGCGGTGTGGTGCCGGGTGGCAGATTTCGCAAAAATGTCTGCGAAATGGCGGTCGTCTGGGCCAGGGCCGTTTGGATATTCGCCCCGGGGTGGAAGTAAATTTTGATGATGGCAATCCCGTTCAGCGATTGCGATTCCACGTGTTCGATGTCGTTGACGAGCACCATCAGGCCCCGCTCGACGTTCGAGGTGATCCGCTGCTCCATCTCCTGTGGCTGCAGACCCGTGTACGTCCACACCACGGAAATGACCGGGATATTGATCTCTGGGAAAATATCGGTCGGAGTGCGCGGAATGACGAACGCTCCGAGCAAGACGAGCACGATCGCCATTACGATGAAAGTGTACGGCCGGGAAAGCGCTAAGCGGACAATCCACATAAATTCGTGTTGGTTACCCTGACTTGTTGAACGCGGACACTATCAATGTGCGCCCCTGCGCCCAGGATTCTTCGACCCTTATACGCCTATTAGACTATCAAACCGCCCAGTTTGGGTACGCGGTTTGCGCCATTCACCGCAAGGCTGAGGGTCCACTCATCAGACGCATTTCCGCTGTCGTTGAAAGCTGCTTTTCTCGCCGCTCGGTTGCGCCGACACTCGTGAACAGGCCAATATGGCTGGCACATTCCAGGAAATTTTGCCCAACAATCGTTTGGGGACTTGTCCGCCCAACTTCCTCGACAGGTAATTTGCACTTTCCCTTCTCGGGCGAGGAACGCGGCCATTGCGTATGCGTCATACGCTCCTTTACCCACAAATTCACACCCGGCTCCGGGGGTTTGGGGTACAGTAGGGGAGTTTGTTTTCGGGTTTCCGCGCGATCCATCATTCTCTAACCGGAGAGGACACTCATGAAGATTCTCGCCTGCGCCGCAGCGCTGTTTTCGCTTTCCGGGGCCGCCATGGCCCAGCAGTCTCCCGCTTCTGCAAAACCTGTCGTTGTAAGCATCGCGAATGCTGAAGGCCAGGCCGTTGGAACGGCCACACTTTCTCCGGCTGCGTCGGGCGTCAAAATTGTGCTGGACATCAAGAAGCTCCCTCCCGGAGAGCACTCCATTCACATTCACCAGGTGGCAAAGTGCGACCCCCCGGATTTCAAAACCGCAGGGCCGCATTTCGCTGCGGCCGGCCATTCGCACGACTCAGCGCCAGCGGGAGATATTCCTGATTTTGCCTTGATCGTGGGCAAAGACGGCACGGCTCACGTCTCCACGGTCGCTCCGAACGTGACCATGGGCGATGACGATCGCTCCGTCTTCAGCAATGGCGGCACGGCCATCGTGATTCATGCGGTTGCGGGAGGCACTGGCAGCGGCGCGCCGCCGCGCATCGCCTGCGGTGTCATCACCAAGCCCTGACCCTGTCGCATTGTTTTGCGCCCGCCGCCTGCCCTTAGCTAAGCCGAAGGGTCTGCGGCAGGCGTCTTTTCCTTTAGAGCTAATTCAACCGGCCACTACTTGTGCGTCATCGTGAAAACGCCGTCCCATCCAACGGGCGGTTCGTCGAAGAGGTATTCCTGACAACGTTTCCAGTACATGCGGGACGGCCCGTCGTCTGGCGTGCGGTTTAGAATCTCCTGGAACGCGTGTTGCGCCTGCTCCCAATCCCGTTTGCGGTATAGCTCCCTTGCCGCCGCGAAATCTTTTAATCTTTGCTTCAGTTCGCTGTAACCCGGGTCTCTCTCGAGCTCAGAAAGATTTCCCACCAGTTCGTAGATTGTGACCGGTTGCAATTTCCCTTTGACCCGGATTACGTCCAGCTCCCGGAAAAGGAATCCGTCACTTTTGACGGCTGCGTACGTCGACTCGTTCACAAGGATATGCGTCCCGTATTCCTTGTTCAGTCCCTCCAACCTGGACGACAAATTCACCGTGTCGCCCAGCGCCGTATAACCGTACCGCAGTGCAGAACCCATGTTACCCACGCTGGCGGAACCCGAATTCAGGCCAATGCCTATATCCAATCGTGGTTTTCCTTCGGCCGCCCATTGTTTCTGCATCGCCCGAACTGTTTTCATCATTGCCAGGGATGCGTTGCACGCATTTGCGGCATGGTCCGGTTCTTCAAACGGCGCGCCCCAGAACGCCATCACTGCGTCACCGATGTATTTATCAAGCGTGCCTTGGGTATCGAAAACGATTTTCGTCATGTCCGAAAGATAGCCGTTCAGGAAAAGCGCCAGGTCTTGCGCGTCCAGTTTTTCGGAAATCGTCGTGAATCCGCGGATGTCGCTGAACATCACAGTGATTTCCGTTTTCCGCGGTTCCACGAGCTGCGGATTCACCAGCAGTCGGCGGATGACTTCTGGACTCAAATATTGCCCAAACGCCGACCGCACTTTGCGCTTTTCTTTTTCTTCCACGAGCGCCCGGTACAGGGACACAAGCATTACGTTCGCTGTCAGCGTCCCGGCCGGCAACGTGAAGTTCAACCAATAACCGCGCACGAACGAAACATAAATCAAGAAGGCGAAGGGAATCAGCAGCGCAAGGCCAAACCACATCCAGCGCGGAGAAACCAGAGCCATCGCAGTTCCCAGGGGAATTCCGAAAATCAGAATCAGCAGCAGGTCCAGAATCTCCTGGTGCGCTCCACGGATCAGAAATCCGTTGTTCAGCATGTTGTCAATCACGTTGGCGTGCACTTCCAGTCCCGGATAATCGATTCCTCCATACGGAGGAGTGCGCAAATCCCCGATGCCCGTTGCCGAAGCGCCCACCAGCACAATTTTGTCGCGGAACGTTCCGGGCTTGCATTTGTGATTCACCACGTCCGCGAGCGACTTATACGGATAGGTTTCGCGTGGCCCGCGATAGTTGATCAGGACGCGGCCCAGCCAATCCGGCCTCACGGTCAGCTTGTCTCCGAACTGCACCGATGCCACACCCGCCGGTCCGTAGTTCACTGTCACCTGCTCCGACTTTAATCCCAGGTACAGCCGCAAGGTCTGAACTTCCAGCGAGCCATACAAATCGATGTCATCCGGATTGCTCGACCGGCCAAACGGCAGCACCAGCAAACCTCGCCGCAAAACTCCATCGGCGTCGGACGAGATGTTGAAGAAACCGATCGAAGTTTTTTCGTCGTTCTCCGGCGGCGCCAGTTGCGGAATGTTCGCGATCGTCGCCGTGAACAGCGTCCCTTCGTACTGATAATTATTCAGCAGGGCCGCAAAGTCCGCTTTGCCCGTCGCGGGATTCAGCGCATTGCGGTTCAGCGAATACCATTGCACCATCTCCGCATATTTGTTCAGAGTCGCGTCATCAATCCCCTGAATTTCATTCGACTGCAGGTAGAAATTGCCCAGCACCACTGGCCCGAAGCGCCGCAACCCCGCGGCGAATTGCGAGTCCGCGTCGAACTCCTTCGCCAGTCCCAACACTTGCGCTTCAAGCTTCGGGTCGAGCCGCTTCCCGTTCTTTTTGTCGTTTTCGATCTGTCCCCAAAGCGCCCGGATGGGAGCGGCGGTCTGGTCGGGCTTGTCAAACGTCACGTCAAACGCAACCACGCGTGCCCCATCCTCGCGCAACGCATCCAGCATCTCTCCAAAATATTTTCGTGAAAACGGCCATTTCCCCAACACTTCCTGCGACCGCTGATCAATCGCCACTACCACGATACGGGGATCCGGAGGCGAGTATTTCGCCGGCCGGTAACGGAAGCGCGTGTCCAGCGTGCTGTATTCAAAGCGCTTCAGGAAATCAAACAGAGGCGTATTTCGATCGCCCATGAACGTGAAGATGTACACGCCCAACGAGAGAATTGTGATCGCCACGCTGATCAGGAAAACCGCGCGGTGATGCCACCAGGTGGCGAGCAGTTCCCGGAAGCGATACACGCTTCCGTGCTGGCGGCCTCCTTCGGGCGCGTTTGGCATTGGGGTTGAGAACTATTCGCGGAAAATGAAATTCATGCGGACGCCGCAGACTTCAATCAAATCGCCGTCGTTCAGCCGGACAGTTCCCGGAATAGGCACGCCGTTCACGCTCGGAACTTTGTCGCCTGTGCCGAGATAATAGCCGTCGTCGCGCTGGTTGATCTGCGCGGCCATCTTCGGCTTGAACCAGCCCTTTAACCGCACCGTGGCCATGGGGGACTTGCCGATAACCGTAAGCTTGTTGGTGAGGGTGTATTCCTTGATGTCAATGTTGCCGCTCAGAACCACCAGCGTGGCAACCTTCATGCGCCCGGCCGAAAATTGTGCGCGCTCTCCCATGGCGGCCGCCTGCTGCAGCATTTCGCGGCGGACCCTCGTGTCCAGCACCATGGTCTCGTTGATTTTCGGCGCGGCGGTTTTGCGTCCCGTGTCCCAGGGAATTGCGGCGTCGGCAGTTGCGTCCACTTTGATGTGATGTTTACCGACCCAGATGGAATCGCCGTCGTGCAGCGTGGCGCGTTCCACCCGCAAGTCGTTCACAAACGTTCCATTCAAGCTGTCCAGATCTTCCACCACCAGCCGCCCTGCTTCGAAATAGACGCGCGCGTGATAATTGGACACCGCGAGATTATCCACCGGAAGATCATTGTCCGGCGAGCGGCCAATGGTCACCGGGCGGCTGCCGATCGGCACTTCCTTGACCAGCTTGTTTTCAAACATCAGGCTGAGTTTCGCCATGCATCCCCTCCGCGGAGGTGCTAGTCTTTCTTGGCCGAGCCGCGACGCATCCAGGAGAACCAACCCTTGTTGGCGTCGTCCTCGAAACGCACGACAATTACCGTCACGTTGTCAATCCCGCCGTTATCGTTCGCCAGCGCAATCAATCGTTCCGCTGCCGCCGAAGGGACAGTCTCCGCCTGCAGCGCGCCGGCAATTTCAGGTTCGGTCACCATGCGCGTCAGGCCATCCGAACACAGCAGCAGAACGTCGCGGGGAATAATCTCCACCTCGTCCGTGTCAATTTCCACTTCCGGATGAGCTCCCAGCGCCCGGAGCAACACGCTTTGCATTTCGCTCTCTTCCGCTTGCTGCGGTGTAATCAAACCGCGGCGAACCTGCTCGGCGACCAGAGAATGATCGTTCGTCAGTTGCTGCAGGTTTCCGCTGCGCAACAGATAAGCCCGGCTGTCACCCACATGCGCGATGCTCAACAACGTGTCTTTCAGCCACAGGGCGGTAATCGTCGCCCCCATGCCTCGCTGTTCAGGATTTTTCTGCGCTGCCTGGTAAATCTGGAAATTTGCTTTCGCTACGGCGTTTTTCAACCACCGGGTTTGTGAGCTGATGTTTGCAGGAACTTCGTTCAGCACCGTGGCGCCGGAGTCTTCTTTCTCCGATTCGCAATACTTGTTGATGACGTCAACGGCCATGGCGCTGGCTACTTCGCCGTGCGCCTCGCCTCCCATCCCGTCCGACAGGATGAAAAGGTTCAGAGGTTCCACGATGCGGAAGGAGTCCTCATTGTTGGTACGCACACGCCCAACGTCTGACAAGCCGCTGCTGACGATCTGCACAGCCTCTCCTTCAAGCCTTGCCGTGAACACAACAAGTACCCCCGGCGTAGACACCCCGGTCTTTCTGTACTATCCACGCTAGCAGACACCTTGCTGCTCGGAAAGACTTTGCATCCAACTGATTACCTTTCGATACCTAACACTTACCCTGCGGTCAAATCGCAAGAATACTCGATGCCCCTGGGTGCATGGCAAGCCTCGCCGGCATCCCTGGACGGCCTCCCGGCCTTCTGTGGTGGCTGAATCTCCACTACAATCTCGGTGTGCCCATCTCCCTGAAGCCCTCGAAAAAGCTTTGGCTGTCGTTTGTGCTGCTTCCTTTTATGGTTCCTGGGCTTTGCTCCCAGGAACCCCCTCCCGCTTCCGGCGCCCGGATCTTGCTTTTGCCTCACAAACTCGTCAGTGGGGAGCACGCCACCCTGGCGGTTCTCGATGTCGGAGGCCGCCTCACTCCGGGCGTTACCGTAGAGTTCTCGAACGGAGACACATTGAAGACGGATGCAACGGGGCGGGCCATGTTCGTCGCGCCCTTGAACACTGGGAAAATCTATGCCGCGATTCAGGGACGTGCTGGCAAAGTCGGGAGCACGGTTGTCACGCCCGTGGAGTCGCCTTCGGCCACACAAGAAATTGCCACCGCTCCAAGGGTAGCTTCCTTGAGCGACCGCTTTGAATTTATGGGTCACGGGTTCTGCGGCGATGCGGACGCCAACCACGTCCTGGTTCACGGTCTGCCCGGCCTTGTGCTTGCTTCTTCGCCCGCCTATCTTGCAGTTCTTCCACCCGCTGATTTGCAACCTGGGCCGGCAGAGGTGCAGGTGACCTGCGGGCAGAAGAGTTCGCCTCCGTTTACAGTGGTATTTGTTTCGTTGGAACTCGAAGCTGGAAGCGCCTCGCTCGCTCCTGGACAGCATCGCAAACTGACGGTGCGAGTGAAGGGAAGCACGGCGAAGGTGAACCTGGAAGCGCGGAATCTGGCGCCTGACGTCGCGGAGTTGCAAGGTGGCACGCCGGTGCGCGCCTCCTCGACAGGTGGTGCGGACAATGTGGCGAGTTTTGAGCTTGTAGGAAAGCAGCGAGGGAACTTTGTGATCTCGATCCGGCTGGTGGCGCCACTTGGCGCTCCGCGATACTGATTCGGTTCGTGAGCCACGCTTTGTGTGTGAGGGAATCCGAACGTGCCTGAACTCCCGGACATTGTGGTGTACATCGAAGCGCTGGAACAGCGCGTGCTCGGACGTGTGCTCGAGCGGGCGCGGATTGCGGGACCGTTTCTCCTGAGGACGGCAGCGCCTGCGGTTGATTCCGTGCAAGGACGCAAAGTTGTGGAACTGCGGCGGATCGGGAAGCGGATTGCGTTGGGGTTTGAGAATGGAATGTGGCTGGTGTTTCACCTGATGATTGCGGGGCGATTGCATTGGAAGAGCAAAGCGGTTGTGCCGGATGGAAGACGGACGCTGGCAGCGTTGGAGTTTGATTCTGGAACTTTGACGCTGACGGAAGCGGGGACGCAGAAGCGGGCTTCGTTGCATCTTTTTGCGGATGAAGCGGCGATGGCGGCGATCGATCCGGGCGGGCTGGAGGTACTTTCAGCTACCCGAGAAACTTTTGCCGAGGCGCTCGTTTCGGAGAATCATACGCTGAAGCGGGCGCTGACGGATCCGCATTTGTTCAGCGGAATCGGGAATGCGTATTCAGACGAAATACTTTTTCACGCGCAGCTTTCGCCGGTGGTGCTGACACAGCGGATGCAGGCGGAGGCGATTGGCCGATTGTTTCAGGCGACCGGCGAAACACTGACGTCGTGGACGAAGTTGCTGCGCGAGGAAGCGCGCGGAAAGTTTCCGGAAAAGGTGACGGCGTTCCGGGAAGAGATGTTTGTCCACGGACGGTATGGACTGCCTTGCAAACGGTGTGGGACGAAGATTCAGAGGATCCGGTATGCGTCGAATGAGACGAATTATTGCCCGCGGTGCCAGACGGGTGGGAAGCTGCTCGCGGACCGGGCGCTGAGCCGGCTGCTGCGCGAGGATTGGCCGCGGTCGCTGGATGAGATGGACGAGCGGCTGGAATCCAAAAAGAATACGATGCAGGCGCCGCGCTAGCGGCTTTCATCCTGCGGTCTTCTTCGCCGCAGTCGGGGGCGGCAGGGTCAACGCTCCCTGTTCGTCCTCCAGTTCAAGCTGGCGCACGTCGTTGCTGTTCAGCAGATTTTCGAGGGTGTTGGTGGCTTTTTCCAGGCGCTTGTCGGCTTCGGTGTAAGACTGTTGCGCGTTTTTAAGGTGCGTGCCCAGCTTGTCGAAGGGTTCGCTGAAGTTCTGCATGTGCTTCCGCAGGCCGTCGAGATTGGCGCTCAGCCGCTTGGCGTTTTCTTCGATCTGCATGCCGCGGAGTCCCATGGCGATTACGGCCAGGTGCGCG